>DAOTUZ010000212.1:0-15994 GCA_034437295.1 Anaerolineae bacterium | reverse complement strand
AATAGAAAGGCATCTGCGACTGATTCAACGGGCTGTAAATAGCCTAGCGGGATCGCCTTACTCGCACGGGCGCGATAATCGGGTTCAGTTTCCCACTGGCGCAGCGCCATGCCCGCGCCAACGATGCCGGGGGCAACAGCATTTGCGCGGATGCCTTGCGCCGCAAGCTCACGGGCAAAAGAGCGCATGAGCATGTTCATGGCGGCTTTGCTGGCGCTGTAGGCAGCAATATCCGGCCACGGCACAGCACCGACCCATGACGTGGTGAAGATGATCTGACCTCTCAAACCGTCACCCAACATAGCTCGCGCACCAGCTTTCGCCAATAAATAGGCGGCTTTCAGGTTCACGTCCATAATTTGATCCCATAGGGCATCGTTAAATTCGATAATCGGTGCGGCCTGTACCATGCCTGCATGGCAGCATATGGTATGTGTGGGGCCAAAATTTACCCGCGCCTGTTCCAGCAGTTGATCTATGTTCTCATGATTCGTCAGGTCAGCCCGTATGTACTGAATACGATCTTTCAGAACACCAGCCGCTGCTAAACGGGCAACTGCTTCTTCGGGTGGCAGGATGTCATTCACGGTCACTCGCGCACCGTGATCGCTCAACGCTTTAGTTACCGCTACGCCGATAGCGCCAGCACCACCGCTGATCACAATATGCTGCCCGGCTAAAGCATCTTCACGAAATGTCATCTTTTTCACTCCACAAAATGGCATTCTGTTCATTTACATACTGGCTAATAGTATACTGTGCGAATGTGGTTTGTCGGTGCAATGGGAATAGAACATGAGCGTGGAAGCGATTGCGCTGATTAGGAACAAACGGGTGGTGCTTGGCGTTACTGGCAGCGTAGCCGCCTATAAAGCGGTAGACCTTGCCAGCAAGCTGACCCAGAACGGCGCGGAAGTCAATACGATCATGACGGAATCCGCGCAAAAATTTGTGACACCGCTTACATTTCAAGCGATCACGGGGCGCCCGGTTTACACCGATCTATGGGCAGCAAACACGTTGGGATTAGCCACCCATATCGCCCATGTGGGGTTGGCTGAAGCCGCCGATCTGGTGGTGATTGCCCCGGCAACCGCGGATACGCTAGCGCGGCTGGCCGGTGGTTTCGCCAGCGATCTGGTGGCGATTACGGCGCTGGGGGCGCGCTGCCCGCTGGTGATTGCCCCGGCGATGGATGGCGGCATGTATGAACACCCTGCCACACAGGAAAATGTCGAAAAGCTAAGGCGGCGGGGGGCGATCATCATCGATCCGGAAGAAGGCCGCTTTGCCAGCGGGCTTAGCGGACGTGGACGCCTGCCAGAAACGGGTACGATCATCGGCGCGATCAGGCGGGCATTTAGCAAAAACGGGAGTCTGGCAGGCAAACGGGTCGTGGTCACTGCCGGCGGAACCCGCGAACCGATTGATCCGGTGCGCTATATTGGCAATCGCTCCAGCGGCAAGCAGGGGTATGCGCTGGCGCAGGCTGCGCTGGACGCAGGCGCGGAAGTGACGCTGATCAGCTCGGTTCACCTGCCGCCGCCTTATGGCGCGAAAATTATCCCTATTGAAACCATGCGCGGCCTGCTGGATGCGGTAATGACCGCCAGCGCCGACGCAGATTTGCTGATTATGGCAGCGGCAGTAGCCGACTTCCGACCACAGACAACTGCCGATCAGAAGATCAAAAAGGCAGCAGCCAATGTGGACAGCCTTTCGCTCTCCTTGATACATAACGAGGATATTCTGGAAGCGGTGAAAGTGGCACGTCAGAAAAGTGGATTTCCGCGTACCGTGATCGGGTTTGCGGCTGAGAGTGAAAATTTACTGGCAAACGCCCGCACGAAGCTAGAACGAAAAGGCGTAGACCTGCTGGTTGCGAATGATATTAGCGCCAGCGATGCCGGTTTCAGCGTAGATACCAACCGCGTGACACTGCTCACCAAAGATGGCGATGAGCAGCTTGACCTGATGAGCAAAACGCAAGTTGCCGAAATTGTGATTGAACGGGCGGCGGGGATGCTCGTTTCAGGGTGATGCCGTAGGGGAAGCGGCGCTGTACAGGCTTTCGCTGCCGCCTGTATAATCAGCCGGATAAATTTGCTCATAATCACGATGATTTTGCGATGATTGAACCTGAAAATATGCTGGACGATACCTCACCGCGCACGCCGTATGATGATCGTCCAATTTCGGCGGCGAAGGAAATCATGCCGGATGACGACGATCCGCCATTTCTGCAAAGGCAGGAAAAAGGTGGCTGCGGCATAACCACGCTAATTTTTGCGGTGCTAGTTTTTTTCTCACTGATGATCGTTGCCCTTTCCGGGGCAGCAGGATGGGTTAGCGGGCAGCGGCAAGCTGGCGTAAACGAGACGGCCACGCAAAATGCAGCTATTAGCGATCAAATTTCTCGTATTCCCAACGATGTTGCCACCGGCAATCTGGTGTTATTGAATGCGCGGTTGCAATTTCTAGCGACAATTACGCCCGGCATCCCCGGCATTGGCGAATATGCGCAAACAGCTACCGCGTTATATATGACCAACCAGCCGACAGCGACAGCTACCGCAACCCAAACAGCTACCGCAACAGAAACTCCACCACCTACCTCAACTCTTGATCCAGCACAGCCTTCACCAACACCCGGCGCAGCTTATGATCTGGCGGCGCTGCTAGGCGAAGCACAGGCAGCATACGCCAGCGGCAATTACAACGATGCAGCCGAACTTGCTGAAGCCATCAATGCAATCGATCCGGGTTTCGAGAGTGTGACCATACGCACAATTCTGGGCGATTCGTTAGCAGCACAAGCGCGCAACTACTACAACGCCATGCAGCCCGCGGCAGGCAGCCGAATCGTTGGGCAAATGGAGGCGCTGGGTATTCCGACGGGCGAGCTTGGTTACGAACGTACCGTTGGCGAAGTCTATTTGAACGCAATGAGCAACATCGGCATCAGCTTCCCGCAGGCGATCAGAGCGCTGGAACAACTGCTGGCATTTGGGCAGGGGCGCTACTACCAGCAGGCAGTAGATTTGCTGTACCGGCAGTATATTGGCTACGGCGATGCACTGGCTTTTGACCCGAATTACGGTTACTGCCCGGCAGTGGCGCAATATCAGAACGCGCTGCGTTTAAGCGGCGGCGGTGAAGCCAGCAGCAAGTTGAGCCAAGCTGAGATGATGTGCGCGCAAGCGACGCCGCAGGGTGGCGATCCGGCGGCCACCATGGAGGGCGTTGCGCCTATTGGTGTGCCGGGAGCGTAAGATCGCACATTTACTATTTGCCAAACCATCGCGCCTCTCATCTACTGCTTATTTGCGCTTAACCGTAAATTCAGGGCAGCCCGTTAAATTTAAGATAGTGAGCCTGTCTATGCAAACGGGTATTGTAAAGATAAGACCGCGATTTACTGTAAATTCAACGGATAGGCTCTTAGGCGTAGGACATTGAATCCTGTGCCCTTTCCCCACGAACTGCCTGATATGCCCCCCTCATATCAGGCAGTTTCGTGATTCATTCCACAGGCGATACAATCCAACCTGACGCGCACGGTCATTTGGCTTTCCATAGCGGGGTACGGCATGGCTGGAAAATACTTTGAGGATCTTGTCATTGGCGCCGTTTATAAGCACGAAATTGGGCGGACGATTACCGAAACCGATAACGTGCTATTCAGCACATTGACGATGAACAACCAACCCTTACATTTAAACGAGGATTTTGCGGTAAAAACTGAATTTGGACAGCGCATCGTGAATGGCATTTTCACACTGGGAGTAGTCGTTGGAATCAGCGTCAATGATTTGACACAGGGAACAATTATCGGCAATCTCTCTTATGAACATATCACCCACCCGCGCCCAGTGTTTCATGGCGATACGGTGTACGTAGAAAGCGAAGTGGTCTCCAAACGGGACAGCCGCTCAAGGCCAGAAGCCGGCATTGTGACGATCAAGCATACCGGGCGCAACCAGCATGGCGAAGTGGTCATTGAGGTGACACGCACAGCGCTGTTTCTTAAACGCACAACCATGACATCCTGACTTATCAAAAAAGAGATTCTGCTAAATGCCGGAAATTACACTCAAAGATGATGGCAGTTTTCGCGTGTCTGAAAGTAGGCGGCTGGTACTGGCGCTTGAAGACAATGGGATTGATATTCTGCATCGCTGCGGGGGGAATGCAAAATGCACCACCTGCCGGGTTCAGTTTATTCGTGGCGAGCCAACCCGCATGACTGAAGCCGAAAAAGAACGGTTGGAAGCGCGGGGGCTGCTTGGTGAAGTACGCTTAAGCTGCCAGATTCTATGCGACCACGATATGACTATTGTGCCGATCAACCGCGTCTCAAACAGCGATGTTGAAGACGCAGGCCCTCGCCCAGCAGATACGATCACGCCTACACCTGTTTGGGTAGATGTACCGCCGCCAATCGATCATGATACCGGCGGAAAATAGATATGCGCTACAGGGCGTCTTGTTTTATGCCTCGCGCAACACTCTGGCATAGAAGATGGAACCGCCCTCTGGCGGGCAATCTACACCGACGGTACCCCCCTGTGCTTCAGCCAACATCTTCACGATCCACAAACCTAAGCCGGAGCTGTTTTCTCCCGCCGTTGGCCTCGTACTTAGGCGGCTAAACATCTGGAACAGGCGGCCCCGCTCAGACGCCGGTATGCCCGGCCCCTGATCGGCAACACATAACTGCGCGAATTCATCTTTTAATTCGCACCATACCGTTACGGTTGAACGCACAGGGCCATACTTAATCGCATTGCTGATCAGGTTGCTGGCAATTTGCGAGAAAAATCGTGGATCGGCATAAACAGGCAGCGGTGAATTATCGTACTGGATTTGTGTCCCCTTGTTATTTGCCGCTAGTGAATACTGCTCCACGACTTTATGGAGAACCTGTGAAGCGTCAAATGTTTGCAGGGTTGGTGTGAGCCGGGTCGGTTGATAGGCAGAAGCATCCAGAAAAATGCGTATCAACTCATGCATATCATTCAAGGTCGTATCAATATTATCTAGAATCGAGGAAACCTGAGGCCGATCCCCTGCAATTTCGCGCAGCAGATATTGCGCCATGCGCAAGTTGGTCAACGGCCCTTTCAAATCATGCGAAACAATTCGCAAAAAGCGTTCCTGCATTTCTTTCGCTTCGTGCAGCTCTTCAATTTTCGACTTGTAGGCGTCATTAAGCTGCTTTAATGCAAGCTGATTGTGTACTCGCGCTTTCAGGACGGCGAGATTCACTGGTTTGGAGATGTAATCATTGGCGCCACGCTGAAGCCCATGTACCACATCTTGACTGTCCTGCCGCCCGGAAATGAGGATGACCGGCAGATCAGCTAATGCTTCGGAACTGCGAATAGTTTGCAGAACATCCATTCCGGTACTACCGGGCATCATAATATCGAGGAGAACCACATCGAATAGACACGTCCGAAGGAGATCGAGCGCGGCTTCTCCGCTGCTGGCGGTCGTAACTTCACAGTCGCGGCCTAATGCGCGGGCGAAAAGCGTTAAGCTTCCGGGGTCATCGTCAACGATCAGCAACCGTGGAATAGTCAGGTTGACGTGCGCAGCCGGCAGAGAGCTTTGGGGCATCGTTGACGTTTGCTGGCTTATTCGTACGTTTATAAACTGAGTGTAACATTGTTATTGCATTAAATTTCTTTATTCTTCGCCACTTCACGCCGAATTTCACTCATGATGATTCATGAATCGTTAACGTAAAGTCATACTCCAGTCGTTGACGTACAGGATCACGCCGCCATCATGCACAAATAACACAGGTTCAACCGGTGTATCTCGATCAACGAAGGGAATCACTTGGCCTAACGGCTGATCGTTGATAAACACGCTTACGGTATCATCGTTCAGATTACGAGTCAGGCGAATACGCAGCGGGCCGTTCGGGACAGCGCGTTGACTAACGGGCGTAGTGATGCCATTTGCATACTGGCTGATACGCATAATTTCTGGCGAAGTCAGATCGATTTGCACGCCTACAGCTTGATCAGGATCGTCAGCGCTGCGCAGCAGCACACCATAAAAAACATCACCATCCAATAGCAGCGGCGGATTATAAGATTGCAGAACTAAAGCGGCCTCCATCTGTGAAATTCTGCTTGAGGCGTCCCCGCCAAAGATTTCATTCAACATAGATGCAGAGGGAGCAACCGTCAAAGTACCTCCGCCCTGCGAGGAACCGCTGCCAAGCCGCCATGACTCATCTTCAAAGTTTTGAGAGAAAATATTTTCATCAAACAGGCGCTGTTCTGCGCTCAAGGCGAGTAAATTCTGCGTTCCACGAAGCCCGCCGGGCGGCAGCGTAGGCGATGGCGTCAATGTAGGCGTATAAGTGTTCGTCACGGTAAAGGTAGCCGATGGTGTGGGGCTGGGCGTATTCGATGTAGTTGGCGTTTGTGAGGGGGTTCGCGTCGGCGCAACCGTTTCAGTTTGACGCTCGCCAATGGTTGCCAGCACAGGTATTGATGTCAAGTTCAAACCAACCCCGGTAGGCAGGCGCGTTGGAGCAGCAGTCGCTTCTCCAGTTAGCATATGTTCAGGCGTGATCTCAACTGTTATTTCAGGTATGCCGACCAGCGCGATTTGCCCATCCGTCGCAGCAATTTCTACCGTGCGTGGGAGTGGAATATCTACACCGTCAGGTTGATTATTAGATAACACCAGCGCCGCAGCAATCAGCACTATTCCGACCAGCAAGCCGATCATAACAATCCGGCGGCTAGAGCGGCGACGTGAGCGCGAGTAAAGCGGCGGCAGCGTCTCTGATACAGGGGCTGGCGCCTCTACAAAATCATCCGTTTCAGAGATACGAGGGATCGGCTCAGAGGTGGGCGGCGCCGGGAACTCCGGCGTTTGCTCGGTTAACGCATACCAATGTTGATACAACGGATATGCAGGATGCCGATCAATAAACATCGCCCGAAAAAAATCGTTCAGGCGGTTCAGCTTGGAGCTTCGACGCAGGCTACGATCAGTAAAGACACCCGAAAACATCTCATACATTTCACGCCACTGACGCAGCGTGACAGCGTACTGCTCACCAAGCACTCGCACCGTCGTCTCTTCAAGAAAGAGATGCGCCTGCAAAAGCTCATCTGTTGGATGGGCGGGCAGACGCTCCACCATTTGCGCAAGCTTTCGGGCGCTGGAATGTAATTCAGCCGAAACCATCAGCAAATTCATCAACCACGCGCGATATGGGGTCAGCGTGATTTGCGCTGACTGCTCAATTTCATCTACTGACTTAACGGCATTTTCAAGTTTATTTCCAGCGGCGCGAAATTCGCCATCCGCCCAATCGCGCACAGCAGCTTCCACTTCACGCAAGCTGTGAACAGCCGGCGACATCAATTTTGACTGTGCATTCTCTTCAAGTGAGCGCCGCGTCTTTTCGAGGTTTTGCAAAACAGATGACGAATTGACCGTCGAAATGAGAGTTTGCGCGTCCTCAAGATCGCGCCGCTGCTGAACATATTCTTCTAACGCGCGAACGGCAGTATGCCGCGCACCAGAATCGCCCAATAAGCGCGCAGCAGCATCTCGCCAGAATAGGGCATCGTCCATGCGATTTTCGCGGGCATCCAGCGCGCCATAAAGGACAACATTGGCGAAGAAAATGCGCACAGGCGCAGTTCCCAACTCGGCCAGCGGCTCGGCCAACCCTTTATTCATAGATTTGAGATAAATCTCTTTGCTGGGCATTTGCGCGGCAAAATTATCTCGCAGGCCAATCTCATCAGGCGAATAAAGCAGTTCAACTGCGGTCAAGGTTTCCTGTGTACGGCGCAGATCAGTGATGCCGCCCCGCTCTACCCACTCGCGCATGTGCTTAGAAAGTTCGCGCAGGCGCTGTGCGGCGATTCGCTCGCTTTCAGTTCGCGCAGCCTCTGCGGCCTGTATGCCCAACCGCTCGGCATCCGGCAGCCGGCCATGGTCAAAATTTTCCCAGCCATCAGCAAGCGCGCGGCCTAAAGCTCCAAAAAGCGCGTTGCGTTCAACGTAGCCGGTATTACGTACTACTGACCGCAGCTGCCCCAACCACGACGCAAGCGCAGGCGCAATCCGCCGCAGCGACTCTTCCAATGATTGCAGAAGCGCGACACAATCACCCTTGCGGCCATGCACCACCGCCACCTCATATTGTTCCCAGTGCGACTGCGCCTGCCCTAGGCGGCTTACCATGCCAGCAAGGCTTTCATCGAACAGCCCGGCGTTAAATGGTTCGAGGGCAGCGTGAGCGCCTTGTAACCATTCGGAAATATCCAGCCCATCGGCTGCGGGAATGTAGGTCTCCATACCGCTGAGCACCTGATACAGACCGTCCAATTCATGCGCCACTGCGTCCCATGCCGGGGCAGCAGGCACGATCTGGCGAGAATGATCGACAGCGCCAAGCGCTTCACGTGGGCTAGAGATCGCTTGTTTGCCAATCACGTGCATGTTGTCTGCCAGAGCCATCGCCGCGTTAATTGCTCTTGTAAGCGCGGTGATTGGCAGCAGTTTATTTGGCAGGTGATAACTACTATTGGAAACCTCAAGCATCTGTTCCAGCGTTTTGAGCTGTTCTACCACTAGGCGGAAACCGTCACGAAGTTCAATCACGGTGTTACTGGTAGAGCCAGTCAATTGATCGAGTGAAGCATTGATTTCATTAAGCAAGGCGCGAGGTTCACCGACAGGCAGTCCATCATGCGAAAGCTCGGCTAGCGCCACCTGTAAACGGTACAGGTTCGGGCGCAGCAGCATTATTTCCGGGATGTGTGCAGAGATTCGCTCTGCCAGAAGCCATTGGAAGGCTAAAGCGCGGTCATCGCCTTCGGTTTGAGTCACGAGAATACGCGCAGCTTCGGCGGCATCGTCTTCAAACATCAACGAGACAGCTTCCTGCACGGCAGCGCGTGGAACCGCCGATGAAATTGGGGTTTCACTGGAAAGTGTCGTCCAATCTAAAAGCAAATTAATCAGCGTTGCGGTTTCACCCCGCGCGCGGGGACGGAGTTCGTCAAGAACGATAAGCGCGCGCGACCAGTTGCCACTTTCGAGATAAATCCGCGCGGCGTCCAGATCGGCAGAGACCTGCAGATCGGAAAGGCGGGATTCAATCTCCATCTCAATCTGGCGCACCTGTGGAAAACCGGGATCGGCAAGACGCACCGGTTCCAACGTGCGCAACTGCGCCAGAAGCTCATCACGGCTTAATTCACGGCGCATACGCTCGGTGATGCGGTTCAAGATCGCGCCGCGATCACGCTCCACCGGGGTACGATAATCGGATAGGTCTTTGCGCAGTTCGGAAATAGACTGATAGCGGTAGCGCGGATTCGGATGCACGGCGCGGCTGATAATCGCCTGTAAACGCGAATGCAGACGTTCAGTATCCTCGCTAAAATTGAGCCGAAAATCATCGGCAGCGTTCATATTTCGCGGCACTTCCACCCGCCCGCCGCCAGTCACAATGAAATACAACAGTTCGCCTAATTGATAGATGTCCGAAAGACGGCTAACGCCCTGCGGCGTACTCTCCTCACCTTCCAAAAAGACAGCGTTGCCCCAGTCAATCACTTTCAGACGATACTGATCGCGATTCCAGAAAAGATGCTTAGCATCAACATCGTTATAAACAATATCGTTTATATGGGCAGCTTCGAGAAGTTCAAGCAGCCGGTCAATCACTACCAGCATTTCCAGCTCTGGCATGCGCTCACCTGCTGATGCCAGTTCGATCACAAGGTCTTCGACAATATAGCCTTCGGCGCGTTCGATGACGATGTACTGGTGTGCGACACCACCCACGTTGAATTGACCACTGCCCAGCAGCGCAGTTAAGGCAGGCTGCCCTGCAAGCTTCTGTAACGCCCTGCGCTCAGCAAGGATACTCACTTCCTGCCCGGCGCGAATGGGTGGCGCGTCTTGCGGCGCGGGGCGCTTGATGACAACGAGGCGATCATTTTCATTTATATCCACCGCGCGTAGGGTTTCACCACTGCGCCCCCGCGGATAGATGTAGTCATAGCGATAACGGTTATCGAATAAGCCTTCAGCCATTAACTGGTCTCAATCAATCGCGATAGACATAAAGAGAATTACGTCTACTTCATAAGCTGTGAAAGAATGTCTCGCATATTAGCGCCTTATTGTACGTCAGCAGATGGCCTGTGCAAAACGGCGTCAGGTTGATCTAATTCATCGGCTCTCGTATGATCCGCGCTATCCTAGCAGATGAAGGCTGTACATCTATGCGCATTCTACTTCAACGGGTCACTCAGGGCCGCGTGCTTATCGAAGAAAATGTCGTTGGCAGCATCGAACAAGGCTTCGTGGCGCTTGTAGGCATTACCCATTCCGATACCCTTGCGCAAGCCGAGTCACTGGCGCGAAAAACAGCCCATCTTCGCGTCTTTGAAGATCAACAAGGCAAAATGAACCTATCTGCATTAGAGATTGGAGCAGGGGTTCTGGTCGTTTCGCAGTTTACGCTGTATGCCGATTCCCGTAAAGGCCGACGTCCAAGTTTCATCCATGCCGCGCTGCCTGATACCGCCGCGCCATTGGTGGATGCCTTCGCCGCCGCGCTAAAAACTGAAGGGATTCAGCGGGTAGAGACGGGCATTTTTGGCGCAAATATGCGTGTCGAAATTTTCAATGATGGGCCAGTCACCATTTTGCTCGATTCAGATGAGCTAATTTCCGGGAATTAACGTGAGACGATTATGATTGAACAATATTTAGAAGCCCTAACCCATGGGGATAGCGCTGCTCGTTCCGAAGCTGCAAAGGTATTGGGTGATTTGCGCGATCCGGCGGCAGTAGATGCGCTGCTGCGCTGCCTACAGGATGATGATGCAAAATTACAGTATGCGGCATTCTCAGCACTGGTGAAGATCGGTTCAACCGCCGCCGCGCCCGCTATGGTTGCGGCGTTACTCAACAACCCTCAAAGCCGTTTATGGGGCGTACTGAAGTTAAATGTCGGCCTACGCCTACGCGCTGGATTACTCAACATCGTCCAGCGCGGGGATACCGAAACTGCCGATAAATTAACAAACGCCCTTGAGCAAGAACACTTCGATCCATATCAAACGGTGTATCTGCTGCATCTTCTTGGCCGCACAGGTGATAGGCGCGCCGTAGAAAGCTTGATCACCACGCTCAGAGAAGACACCGAACTGATGCAGAGCGCGGCGGCTGATGCGCTGGGTTGGATGGGTGATGTGCGCGCCGTACCGGCACTTATAATCGCGCTGGAAACACTGCCAACCGAAAGCGCAGCGCGTGAAGTGGCAGCAGAAGCGCTGGGGCGGATTGGTGAACCACAGGCCATCACTGCGCTGGTAAAGGGGCTGACCGATGGCAATGAGTGGGTGCGGCGCGCTTCCGCCGTGGCATTAGGGGAAATTGGGGATCAGATGGTAGTTGATTCGCTGACGAATGCCTTAGATGATGAAAGCGCGATGGTACAAGAAGCGGCGGCTGAAGCTATCAAGCAGTTGAGCAATTAGCCTGAAAATTCAAGGGAATCAAAAACGGGAAAGCTAAGCTTTCCCATTCACATTTTTAAGCAGACCAATTTAGTCAGCGGCAGCCGATGATGTGTTTGTGCTGGCCGGCGCGGGTGTTTTTTCTTTCACTGGGGCAGGCTCAGCTTTAGTTTCTTTGCTGTCCTTCGTTTCTTTACTGTCTTTCGCGCCGTTCTTGTGCGCCACAGGGGCAGTTGCGCTGGTTTTTGAAGCGCCCTTACTATCATTAATATAGAAACCACTGCCTTTGAAAATGATGCCAGCCGCCTGCACAATGCGAGTCACTGGCTCTCCCGTTTCAGGATCAACCGTCAGCGAAGCATCACTAAATTTCTGGCGGTAATCAAATGTCGTCCCATCTTCGCGACGGTACGTATAAACTGGCATATTCCCCTACCTCAAAAAGATCATCGTGATCGAAATCACCAATTAGCAATCATACGCCAAGAGTGCCAGCTTGTAAACAGCTCGCACTTAATTCTGACGAAATATTTATGCGCAATTGAACACGGTTTTGCGACTGCTAGGCTCGCCGTTTCATGACCACATTTACGGCGTCACTCAACAGCTTGATCGCCGCTTCAGGGGTAGTGCCATGCAGGCGAAGCACGCGGTATCCCTGCGATTGCAGCGCCTCAACATCAGACAGCGCAAGCGCAAGATGCGCATCGCTAAAACTAAACGGTTCTCCGGGTACGGATAGATGGCTGGCATTATCAGCGGTGATGACGATAAACACACCGTTCTTTCCGCTGCCCTTATATAACTGCCCGGTGTTATGTAGATATTCCGGCCCATAGCTCAATGCAATCGCTCGGCGGGTTGAATGGCGCAGGCGGCGGCGCACATCCTCTTGCGCGGTTCGCAGCAAATCCGTCGGCGGCAAGTAGGTTAAGATGGCAAAGAAATCGCCGGCGGTCGTGGCGTTAAGCTGCGCGGCCAGCAAACCAACGGCGGTCTTTGCATCAAAACCCTGATCCACGGCCAGATCGCGCAGCACCGACGAAAACTGGGGCGAAGCAAACAGCGAAATCGGCGAATCGGCCACCAGCGGGGTTTGCGCGGGAAGTGTTCCCTGCCGCCGTAAATCTTCAAGCAGGCGCTCAAAGATTTGTCGCCCTTCATTGATATTAGGTGAATCAAATGGGTTCACCTGAAACAGCTTTGCTGCAATCACAGCCGCATACATCCAGCGGAAAAATTCACCGGGAAGCGCGTATTCATCGCGCAGGCGAAGGGTGATGACGGGATGCCCCGCCCCCTGCATCGCCATAATCTCGCCATCCAGATCGGTATTGTCGTCATCTTCAACGCGAATATAGATGAACAGGCGATCCGTTGAGTAATCATGGGGCTTGCCCACTGTTCCACCCGTGACCGGTAAAATACTGCGGCCTTCTTTACCGGTACTTTCAGCGATTAAATGCTCAACCCATGGGGTAAATGCGGCGATAGAGGGACTGGTGAACACCGTGAGCTTATCCTGCCCTGCGGCACTCACAGCGCCCAACACCGCGCCCAGCGAAATGCCGGGGTGGGAAGCGGCGATAATCTGCGCGCTGCTGGCCTTCAACATCCGTTCAACGCTGGTGCGCAGGCGCTCCAAGTTTATACCAAGCAGCGCAGCAGGCACCCACCCAACGTATCCTAATGCGCTGTAGCTGCCAAGGCTATCCGGCGATTCATGGAATACTTCACGGAAATTGCTGGCCTGCGCAATTTGATCCAACGGTGAATTAGCGGTAGTCACCGCGACAAACTGGCTGCCATCCTGCCCTGTCTTCTCATAGAAATAGCGAAACAGCGCCAGCGTCTCAAAGGTTGCGCCAGACTTACTTGCAGCCACAAACAACGTGTGTTTAGGGTCTACTGCTGCTTCAACATGCGCAATTTCATCAGGATCGGTTGTGTTGAGCAAATAAAATGCGGGGAAATCCGGTTGAACCCCGAACGCCTGCGAGTAGACAGCCGCCGGTTGGGCGCTGCCCCCCATCCCCATCCACACAACGGCCTTAAAATGATCTTTGACCGCCGCGCTCAACTGCTGCAACCGCGCAAAATCAATCGGGGAAAGGGGGTCTAGCCAGCCCAATGCGCCAGCAATCTTGCTCGAAACAACGGGATGATCTCGCCAGAGCGTGCCATCGCGATTCCAAAGTCGGGCATTCGTATGCTCAGATTCGAGATCGTGGATCGCAGATTCAACGTCGGCATGATGCCCGCTGATCACATTTTCCTGCTCGCGAATTACGCCTGTTTGCAGCACATTACGACGGGCTTCAATTTGCTCAATCAACGCGCTAAACGATTCAACGAAGGCTTCTACGCCATCCTGCTGTAAACGCGCGGTAATTTGCGCCAGATCGATCCCGACCTCTGCCAGCGTATCCAGCGTTATTTTCGCATCACCAATATTTTCTTCCAGCGTCGCCGCAGCAAGACCATGATCTTTGAACGCGGCAAGGGTTTTCGGCGGCAGCGTATTGATTGTGTCCCGCCCGATGAGATTTTCTACATAGAACGTATCGGGGTAAGCCGGGTTTTTCGTGCCGGTACTGGCCCATAACAACTGCTGAAGCATTGCGCCATCAGCTTTGAGGGCGGCAAATCGTTCGCCATAGAACACCGATCTAAAATACGCATAAGCCGCTTTGGCGCTGGCAATGGCAGTCTTACCCTTGAGCTTATTGTTTAATGCCACTCGCGCTATATCACGCCCCTGAGCCGCGCGAATGTTATTGTCCAGCATCTTATCAACCATGGTGTCAATACGGCTTAAGAAGAAGCTGGCGACAGAAGCAATCCCCGTCACATCTTCGCCTGCCGCGCGCCGGCGCTCCAGCCCGCAAATATAAGCCTCAGCAACCTCATGGTAATTTTCCAACCCAAAGATCAGTGTCACATTGATGTTGATACCAGCGGCAATCGCTTCTTCAATGGCGGGGATTCCGGCCTCTGTCGCAGGGATTTTGATCATGGCGTTAGGCCTGCCTAATGCCGCGAACAACCGTTTCGCTTCGGCAACCGTCGTCGCAGAGTCATGGGCGATCAGCGGGGATACCTCAAGGCTAACATAGCCATCACGCCCGCCGGTGCGATCATAGATCGGGCGCAGCATATCCAGCGCCGAACGAACATCCTCCAGCGCAAGCTGTTCATAGATAGCCTCAGCATCTAAATCCAGCATTGAGGCAATGGCATCATTGTAGGCATCAGAGCTGCTGATCGCCGTTTGAAAAATAGTGGGGTTGGAGGTGATGCCCAAAACGCCGCAGTGATCGATAAGTCGCTGCAATTCACCATTTTTCAGCAGCGAACGGTGAATATTATCGTACCAAATGCTTTGCCCGAAACGCTGCACATCGACCGGAGGATTTCCAGCCATGAAAATAACTCCTAAAAAATACTCATACCTAAAAACTTAGCGCCTATTGTAGCGAACAGGGCGGCTAACCGCCCTGCGCTAATTACAGTTTAACCTTTAGACTGCCCCTTCAAACGCCTAACTGCTGCTTTGCTGCCGCAACCATATGCGCCGCCGTCAGCCCATACTCCTCATAAATGCGCTGATAGGGTGCGCTGGCGCCAAATTTATCCACGCCAATGGCGATGCCGCCCCAAACATAATGTCCCCAACCCAAGGTAACGCCGGCCTCGATGCTAACCCGCGCTTCAACCGATGACGGCAGAACACTTTCACGATAGGCGGCATCCTGCTGGTCAAATAGCGCCCAGCAGGGCAGCGAAACCAGACGGGCATTGATGCCTTCTGACTTCAAAATTTCATAGGCTTCGTAGGCGATGGAGATTTCGCTGCCGGTTCCCATTAAGATCACATCGGGTGTGCCTTGCGCCCCAGCCAACACATAACCACCGCGCGCGACACCGGCATGAATCGCCTCAACACCGCCAATTTCTTCACCCGTTAAGACCGGCAAATCCTGCCGCGACAAAGCGAAGGCCGCCGGATGATTCAGCGTCATCACCGTTCGCCACGCCGCCGCCGTCTCATTCGCATCAGCGGGGCGGAAGAAATACAGGTGAGGAATCACCCGCAGCGCCATGAAATGTTCAACCGGCTGGTGCGTGGGGCCATCTTCCCCCAAGCCGATGCTGTCGTGGGTGAAGATGAATACTGGCGCAAGCTCAGAAAGTGCCGCAAGCCGAATCGCAGGGCGCATATAATCGCTGAAAGTCAGGAAAGTGGCGGTATAGGGTTTCATGATGCCACCATGCAGCGCCAGCCCGTTGGTGATAGAACCCATCGCATGTTCACGAACGCCGTAACGCACATTACGGGCAGTAGGATGATTGGGACCAGTGTTGCCTTCCCCCTTAATCAGGGTCTTGGTGCTTCCAGCAAGATCGGCATCGCCGCCAATCATCGTAGGAATATGTTTAGCGATAGCGTTCAGCACAGTTCCGCCAGC
>DAOTUZ010000211.1:0-31791 GCA_034437295.1 Anaerolineae bacterium | reverse complement strand
GCGAGCCGTACTCAAGCTGATCCGCTGAAAACCGCATCTGCTTGACTGCCACGTATTGCCCATTAAGCCGATCTACTGCTTCAAAGACCGCGCCCATATTGCCCGCGCCAATTTCGCGGATAACTTGATAACGCCGCCCGATAATGCGCGGCACTTGTTCACTGGCTGCCATTCACGTTCCTTGAAATGTAAGCTGAGGTTGAAATGCGTATTTTAGGGGAATTACCTTAAGTATGATTATTGCGTTAAATCCATCCCGTAGCAATGAAGCTAAGCACATAACAACGCCGTTTATTAAGATTTTAAGCCAAACAGCGATATATTTATCCATCATATACCTTGAGGTTTTTAACTGCTGCCCGCTGGAGCCGATAGAACATGCCTCGAATCCTGATTCAGAACTGCGATGTGTTATCTGTGCCAGATGCGGCGACCGTTGAAATTCAGCCAGCCCGCGATATCCTGATTGATGGCATGCATATAGAGGCCATTTTGCCTTCCGGTCAGGCTAATCCGGGGCGCTTCGATGAAACCCTTCAAGCTGAGGGGCTGCTGGCGATGCCCGGCCTGATCAATACCCATGCGCATACACCGATGGTACTGTTTCGCGGGCTGGCGGAAGATGTGCCGCTGGCCGCATGGTTCAATGAGTATATCTGGCCGCTGGAAAATAACCTGATTGAGGAAGATGTTTATTGGGGAATGACTCTCGGCATTGCGGAGATGCTGCGCGCCGGGGTAACCACCGTAAACGACCATTATTTCCATATGCATCAGGCAGCAAAGGCGGTAGAAGATGCTGGAACCCGCGCTCTACTTGGGTGGGCGGTGTTCAGCAGCGGCGGCACTGATCTTCTAGAGCATTCGGCGGCATTTGTCGAAGATTGGCAGAATGCAGCCGATGGGCGCATTCAAACTATCATCGCGCCGCATGCGCCCTATACATGCAGCGATGATTTCCTGCGGATGTGCGCAGATCTGGCAACCAGCTTGAATACTGGCGTCCATATCCACGCTTCTGAAAATCATGAGCAAACCCGCATGAGTCTCGCAAAAAGCGGCAAGACCCCAATTCAGGTGCTGGAAGCAACCGGCATTCTTGATCGCCCGACGATTGTTGCCCATGCTTGCGGCGCTACCCCCGAAGACATTACCTTGTTGGCTAAATATGGCGCGTCGGTGGCCCACTGCCCGAAAACGTATATGAAGCTGGCGATGGATATTGCGCCGGTGGTGGATTTGCGCGCGGCTGGCGTGCCGGTGGGTATCGGCACTGATGGTGCGGTGAGTAACAACACGATGAATCTCTGGGAAGTGCTGCGGATCATGGCGCTGGCGCAAAAGGAGATCACCCGCGAAGCTGAAGCCTTATCGCTTTCAGAAACGCTGTATATCGCCACGCGGGGCAGTGCAAAGGCGCTGGGTATGGAAAATGAGATCGGCACGCTGGCGCCGGGCTATCTCGCGGATATTGCCCTGATCGATCTTTCAGGACTGCATCATCAACCGGTTCACAATGTTGCGGCCAATCTGGTCTATAACATGGAGACGGCAGACGTACGCACGGTGTTAGTGAATGGCCGTGTGGTTATGCGTGATCGCCAACTGCTGACGATCAACGAACGCGAAGTTACAGCCTATGCTGCTGCTGCGCGTGAACGTTTATCGCGCCGCCTGCCAGAACAGCGCATTCAAACCTATGCGCCCTGATCAACTGCTCAAGTAGGGAATAAACAAAATCAACAGGTTGACCGTGATCTGGCACAGCCACGCAGAAGCTAACCCATTGCGGCGGCATACATAGCTGTACATCATATTCACCAGTATCAGCGCCGTGGCAATCATGAAGGCCACGAATGGATAGCGCGGCATTTCAATCATTGGCATGAACAACAGAATAGCCCACGCAGAAGCCAGCGCCCCGGCCAGCCACCATGCGCGATCTGTTTGCACTAGCCCGCGAAAGAATAGTGTTTCGCCCAACGGCAGCACAAATATCACCAACGCCAGCACCATGCCTATGGGCATCTGAATCAGGCTGTCGCCGCTTCCAGTTCTGAAGACCAGTTCGACGGTTGTATGCAGGGTGCTGCCACCAACAATGAGCAGGGGCGCGCCAACAATGATGCCAAAAACGATGCCCCAAACCAGATTTTCCGGCGTTTCCTTTCGGATGCGCGCCGTATCTCCTAGCAACCACGCGCCAACGCCGAAGACTGCCAGCAGCGCCGAGGTGATCACCATGCGCAAATCGCCATAAGATGGCCCTAACGCGGCGAGGCCGATATTCAACGCAAAGCTAATCAGCAGCCCGAAGGTAGGATCGGTGACTCCGGGGCGCGGTGCCACACGAACTGGCCGTGGGGCAGGCTCCTCTTCTTCCTCATCATCGTTGGGGATGGGATTATGCCGGATGCGCCGGATGATGGGTGTGTCATCCCTGCGCCCGTAATCTGGCTGAATGCCTTCATCTTCGGGATTATCGTCAAAAGGCGAACGGGAATAGGGCGGTGTGCTCAATCTGCCGCGCCCTCAACTTGCTTCATGCTCCCGCCGACCAGCGATCGCATAGCATCTAGCACGGTATATACCTGTGCCTGCTTGATCCAGTAGTGGGTGACCACTCTAAATTCGCCGCGCTCGGCATTATATGGCCGTATGATGATGTTGTATTCTTCATGCAGTCGCCGGGTTAGCTCGTCAACGCTGATCGGTGCATCTGGCTTTAATGTGAAGAAGAACATATTGGTACGCACGCGCTCCAGATTGACTGACAGGTGCGGGAGTGCTGCCATTCCCTCTGCCAGCAGCCGCGCGTTGGCATGATCTTCGGCCAATCGGAGGGACATTTCTCGGAGCGAAATTAAACCTGCCGCCGCGAGAATGCCCGCCTGCCGCATGCCCCCGCCCAGACTCTTGCGAATGCGATGCGCCCCCTTGATGAAATCTTTTGAACCGACAATCACCGAGCCGACTGGCGCGCACAATCCTTTGGATAGGCATACTGAAATACTGTCTGCCGGGGCGGTTAAAGTTTTGACATCGGTATTCAAAGCCGTCGCCGCGTTGAAAATGCGCGCCCCGTCAATATGCAGCTTGAGGTTGTTTTCACGGGCAATAGCGGCTACCTGCTCGATATAGGATAGGGGAACTGGCGCGCCGCTGGCCCCGCCATGTGTGTTTTCAAGGCAAATCAGGCGGGTGACAGGCTCGTGTGGGTTATCCCAGCGGATTGCCCCGCGAATTTGATCCAGAGCCATCGTGCCGTCTGGTTGCACTTCCAATGTGTTGGGCTGCAAGCCGCCGTAAACCGCCGAACTGCCCGCTTCGTAGCGGAAGATGTGTGACTGTTTGCCGAGAATATACTCATCGCCACGCTGGCAGTGGGTGAGAACGCTGGTCAGGTTGCCCATCGTTCCGCTGACCACGAACAGCCCGGCTTCCTTGCCGAACATCTCAGCAGCAGTGGCTTCCAACTCGTTCACTGTCGGGTCTTCGCCGTAAACATCATCTCCAACAGCCGCGGTCGCCATCGCTTCGCGCATCGCCGGCGTCGGCACCGTGACGGTATCGCTGCGCAGATCAATTATATTCATTTTGAGGAGTCCTGATCGTGGTTTAATTCCACACATTATACGCGCTGCGCCTAAATTTATCACAGGATAACCCCGTGAAATAAATTGTATCGTTAGGCGTGATTCATCTTTAATCGTGGGATTTTAGCGGCATGCTTCATCCACACTGTAATGGGTGGGGTGAACTACTAGCTTGCCCCACCCATTACGCATCACTACGCTATTCAATCGTGAAGCCATCAATCGAAACAAAGAAGGCGTTGGCTAACTGCGAAATGGCGCTGTCGGGTGCCTGGAACCAGACGACGTAGGCGTTGCCATTCTTCATCGTGGCGTAAATGCCGCCGGTTATCGGCGTGCCATTCTCATCCTGCCCGTGAAATATGACGTAGTCCCACGTATTTTCTTCGCCATAGTAGGTATTTTGCCGTTCTGTCTGAATTGTTGGGTCATTGCCGAAATATTCCACCATTAAATCGCCAAGGATGTCGCTGGTGCTGGTGGCCGGGCGCTCGGTGATGGCGATATAGGTACCACGCCCTTGAATGCCATCTTCATAATAAATTGACCAGTCATCAGCCGTATAACCCGGCGACCAGTCTTCTAGAATCGGGAAGCTGGCATCGTCGTTATGGGTGTCATAGGTCCATTTTCCAGCATCGTGCGAGCTAAGCTCTACCGGATCGAAGAACGTAATCCCATTACGTAGAATCTCGAAGATAGGGGTTGGATCGCTGCCATCAGTTGTTTCCGCAGCAATCACAAAGCCCAATTCTAGCGACGGCTCATAGTAAGCGAAAGCATGCCCGCTGAAAACTGTGCTGCCCGTCGCCCATTCATAGGTGAAGCTCACTCCGGCGCGCCCGCTTACCGCAATCGGCTGCAAGCTGGCAAGGTTAACGTCTACGCCGTACTGCGCCATGGCCTCCTGCGCGATTACCACCGGATCGGTTGAAGAGGGCGATACCGGATAGATATATGTGTACTGCCGGCCAGTTGGATCATTGGCGCTTTCCCATCCTTGATCCGGGTAGTAAATAATCCCTGACCAATCTGCCGGATAGCGCAGGATGAATCCCCATTCGTCGTCTACATAGCCCTGAAGTGAAAGATCGAGGCCATCGTGGTTGACCGAAACTGCCGTCGAATTAAAGCCTATGCTGCCATCGAAGCCTTGTACGAGGAATCCGAGATTGTAGCGCCCCGTGGGAGCCGGGTGGTTGACCCATGTAAGCCCGGCTTCCGGCCAAACATAAGTGTTGCCCATTTCTGTAACCGATTCGCCGCTTGTGCTGACTGATGAGCGATAAGCCTGAAAGATACCGCCTACTTCCGGGCGAATGGTGGCAAAGCCTGATGTATCGCGCTGCCGCGCGATCATCGTGCTGAATGCGCCGCTGTTGTCAAAGATCACATCAACATCAATCGTCTGATTATTTCCGGGATACTGATAAATGCCTGATAGCGATGACACTTCGCCAGCGCTGACCACCATCTCCGGGTTTTCGCTGCTGCCGTCGCTAACGAATGGGATTTGGGTTGACCACGTGAAATCGAAATCATCTACGCCCGGATGCCAGAAGTTGATATATTCGACACGACCATCGCTTAACACATTTTCCGTGACGATGCGGCGTTGGGTTAGGCGTACCAGCGAGCCGTCAGCTTGAATCTGATCAACTGTGAAGTCGCCATGCGAAATATTGTTACCAACCACTTCCATGGAAATTGTGACGGGCGCTTGAATGCTGGTGATAGACGGGAACAAGTTGGCAATATTGACCTGCGGCGCGGTATTTAGGACGTCAAACCCGAAAGAGCCATCTTCGCTGTTCAAACTGCTGAAATACGCGCGCAGCATATCGCGCCACCCAGCCAGCGGCGATTGCTGCAAATAACGCGGGTTGAAATTCTCACTCCCTTGCGGGAAGAAAATATTATAAAAGCTGGTTTCCTGTGCCAGTAAATCGCCCGCTGTGCTGTACACCAGCGCCGAATTCAGGGTGTCCAGCACGTTTTGGGCTGCTGCGCGGACTTCGCTATCCGCGGTTGATGAGACGATACGCCCCATAAAATTACCAACATCAACGCTGTCGTTACTGCCTGCCCACGTGGAGTAGGTATAGGTGTTAGCACGTACTCGACCAAGCAGCGCGGTATAACTCTCTGGTTTGGTATCAATCACTGCGGTGAAGGCGTTGAGTGCGTTAATCAGATTTGGGAATTCCCGTAGGTTCGTGATGCCCACGCCCATGTACGTTGCCATGCCGGGCATGCTGGTATTCATGTCTTGCATATAACGATCTGCAACAATTTGCCCCAATACTGGAATTTCGATCTCAGGCCGTTGGTTCAAGGTTTCCACCAGCGTGGTCATGTTGAAACCGGGATTGTTCATGATCTCTGGCGAGCTAAAAGCGTAATCGAAATAAGGGGAAATGCCCGCAAAATTCTCCATGCTGCTCATCAGGCACGAGTCGTTGATCAGCAGATCGAAACGGCTGCGCCCCACTTCCTGAAGTGCGCGGTTGAAAACAGCGGCCATTTCTGGAACCGTCAGGTTGTTATGCACGGAAGACGAGTCATCCCATGCCGTGCCAGCCCATGCGCCGCCGTGGTTATTCAATGAAATGGCGTACCGTTCGGCGGGGTACATGGTCATGCCCCACACCAGAAAATTCAACAGATTCACTTCGTCGCCCATGTCAATTTCGCCAAGATACGCCAGTGGGTCGGAATCCAGTGTTGGCGGGTAGGTGGTGATGACATCGTTAGACTTATCTGCGCCGACTTCGTAGACCCGCGCATCTGTCCAATTGCCATTCGAGGTGTCGAAATCAACGGCGCGATCTAGCAGCGTGAGGATGCGAACAGATTCGGTGCTGCCACCCCCGCGTTCAAATTCATCCATGTCGTACATGATGCCGGATTCGAGATTATTGTCGGCGTCGTAATAGGCTAGAATTGTCCATTTCGCCATCGGCGCAGGGGTGTTATTCGGGTAGCCAGCTGCTTCCCAATCAATCAGCGTCTCCGGGGTTACGGTGGAGAGAATCGCGCCGCCGCCCTGTTTAATATCTACTGTGGCGGCGAAATCACCGCTGGTATCTCCTTGCTCCAGACCATATCGGGAGATTAACACGCGGTAATTGCCGGCGGGGGCGTTCTCATAAGTTAAAAATGGATTCGGGTTTCCGGGCGCGCGGTCGTCACTCTCAGCCGCATAAATGCCATTCTCATAATAGAGGACAATCACTGCATCAAGATCGCCGCTGACTGCCCGGGCATCAACCGTGATGCTTGAGCCTTCAGCAATCGTCGGGAGGTCAATCACATAATAGTATTCGGCATCGGTGATAGCACCATTGAACACGCTGCTACCCTGTGCCGTAATAGTCGCAAAGGGAATGAGGGTGATAACGAAGACAACGAACAGTTTAAAGCGGCGAATTAACATGGTACTTCACTCCATGCGCTTGTTCAACGTAATACCAACTATAACTGTATTCTCGGTTACTTGCAGTACAATCGTTCATAATGATTCAAATAGCAATGGATTTTGAACCCTTAAGAACCGTCGTAATTCGTTAAGTGCAAAATTTGACCCCTTGACGACGGCGTAGAACGTATATAATCAAAGATGGCGGCGCTTCATGGTCTCACGCCGCTTTTGTGTGTCAGGAGTATCAGCTTGATTGAAATCAACTATCTGGAATTGAGGACGAAAATTGTTGCCAACCGCTCCAGCGGTTTGTGGACGTTGATGACCGGATTCCGGCTTCGATATCTGGCGGCGATGGCCTTCCTTACATTGGCCGCAATTGCCAAGACGACATCATTTTTGCTGCTGGCTTATTTTGTGGACGATGTTCTGGGGCAGGGCGGCAATTTTATCGGGGCGGTTGCCCTTATTGCCCTGTCGTTTGTTGGCCTTGCGCTGATTGAAGGTTCATTTACCTTCCTCAGCGGGCGTTATGCTGCGGCAACGGCTGAAGGCGTAACTCGGCGTTTGCGTAATTTCATGTTCGACCATTTGCAGCGCCTGAATTTCACCTTCCACGACAAATCGCAAACCGGTGACCTTATTCAGCGCGTGACCAGTGATATCAGCGCAATTCAGCGTTTCTACTCTGAACAGGTGATTGAATTTGGGCGGGTTATTCTGCTTTTCACCGTGAATTTCATCGCCTTGCTGACCATCAATGTTCAGCTTGCCGTAGTTACGGTACTGGTTGTCCCGATTATCGCCGTCATCTCATTGTTCTTTTTCCGGCGCGTATCAAAAGCATACGACGAGTATCAGGAAGCAGACGCGAAACTCTCAACGGTGCTTCAAGAGAATCTTTCCGGCGTTCGCGTGGTCAAAGCCTTTGCCCGCCAGCCCTATGAGAGTGACAAGTTTGAAGTTGCCAATTTTGGGCGTTATTCAAAAGGCACAAAGCTTACGCGCATGCACTCCATTTACTGGCCTGCGACCGACGTTCTGGCTTCGGTACAAATGCTGGTCGGATACGTTGTCGGCGCGATTATGGCGATAAACGGTCAGATTACTCTGGGTGATTATCTCGCTTACGTTGGCATGGTTGTCTGGATTATCCATCCAATGCGCGGCCTTGGTCGTATCATCGTAAATGCTTCAACCGGTCTGGTATCTTTCGACCGTATTGCTGAACTGGTTAAGGAAGATCAAGAGCCGTTAACGGAAGGCGTATATCAACCGGATACCCTGTTGAAGGGCGAGGTTGAATTTAACAACGTGAGTTTTGAGTACGAACCGGAAGTTCCGGTATTGCGGGAGATTAGCTTCAAGGTAAAACCCGGGCAGATTGTGGCGCTGTTAGGATCAACCGGCTCTGGCAAGACTACGCTGGTGAGTCTGCTCCCGCGTTTCTATGACTACACCGACGGTCATATTTTGCTGGATGGCGTTGAACTGACCGACTACACCCGCGAGTATCTGCGCCGCAGCATCGGCATTGTTGAACAGGAACCATTTCTGTTCTCGCGCTCCATTCGTGAGAATATCGCGTATGGCGTAGACCGTGATGTGACCGAGGAAGAAGTGATTGCCGCCGCAAAAGCGGCAGCCGTTCATGATGTGATTTTGTCCTTCCCGGAAGGCTATAACACTATCGTGGGCGAGCGCGGTGTGACCTTATCCGGCGGTCAGAAACAGCGTGTGGTCATTGCCCGCACAATCTTGAAGAATCCGCGCATTTTACTTTTAGACGATGCCACCTCTTCGGTAGACACCGAAACCGAAGCCGAAATACGCGCGGCGCTAGAAAATCTGATGGAAGCGCGTACCACATTCGTGATCGCGCATCGTATTCAAACCGTGATGATTGCTGACCTCATTCTCGTCATGGATAAAGGGCGCATCGTGCAGCGCGGCACGCATGAAGAATTAGTTGAACAACCGGGCATTTATCGGCAAATCTACGATGTGCAAGCGCGTATCGAAGATGAATTGGAAAAGGAATTAAGCGGTGTCTGAGTCTTATATGGGCTTCGAGGAAGAAGAATTTGCGTCCAGCATGAGTGGGCACGTCCTCGTTCGCATCTTAAAACAACTTCGCCCGCACTGGAAATGGGTTGCTGGTTTTCTGGTGGCAGTGGGGTTCGTGTCTGCTTTGGACGCCTTCTTCACCTACCTGACCAAGCAGATTATTGATACAGCCATTGTCCCGCGCAATGCTGAGGCGCTAGTGCCAATCGCTGTTACCTACCTTGTCGCTTTGGGCTTGCTGGTCATCGGCGTTTGCATCTTTATTTACCTGTGTGGCGTGCTCGGTCATCGCGTTCAATACGACATGCGCCGCTCAATGTTCGACCATTTGCAGGAACTTTCGCTTTCCTATTACAGCAAGACCCCGGTGGGCTGGATCATGTCTCGCCTCACCTCGGATACCGAGCGTATCGCTGATCTGGTCACGTGGGGCATGTTGGACATCACCTGGGCAACGATGAACATCATCACCGCTCTCTTCTTTATGTTCCTGATCAACTGGCAGCTTGCCCTGATTGTGCTGCTTTTAGTGCCGGTATTGATCCGTGTCGCCATCTGGTTTGAGGCGCGCATCCTGCGTGAATATCGTGAAACCCGCCGTGTGAACTCGAAGATCACTGGCACCTATAACGAAAACATCACCGGTGTCCGCGTGGTCAAAGCCCTGGGTCGTGAACAGCGTAATCTGGATGAGTTCGGCAATCTGACCAACAACTACTATCGCGCCGCCTTCAAAGCTGCATGGTTATCGGCGTTGTTCCTGCCCGTTGTTCAGATCATCTCGGCTGTTGCTATCGGCTCGGTGATCTTCTTCGGTGGTATTCAAGTCGAAAATGGCGCGATGACCATCGGCGGTATTCAAGCCTTCATCGGCTATATCACTTTCATGCTCTGGCCGATACAGGATTTGGCGAGGGTGTTCGCCTCCATGCAGCATGCTATCGCCAGTGCCGAGCGTGTATTCTCGCTTAGCGATGCGAAGCCAGATGTCTTTGATAAGCCCGGCGTTCAAGACCCCGGCACCATCAAGGGCGATATCGTGTTCGATCACGTGGATTTTGGCTATGATGAAGAGTCGAAGGTGTTCAGCGATCTGAACTTGGTCGTGAGCGCGGGTGAAACTATCGCGCTGGTCGGGCCAACCGGCGCAGGTAAATCCACCATTGTCAATCTGATTTGCCGCTTCTATGAGCCGACCGGCGGACGGATCCTGATTGACGGCAAAGACTACACCGACATGCCCATGCGCGCGATACAGTCTCGCGTGGGTATGGTGTTGCAAACGCCGCATCTCTTTAGCGGTAAAATCCGCGACAACATCCGTTATGGCAATCTCGAGGCGTCCGACGAACAGGTGGAAGCTGCCTCAAAGCTGGCGGGCGCGCACGACTTCATTGTCACCCTGCCAAATGGCTATGATGAAGAAGTTGGCGAGGGTGGTAACTTACTCTCGACCGGTCAGAAGCAGTTGATCAGCCTTGCTCGTGCGGTATTGGCGAATCCTGAAGTGTTCATCATGGACGAGGCCACTAGCTCGGTAGATACACTGACCGAGGCGCTGATCCAGAAGGGCATGGAAGAATTGATGATGGGGCGTACCAGTTTCATCATCGCCCATCGCCTCAGCACCATTCGCCGCGCAGACCGTATTCTCGTCATCGAAAATGGCGGTATTTCTGAGCAGGGCAACCATGCCGAATTGATGAAGAAGCGAGGGCATTACTACAGCTTGTATACCAAGCAGTTCCGCCGCGAAGCTGAAAAAGCCTACGGCTTAGACGATCTGGTTGGCAGGCAAGAAAAGCGCGAAGAAGAATCTATCGTCGCTTAACAGGCGTGGTCAGGGGCATAAAAAACAGGGGTTGCCGAACGGCGATCCCTGTTTTTGTTTGTAACTATGCAAATCTGCGCCACAAAGTCCAGCGGGGTGATCACCACCAGAAATAACCACGCCGGAGGATTAACCTGTCACACCATCAATCCCCACATGATGGCGTACCAGATATTAAAGCCGCGAACGGCCGCTTCGCCGATGAAGAACGGGATGATTCCGACGAATTGAAGCATGTGAACAGCCGCCAGAATGGTGACGCCAATTGGGCGGTGTGTAGGACTTTGCGCAGATATAAGTAGCCAACAAGATTATGTATCTTTTGGTCTAGAGAAGGTCTGCGTTTATCGGCTCAACATCTCCTCAATCAAATCAGCCGCTTTGGTCGCGCCACCGGCCTCCCGTAGGCTGTCCCCAATTTTCCGTGCCTGTGCTTTTAAGTCTGCCTCATTGAGAAAGCGATCTTTGTACCAGCGCAGCGAATCCACCGAGACTATGTTTTTATGGAGCACCACGCCCGCCTTCAAATCGGCCACCCGCAGCGAATTGAGCGTTTGTTCTGCCTGCTGCGGCACCAGCAGCAGCGGCACGCCAAAATACAGCCCGTCCAGAATACTGCCCAGCCCGCCATGCGTGATGAACATATCCGCCCGCCGCAGCACATCTAACTGCGGTACCCAGGTGTAAACAGCGATATTGTCAGGCAGCCCGCCAAATGATGCCGGATCAACTCCCTTGCCAGTGCTGATGATCACATTTACATCACTGTCTCGATATGCGCCGATGCAGTCGTGAAAGAATGATAGGTCATCGTTATTCAGCGTACCCAGCGATATATAAATCAGCTTTCTGCCTTTTAGCGCATCGAATGAAAATGATGGGTCTTGCGGTGTATCATCCAGCGTTCGCCCAACAAAACGCATATAGGGGGCGGCGCTTTTGGAAAACGGCACGAAGTACGGCGAACCGTAGCTAATGCCAAGGTCTGCCGGCGCGTTTGCGAACTCGGTTGCCCCCAATGGCTTCACCCCGTATTGATTGCCCAATGCCTTTGATTTTCGGTTGGCTTTCACGCCTGTAGGTAAATCGCCAGCAATGACCGGCACAATTGCTTTCAACTTCAGAGGGTGCATCAATGCGCGGGGAGAAGTTGGCGGCATCAATGCATAGGAAGCCACCGTCGGCTTTTTCAAAATTTGCCCGACGAAATAGCCCCACGGACACATACTGTCATACATGATGTAATCGGGCTGTTCCGCCTGCGCCAGTTCCAGCAGTTCCGGCAAAATGTCGCCAGTAGTGTTCAGCAGCGCCAGCGCCACTTTTTGCGGGACAGCGCCGCTCAGCTTTTCCGTCTCAAAATAGCCGTCACCGACCGTTTTGTAAGCCTGAAATCTCGCTCCGGCAGCCTCAATCTGCGAACGAAAGCTCTCGCTGGCGAAATAGACGATCTCATGGCCTCGCCGTACCAGTTCCGTCACCATTGGCAGCGATGGATTGATATGCCCGTATCCCGGAATGTTGAAAAATAACGCCTTTGGCATTTATCGCCCCCGTAAGTTATTCATGCAAAACATGCCACTATTATATACGGGGAAACGGGGCAAATTGTGAGAATTTTCGGCAGAAATGACAGGCAATTGCGCTCAGGTCAGCCTGTAAGCCGCCTTCTGTAGATCGCCTCTCGGCAACCCGATGATCATCTCTCTAGCGGGCGAATTACTCCGCCCATCATGCAGCATACCCGGCGCTTTTTGCGGGACGGGCCGCCCCAATGCGCCTGCTTTGCCTTGCTCCCGGTGAGGTTTGCCTGGCCGCGAACATTGCTGCCCGCGCCGGTGGTCTCTTACACCACCGTTTCACCCTCGCCGCAAGTTTCCCTGCGGCAATACGCCTCTCTGTGGCACTATGCTGTCGGGTTTCCCCGCCCGGCGGTTAACCGGCACCGCTGCCCTGTGGAGGGCGGACTTTCCTCAGCGCTGTCAAACAGCGCCGCGACCATCCAGCCGACCTGAACGCGAGTTTTATTATACCATCTGTCAATAACAACCCCGGTCGGGCGCGCAGCACTTGTTTCCCGTTGGGGGAACGCGGGTTGTCCGTATAACCTGCCGCCTATAGAATGACCCTGATTGAATGCTAGAATTGACTCTATGACTGCAATTGCCTCACCAGTACCCAAAGAGCGTAGCAAACGCCAAATACTCCACCCCGGCGATGTGATCACGTTCGTACTCGCCTTCGTGCTGCTGCTCATGCCTGCATTCTCATTACAAGCGGCGGGCTGGAATTTGCAAATGTCAATTCTCACGCCGACCATTCTTGCCAGCCTGCTGATCGGCTTTCTGGTTGCGCGCAGCAAATACAATGAATTTTACGCGCTGTTGATGTCCACCATTTACGGCGCTTGCATTATCGTGCTGTTCGGCGCGCTGGCGCAGCCCGGCGGTTTTACGCAGGGCTTATATGACCTGTTTGCCCGTACCTTGCAATGGTTCATTGACGCTTTTAGCGGCGGTATCAATCAGGATGATCTGATCTTCACCCTGATGATCTGTGGGCTATTCTGGTTTCTTGGTTTCAATCTGGCGTGGCATCTCTTTCGCGTTAACCGCATCTGGCGCGCGATTTTGCCGCCGGGGCTGATCCTGATTATCAACGGTGTCTATTATGTTGGCTCTGCAAACCTTGAGCCATATTTGATCGGCTTCGTGTTCATCGGCTTGATACTGGTGGCGCGCTCCAATATTGAAGGCCGCGCCGAATTATGGCGCGATCTGCGTATTCGCATGCCCTCTAATTTGCGCCGCTACCTGTATGTTGTCGGGGCAGGGCTGGCATTATTTGTACTGGCCGGGTGGCTAATTCCTACCGCCGATATTGAAGATCGCTTGCAAAGTTTTCAAGAGTTTCTCTCCAGCGAACCTATTCAACAGTTGAGCGAAGCATGGCTGCGACTGTTTTCCAGCGCCGAAACGCAGGGGCCGGCTACGTCTGATTATTATGGCGGGGATTCTCTCCAATTGGGCGGCGCCATTCGTTTAGGTGATGAGATCGCGCTGTATGTGAACGCGCCGCCAGAACACCGCTATTACTGGCGCTCGCGAGTGTTTGATAACTACGATATGGGGCGCTGGACATCCGCTGCCGACACTCGCCTGACTGATGAATATCCGCCGCTGACGTTACAGCTTAGCCCCCACGATTTACAGGGTCGCGTTGAGGTGAATCAGGAATTTACCATCGGCTTGAATGCGTCACGCTTGGTATACACCGCGCCTCAGCCGCTTTCAGTGAATCTGGATACTCGCACGGACATGCGTTACACGCCAGACGACAGCATGATGGTATCGGTCATTCGCCCTGCGCAGGTGCTGAACCGCGGCGATAGCTACCGCGCCACCAGCCTGCTAAGCGTGGCAACCTCCGAACAATTGCGCGCCGCAGGGACAGATTACCCGCAGTTCATCCTTGATCTATATCCATTTGATGTGCCTTCAGTGACACCGCGTACTATCCAGCTTGCGGCACAAATTCAGGCTGAAGCTGGCGCATCTACGCCCTACGATACTGCCAAAGCGATTGAAACTTGGCTGCGTACTAATATTGACTATGATGAGCAAATTTCGCAGCCGCCGCAGGGGCAAGACCCCGTAGACTGGCTGCTATTTGATATTCAGCGCGGCTATTGCAATTATTATGCCTCCGCTATGATCGTAATGCTGCGTACGCTAGGTGTTCCGGCGCGTATGGCGGCAGGCTTCGCGCAGGGTACATATGATCCGGCGCAGAACGCCTATATCGTGCGCGAACGTGATGCCCATACGTGGGTAGAAGTATTTTTCCCCGGCTACGGTTGGGTAGAATTTGAACCAACTGCGGCACAAGCGCCGCTAAACCGGGGTGATACACCGCCGGTGCCTATTCCTCCCGTAATTCAACCGACATCTACGCTAACAAATACGCCCACGCCGCCCCCTTCGCCTACACCGCCGGCGACTCAGGAGGAGCCAACCGTCACGCCGACCAGCGAAGATGAAGAAGCCAGCAGCGAAAATGCCGCGCCGCCACCCACACTTACGCCTTCGCCTACGCCTTCACCCACCCCGGAACCGGCAATTGTGCCAACCCAACCGCCGCCTGAACGCCCACAGCGCCGCGATCCGTTCTCTTTCATTGCCGATGCTTTGCAGGCCGGTCTGCTTGGGCTGCTGTTAATTGTTGGGCTGGTGTTGGTGCTGTTCTTCATCTACTGGTGGTGGGAATGGCGCGGGATGCGCGGCCTCAGCGCTGTATCTCGTGCTTATGCGCGCCTTGAACGCTATGTACCATTAGTGGGCATCTTCCCGCGCTCGCAGCAAACACCAGATGAGCGCCGCCGTACTGTCGTCAATAAGATACCGGCCATCGAACCGCCCGTCACAGCTATAACGGCGCTATATTCCTCAGAGCGTTATGGCCCACCGCGCGAAGAAGGTGAGGCGAAAGCGATCACTGAGGTTGCCAACGACGCATGGGTAGACGCGCGAGAAGGGATTATTCGCCGCTTCCTGCGCCGCCTATTGATGCCATGGAAGCGAGATAAGCTGTAAAAAAACAGGATGCCCTGCTCAGGGTATCCTGTTTTTCTTTTATGGATTGTTCCCCGTTCGCTGAGAACGGGATACTCGTGGTGATTAGTTCTCGTTGATCACGCCAAAAACCATAGGGCGGCGCTTCGTTTCGTTGAATAGCAACCGGCTTAACGATTCTTGCAGCTTTTCACGTCGCTGGCCGTTACGCAGCGCCCGTGATTGCTCCATAATGTCATAGACTGTACGCTTGATGCTTTCGATTAACTCGTCGGCATCGCGCAAATACACGAATCCGCGAGTGATGATCTCTGGTTCCCCGATCACCTTTCCGCTGTCGGCGTTCACGTTGACGACCACCATCAGAAAGCCGTCACGCGCTAACACTTCACGATCACGAATTACTGCGCGGCCAATATCCCCAACCCCGCTGCCATCTACGAACACATAACCGCCGGGAACGCGCTCATTGGTTGCGCGCACGCCGTTCTTATCAGCTTCCAGAACCATGCCATTCTCGATTACGAAGATGTTCTTCGGGGCAACTCCGCTAAGGGCTGCCAACCGCGCATGTGCCTTCAGATGCCGCAATTCGCCGTGAATAGGCACGAAGAAGCGCGGGCTTGTCAGGTTGATCAGCAGCTTCATCTCTTCCTGTGAAGCATGGCCTGATACGTGTACAGGCGCAATCGGGTCATAAATAACTTCTGCCCCGCGCTGGAAAAGATGGTTAATGGTGCGGCTGACCATTTCTTCATTACCGGGGATGGTGTGCGCTGATACCACAATCGTATCCCCTGCCATCACATCGAGACTGCGGTGCTGCCCGTTTGCCAGACGGCTGAGGACGGCTGAAGGCTCGCCCTGTGAACCTGTAGCGACGATCACGAGCTGGCTTGGCAGAATATGATTGATCCGGTTTAGTTCCACCAAAATCTCGTCAGGAATGTTCAGCAGGCCGATCTTCCGGGCAGTTTTGACGTTTTCAGTCATGCTGTGACCGGCAATTGCGATCTTGCGCTTATATTTCGCCGCCATATCCGCGATCATCTGAATCCGCGAGATATGCGAAGCGAAGGTTGCAACGATGATGCGCTCTTTCGCCTGCCGGAAAATATCATCAAAGCCTCTGACCACGACCTGTTCAGAAGCTGTCCAGCCGGGTCGCTCAGCATTAGTGCTGTCCCCAAGCAGCAGCAGTACGCCGCGCTGCGACAGCTCTCCCAGTTTGGCGTAGTCGGGCTTCTTGCCATCAATCGGCGTATTGTCGAATTTATAATCGCCGCTGTGAATGATCATGCCGTAGGGTGTATTGATCCCAAAGCCCACACAGTCCGGGATGCTGTGGGTCATATGGAAACTTTCGATTTTAAATGGCCCGATTTGCAGCGTGTCACCCGGATGAAAGACGTTGATCGTCGTTTCGTTCAGAAGATGGGCATCGCGCAGTTTCACTTCTAACAGCGCCGCGGTGAGCGGGGTGGCATACAGGGGAACACCGCGCAGCGCATCCACGACATAAGGCGCTGCGCCGGTATGATCTTCATGCCCATGCGTGTACAAAATACCGTGAATTTTCAGCTTTTTGTTGCGTTCAGTGAGATAGCGAAAATCGGGGATGATTAGATCGACGCCAAGCATATCGTTGGCCGGGAACATGACTCCCGTATCAATAATGATTGCATCATTATCCATTTCGACGACGGTCATATTCTTGCCAATTTCACCGGCGCCGCCGAGAGGGACAATCCTCAGTTTAGGTTGTTGTTTAGACATAACGTGTTAAACACCGCTAAACAGGCCATTCGGCCCGCCCGCGTGTTTAGGTTTTCCTTTCTTGTGTCTTAAAAATTGCACAAAGAATACTAGAGAATAAACATTGTTATTTTTCAATATTGGAGGAATTGTATCATAAGTTTTTGCGCGCTTATACGGTAAAAATGAATCTTAATCTTCTTCAAATGACCACAGCGCGCGGATAACTTCCATCTGATCTGCCTCTGAAAGATCATAGAAAAAGGGAAGGCGCAGCAGCCTATCGCTCAAATCTTCAGTGACCGGGCAGTCGCCGGGTTGGCCTCCAAGCTGCCGCCCCATGTCAGAAAGATGCAGCGGTAGATAATGAAATACAGCGAGAATGCCGCGTTCTTTGAGATGGTTGATCAACTGCGTGCGGATTTCTAGCGAAGGCATCAAGACATAGAACATGTGATATGCCTGTTCGCAGTTATCCGGTATTACCGGCAGTTGAACATGATGCTGGTTAGCCCACTCGCCAAGATGCTCCCGGTAGCGATTCCAGATGCTGGCGCGTTTGCTCTGAATCGCTTCATATGCCTCAAATTGGGCGTATAGGTAGGCTGCCAGCACGTCGGATGGTAAATAGCTGGAGCCAATATCTACCCATGTATATTTGTCTACCATACCTCTGAAGAAGCGACTGCGATTCGTGCCTTTTTCGCGGATGATCTCTGCGCGTTCGACTAAGTTTTCATCGTTGATCAGCAGCGCGCCGCCTTCGCCACAGGAAAAGTTCTTCGTCTCGTGAAAGCTTTGCGTCGCCAGCGCGCCAAATGTGCCTAGCCATTGGCCGTTGTATTTGCCAAACAGGCCATGCGCGTTGTCCTCAATCACCGTTAGGTGCTGCTGCTGCGCCAGCGACATGATCGCATCCATGTTGCAGCCAACGCCAGCATAATGTACTGGCACAATCGCTTTTGTGCGTTCAGTGATCAATTCAGGCAGCAGTGTTTCATCAAGGTTTAGCGTATCAGGGCGAATATCCACGAAAATTGGCTTTGCGCCGCGCAGTACGAAAGCATTGACGGTTGAAACAAAAGTGAATGAAGGGATGATCACTTCGTCGCCCGGTTGTAAGTCCAGCAGGATAGCCGAAATTTCCAGCGCGTGGGTGCAGTTGGTGGTCAGCAGCGCCTTCTTCACCCCAAACCATGCTTCAAGCTGTTGATGGCATTGTTTAGTGTATTTTCCATCTCCAGAGATATGCCCGCTGCGCACTGAATCTGCGATGTAATCGAGTTCTGGCCCGATAAGCGCAGGTTTGTTGAATGGAATGTGATAGCTCAAGATAGTTCCTGTTCGCTATTTGCCGTTTCAGCCGTATTTCGGATGGTGTAGGGCGGTTTATCCATGCTGCGAAAGTAAATGCGCGCGAGATACTCGCCAATCATACCCATACCGAAGAGCTGCGCTCCAGAAAAAATGGCAATAATTGCCGCTAGAAATGGAAAACCGGGAACGCTTCCCCCTTCAATCAGGTAGCGACTAACCACATAAAGCAGGATCAACACGCCGAACAGCGCCAGTGTGAAGCCCAATAAACTGGCAATTTGCAGAGGCACTACAGTAAAGCCGGTGATCATATTAAAAGCGTGCGTGATCAGCTTGTAGATAGTGTAATTGGACTGCCCATATTTGCGGGTTCTGTGCGCCACCGTGATGGCAGTGAACCGTGTTGTGCCCCAGGTTAACAGTACGTCAATCGAAACATAAGGGCTGCGATATTCTGCGAAGGCGTCCCGCAGGGTAGTTCTGAAGATGCGCAATGCGCTCACTTTACGGGCGGTGGAAACCCCCATGCTGCTTTGCAGCGCCCATTTTGTGATCTGCGATGCCAGATTTCTAAAAAGAGAGTGGGCTTCGTCTTCGGGTGAGCCGTAAACAACGTCGAAATTTCCCTCTTCTAGCGTTTTTAGCAGCAGGGGGATTGCCTCTGGTGGGTGCTGGAGATCATCATCCATGGTGATGATGAGATCATAACGCGCAGCACGAATGCCACAGAGCAGGGCGCTATGCTGCCCGTAGTTTCGCATCAGGTTTATGCCGCGAACATGTGTATCTTGCTGCGACAGGGTTTCAATTACAGACCAACTATCATCTGGACTGCCATCATTCACAAAGATGATTTCGTAATTGGCCGTAATGCTGCTCACGACTGGAATCGCCGTCGCCACAAATTCGGGCAGGCTTTCCGCGCTTCGGTAAACAGGGACAACAACAGAGATGGAAGCCATGTTAGCACCCTGTAAGTAGTTAAGCACAGTTCGATCTATACAGATTGACAGTCTTGTTTTGCACAATCAACGATTGGCATTCTTGAAAATTATGCTGCGTCATATACTGGCGTAACCCTTCATTGATGACCATTTCACTAGGGATGTCAATGATCAGCGTGGGTTGCACACGTTCCCATACTTCTACGGGCGAAATTCTCCAGCGCTGCGTGCCTGTAATTTCCCCTGCAACGCTGTAAAAATCAGGCCTATTGCCCAACGTCCAGATCAGCAAATGCGTGCTTACAATAATATCATCATCGTGTATATACTGGCGTAAATCTTCCTTTAATGTCTCATAAAGATATAGCGGCTCAGCAGATGGACTCCAAAATGATGACCAGTGAATGAAGCCTACTGTACTGGCCGCCATCACTATGGTCAGAACGGTCAAGGCTGTAAGCTGCGCTTGATTGCCAGTTCTGTGACCAAAGCCTGCAGCAAAAAATGCGCCAACCGGCACCGCATAAAGGCTGATCACTGGCGAACGATAACCCTGCGTATCGAATACCAACAGCGCCAGCAGGATGCAAAGGGTGATACCCAGGAATGTTTTATCCGATTTATTCCGCCGCCAGAGTATAAAGGCAAACCCGATCGCGATTACGATGGCTTCAAAAAGCGACGGCCAGGTGAGAAAGAATGGGGACGAATGTAGTCGCTGTGTGCGACCTGTAATCCCACTCAGGTACGCGGCAACGCCCCCCACTGGCGCGATATTGAAGAGGAAAAATATGGCACCGCCAATGCCTACCCCTGCAATATAAAGCAGCAAGGGTAAAAAGACAGCTGTATTGAGCTTTTTTGCCCGGTAGATGAAAAATGCACATTCCAGTAAATATGATAATCCGATGCCCGCGATCAGCACTATTGCAACAGCATGAAGTTGCATTGCCAACGCCGCAAGTAAGCCGCACATGAAATGGAACGGCTTACTAAAACCTAGACGAATACTTTGCCGGGCGATCACGGCGCAGATGATCACCCATATTGCTGCAGCTGCGATTTGATGGTCGGGACGATAATCAAAAACTGGAATAAAGGCGGCGCTTAAAACCGCAAAAATTGTACTGGCTGTTGCTGCTTCACGACCATAAAGACGATAACTGAGAACAGCAATACCTAGAAAGGCGACACAATAGCTCAATAAATTCCACAAGCGCCCCACGCGAATATTGAACGCAGCATTTTCTAGGAACCAACCGTAGGCGGCTACACTCCAGCCAAGACCGGGGGTGATAACTTGTGGTTCCATCAGCCATGTACGTGCATAAAGGCCGGGATTTTCACTCGCGAATGGGGTTGTAGCATAGTCCGCCCAGTGGGCCTCATCTGGGCTGAAGGGCATGATGGTTAGGGCCGTTGTCAGCATGGGAACTAGCAATGCAGCGGTTACAATGAAGATAATCAGGTAAACCTGACGCGATTTTGATCGCGTTGCATCGCCTACTGTTGAGGTTAGCAGCAGTCCCCAGAAAAGAACATTCAGGCTGGCAAACTGCTTGACTTGCTCTTCGATAGGTAGCAACCAGACTATGACAAGGCCAATGCCTGATAGCATGATTAAACCACAGCGCGTTATGGTTTTTAGTTGTTCAATCTTGGGTAGGATAGTTTTGCGCTTCAGGAGAACAGCCAACCAGAATATGGACGTGACTAGGTTTGCCAGCAAGGCCAGAGCATAGCGCAGGCTGTACACACCAAAAATCGCGCCATCGCTACTACGATGGTTCCATAAAGCGATACCAATAATGACCTGACTAATAAATCCCGCTAGAAGTATTAGTTCAGGCGTAGCGAATGTGCGGCGTTTATTTTCTGCTTGAGATGTAAATTCCAGCATGTGCTATTCAAGGTAACGGGTGGCTAGCGCCCGATGCACATCGTTGACCACCTTCAGCACCACGTCCGGATGATGTTCTCCTAGAACGCCACCCGCTTCAATATAGGCGTTTTGCATAATTTTCCCCCAGTTACCAGTACTGCGAAGTTTGGGGTCGGCTATGAACTGGTGAATCGTTTGTGCTACCAGCCCACTGGGCGGCTCTAACATCCGCTGCAAGCTGGTGTACACTTCATCAATGTCGCGCGGGGCAATTTCATCAATATCTGCAAGCGCCTTGTGCATGTAGCGGCGCTTCATCTCATAGAATTCCGCCAGCGTCATTTCGGTTCCAGCAGCGGTAGTGACTACTGTATCGGTACCTTCGCGGTCGGAACGGTCATGGTTAGCGACGAAGGTGTCGTGGTCTAGAGGCCCCATAATTGCCCACAGTGTTTTATCTTCGTGCATTGGCTCCAGATCAAGCCCATGCTTGCGGAAGTATAGCTCCATCAGGGCATGGCTGAACTCAAAATCGGTAAGTATCGCGGCCATGCGTGAGGCGCTGATATTTGCGGGCATGCCGGTGCTTTCAACGGTGCAGACACGTTTTGAGGTGGAAAGATCGGGGCGAACCCGACCAACTGGATTGTGCATGATACTAATCGGCTGACCTAAGCTATCGTCGTAAAGCATCGCTCGGCCAACGGCATTTGCGCGCTCTAGCTTGAGCAGCGCCGCATATTTTTCCAGCCCGTCAGCCATTAAGTGGGGGCTAATCGGCAAATCAAGATAACGCCCGGTCACGGTAGCGCGGCGCACATACTCGCGCGCGCATAATAGTTCCGGATCACATGTGCCGTTGACGAACGGGCCGCCTTTTAGCACCGCTGCGTTAGCGATGGCTGTTGCGCTCTTAAGCATGGTGTGGAAGGTTAGCAGTCCTAAAGCTTCTGATCGTCCGGCAAGGTCAATGTGAATATGGCATCCTTGAATACGGAACATATTGACATAGTGACTGCCCGGAATATTGATGTGATAACGGGCTTCTGTTTCCCGAAGTTGATCTCCATACTGTGGAAAAAGATCGTTCACTTCGAGCATTAAATCAACGGCGGTGGCGACTTTAGGGTGTTCGGTCATCTTGAAGTCGGAGTCAGTAGGATAGCAGGACATGATCGCGGTGATTAGCCCTGTTTCCGCGCTTGCCGCCGCCAGCGCAGTCATGATGCCGGTGAGCGCATTTCGCGCTTTGCTGTAGCCAATGCTCGGCGCAATATGGGCCTCTACCTGATATTGGCAGGCTTCACGATCCAAGCGGGGATAAATGCCGATGCGCAGCGCGTGGTTATAATAGGCGCGCATGTAGCCTTGCATTTCATCTTCTGATGGCGAGTGGCCGTCTTCATGGATCAGCCCTAGCTCAATTTCTGCGCCCAGTACACGCATACGTGTATAAGGGTCTTCGGTTTCCTGAATGTTGAGATGGTTTACACTGGGATTGAGATTGTAGGGGGCGATGCTTTCCAATAAACTATGGCCGCTGCGGTAGCGTGCGCTAACCACGCTGCCCAGAATGAAGCGATGACCGTTATGTTCTGCTAACAATACATTCCCGCTGTCTTGTAGCGCCGGGTCATAGTATGAGGTTACCGGCATGCCAACAGTTTCAGAAAGCGCATCTAGCGAAAGTTGATCGTCTTGTGAATCTACTGCAATCGTTTCTAGCGCCCGATTAAACTGGCGTTTGGTTCGCTCAACTTCTTGCCACTGCACCGCGCTGCTAAATTCGATCAACGTTTCGTTAGAGGGAAGTGCCATAAGATTGTTCTCGTGTAAAGTTGATACCGGGATACTGTTACGAATGTACCGCTAATTTTGAATGATTGGGTGAATTCATACAAGTTCGAACTTAAGAGATGTTCTAACCTACTGAAATTGCAAAATCAACCTTTTTGCGACTATTATTAAACGAAATGCTAGCCTGAACTACTGTGCACGGAGCTATAAACGTATGACCACGATTTTTCCTGTCCCTGAAATGGAAATACGCGATCTGGGAAATTTAACCGAGCACCGGCCGGTTGCGCTGGTAACTGGATCGCGTAGTTGGAATTCGGTCAGCGCACTGGTCGAGCTTCCAATTGTGGTTCAGGCGGAACCGGATCGCGTGGACGTGAGCTATCTCGATACCCTGTCAAACGCTATCCCCCCGCAGGTAGAAGTGATATATGGTGTTGGCGGTGGGCTGGTTTCTGATGTGGCTAAATATATTGGCTGGAGGAAAGAACTGCCCGTGGTGGTGATTCCTACCGTACTCAGTCAAGATGGTTTCTTCACGTCGCTGGTGGCGGCGCGACAGGGTGGGACGACGCATTATGTTGAAACCGGGCCTGTGAGCAAGCTGATCGTAAACTGGGATGTGATTCGCACAGCGCCGCCCCATGTTCGCGGCGCCGGTATCATTGAACTATTAACGATTGTCACCGGCTTGCTGGACTGGCGCTATGCAGCCGAACACAATAAAACTACCGTCGAAACCCGTTTTCAACCGTGGGCGGCGGGCATTATGGCCGGGATCGCCCAGCAGGCCTTCAAGATTGCCGCTGGCGTGGGCAAAGGGAATGTTGAGGCGCTGCGTAATTTGCTCGACCTATTGTGCCTGGAAGTTCAGTTGACCAACCAACTCGGCCATAATCGCCCGCAAGAAGGCGCAGAACAGTTATTCGCATATGCCTATGAGCAGAAGTTCCCCCGCAGTCGCCCACTACCCTATGCCGATCGTGTTGGCCCGGGGCTGCTGATTGCGGCGGCGCTTCACGGGCAAGATGTTGGCCCGATTCGTGACACGCTGGCCTCTGCAGGTATTCGACTCGATCAGCTTCCGGCAAATAATGTTCGCGATACTCTGAAAATTTTGCCTGAGTATGTGCGTAAACACGATTTGCCCTTCACTATCCTCAACGATCTCGATCTCACATCGGAGCGCGTGGAGGAAATTATGGATCAAACCGGGCTAGCAGCTTCAGTAGGGGCAATATCCTAACTGTAGTGCAATTTTAGCCCTTTGCAGAATATATAATTTGGCGTTGAATAAGTGCGGGTGACAGTTCTGTCAACCCGTATTTCACCTTGCCGACGACACTTGGGGATTTAGATGATTCGTTTTGGAACGGATGGCTGGCGTGCTGTCATAGCAGAAGATTTTACGTTCGAGAACTTAAGACTTATTTCTCAGTCCGTTGCGCATTTTGTCTTAGATAATCATCAAGGTAGCGATCCTGCGCAGGTCGTTGTAGGGTACGATACACGCTTTTTGAGTGATCGTTTTGCCATGGAGACAGCGCGAGTTCTGGCGGCGAACGGCATCATGACTTGGCTCACGCGCTCAGATGCGCCCACCCCGGCAATTTCATACAATGTTAAGGAAAAGGGCGCGGATGCTGGCGTGGTCATTACAGCCAGTCATAATCCACCGCGCTATAACGGCTTTAAGTTGAAAGCAAATTACGGCGGCAGCGCCGTTGCGGAAGATTGCGCAAAGGTAGAAGCGAATCTAGAGAAGATACAACTTGAGCAGCGCCGGGTGAAGCTGATGGATTATGATCAGGCTGTCGAAGATAATCTCATCCGCCGCTTTGACCCTGCATGGGCATATTATGAACATCTGGGAACGCTCGTTGATCTGGATTGTATCTCGTCGGGCGAACTTAAAGTCGTCTCGGATGCGATGTGGGGGGCAGGGCGGGGGGCCTTTTTAGGCATCTTGTCGCGCACACGCACCAGCGTTACGGAAATTCGCGGCGCGCTAAACCCCGGCTTTGGCGGTATTCATCCCGAACCGATCATTCGCAACTTGAATGATCTGGTTGCCGCCGTACAGCGCGAGCAGGCAGATGTTGGTTTAGCCACAGATGGCGATGCTGACCGTATTGGCGCAATTGATGCCCGTGGCAAATTTGTTGATCCGCATCACATCATGGCGCTAGCTTTGCGTTATCTCGTTGAAGTTAAGAATCAGCGTGGCGCAGTCGTGAAGACTGTTTCAACGACGACGATGATTGACAGTATCGCTGCCAAACATGGCCTGCCTTTACATGAAACGCCCGTTGGATTCAATCATATTGCTGATTTGATGATGCGGGATGACGTGTTGATCGGTGGTGAAGAAAGTGGCGGTATCTCAATACGTCATCATATTCCTGAAGGCGACGGCATCTTAATGGGGCTGCTGCTCTTAGAAATTATGGCTTACTATCGCGCCCCGCTGCATGAAATTATTGAAGATATGCAGGCAGAGCATGGCCCTGCGCACTACGGCCGTATTGATGCGCGGTTGGCGAATATACGCCCAAAGAAAGAAATGGTGCAGCGGCTCACTGAACAGGCCCCCGCTATACTTGCGGGGGAGGCTGTCGCTTCAGTGAGTACGTTGGATGGCGTTAAGTATCATTTTTCAGATCGTAGTTGGCTGCTAATTCGCCCTAGCGGTACTGAGCCTGTGCTGCGTGTTTATGCTGAAGCCCGTTCTCCTGAAATGGTCAAGCTGCTGCTGCATGAAGGGAGCCAACTCGGCGCCCAGATCGCCGGAAACTAGCTGCTTCCCGAACGTGGCCCATGCGCAATACGATTGAGCAGGTCAAACCAGAACGGCGCGCCCTGTGCAATTGCCAGTACTGTGAGCGCCCAACCAATAAGCTTGGTGGCGATCAGCCCTAACCAGCCGGGATTATTCCCCGGAATCATCAACCATACATTTCGCCCGTTGAAGCAGGGATCAGCTACGACTCCTGACTGCGGGCAGCCCCCTTCAACGGGTTGATACTCCCACCCTATCGGCAAACGCAGAGAGAGCAAATCAACAATCGGATCATTCACTGCGGTTGTTGCGACTGCTGCTTCCGGTAAAATTTCAATCGACTGTTCTTCTGGAATCGCATTTTGTGCTTCCGGCGGAGCATCCGTTATATTGGCTTGATTTAGGCGATCCAGCGCCTCTTGAAGTGCCGCTTCGGAGTTGGCAAGCTGCTGTTCTAGCGTATTGTTATCCAGCGACGCTTGCGCCACCGCCGCTACTGTCTGGCGAACAATAGGGTCATTCCACAATGTGCGCGAGATTTGTAACGTATCAACATTCATCAAAAGGACAAGCACTACACCTGCGATGTACGAAATCCGGGTCATGTTGCGCTTATAAAATTCGCTGATCAGGTTCATGCGTGCGTTGAACCATGTTTCTAGTTTGACCTGTGCCTCGTCTATTGTTTTGGCTGAAGCGAGCAGGGTTTCGAGCGCGGTACGCATTCCCGGATCGGCCACTTCTTGAACGCCCGCCAGAAGTGGAATCAGCTTGCTTTCTTCATTGTTGGCTTGAAGCTGCCGCCGCATCTCGTTTAACTGCTCGAGTTGAATGAAGAGCGCGCCGCGATCTTCTGGGTCAGACAGCGTGTTTATTGCATTTTGCAGCTCTACTAGGCCAATGCCACCATTTTGAAAGCGGCGGATCATTTCAACGATTTGCGTCTTTTCAGCCCCTTCCAGCACTTTGCCGGTGATGTCATACAGTGATCTGAAAAGCCGGTCATTGGCATAAGCTGTGAGGATGTCCAGCATCGTTTGCGAAAATAATTCGGGTTCAATCCATGAAACCCCGGTTGGCTTCTCTTCAACAATTTCGTTGGCAGATTGAGCGCTGATTTTAGCTTCTGGCTGAACTAAAGAGGGAATCAGCCGTACAAGGGGGTGGGCCATAAATTTTGCCCGTGTTTCAGGATCCGTCAACAGCCCGAAAATGCCATCTTTGAGCGATCTGGCGCGCATCTGAAACATATAGGCGATGCTGGTATTGATCTGAGTGACGATCACGCTGAAGATGCTGAAAATGAAGATCAGGCCGATGATGACCTGGAAGATCGGCGAATCCAGCATAAGGAATCTCCTTTGGCAACGCTCGATGTAGTGTAGCACGAAAGTTTGATGCGGGTATAATTCAGCGTACACAACGCTTTGACGCATTTAGGGAGTAACTTCATGTCGTTTGACAAGATCGCCGTCCCTTCGTGGGGTGAAAAGATTACCTACACGAACGGGAAATTGCATGTTCCAGACCAGCCGATTGTGGCCTTTATTGAAGGCGATGGCATTGGCCCGGACATTATGCGCGCCAGCCTACGCATCTGGGACGCGGCTGTTGAAAAAGCCTATGGCGGTAAACGCAAGATTAGCTGGATGGAAATATTCTGCGGCGAAAAAGCACAGTCGCTTTACGGCACCTCGATGCCCGAAGAAACTTTTGAGGCGATGCGCGAATATGTCGTGGGCATTAAAGGCCCGCTAACCACGCCGGTGGGCGAGGGTTTCCGCAGTCTGAACGTAACACTGCGGCAGGTGCTCGATCTCTATTCCTGTGTGCGCCCGGTGCGCTGGTATCGCGGCGTGCCTAGCCCGGTGAAGCACCCTGAAGAAGTAGATGTGGTGATCTTCCGCGAGAACACAGAAGATGTTTATGCTGGCATTGAGTATGAATCTGGCACGCCTGAAAATGAAAAAGTTGCTCGTTTCCTGCGCGAAGAGATGGGCGCAGAATTTTTTGAGGGCGCGGGCATTGGCATCAAGCCCATCAGCGCCTTTGGCAGTAAGCGCCTAGTACGCGCCGCTATTCAGTATGCCATTGATCGCAAACGTAAAAGCGTGACCTTAGTACACAAGGGCAACATTCAGAAATTTACCGAAGGCGCGTTTATGCGCTGGGGCTACGAAGTTGCCGCCGATGAATTTGCCGATGCAACCATTTCATGGGCCGATGTGGAAAAGAATCACGGTGGCAAGGTACCTGAGGGTAAAATCCTGATTCAGGATGTGATTGCAGATATTAGCTTCCAGAAAATGCTGCTGCGCCCCAGTGAGTTTGATGTGCTAGCGACGCCCAATTTGAACGGGGATTATCTGAGCGATGCAATTGCTGCTGAAGTTGGCGGCGTAGGCATTGCCCCCGGGGCGAATATTGGCGATGGCGTTGCGCTGTTTGAGGCGACTCACGGTACCGCGCCAAAATATTCGAATCTTGATAAGGTTAATCCCGGATCGTTGTTATTCAGCGGTGTAATGATGCTGGAATACATGGGTTGGGATGAAGCTGCAAACCTGATCACGACGGGCTATGAGAAAACTCTGGATCAGAAAATTGTGACCTATGACTTTGCCCGCCAGATGGAAGGCGCAAAGGAAGTGAAAACCAGTGAATTTGCGACGGCGATCATCAGTAACTTTTAGCTGCGCGCAATGGTAAATAGCAATGAAACGGGTGGCATCTCGTGTGCCGCCCGTTTTTGTTTTATCTTGCTGAAAACCCGCTGTAACCCTGTGCTAACCCTATAAGTCAGATTTGTGTTATGAGGGATAGCCCGCGCCTGTTACAATTATTCCAATGACACGTCAACTATTATTGTCATACGCAATTGGGAGTTTGCTTGACTAACGATAAACCGAGTGTCCTCATTGTAGATGATGACATTCTCAACCGTGAACTACTCCAGACCGTCTTTGAGCGCAGCGGCTTTAAGGTGTTTCAAACGAATAATGGGTTATCCGCAATAAAGATTGCTCAGGCCGAACTACCAACGGTGATTGTCTGTGATGTTCGCATGGGGTTAATGAGTGGATATGAAGTTTGCGCTTCGCTCAAACAACTTCCTGCAACCCGTTCTATACCTTTTATCATTTTGACGGCGCTTGAAGATGACGCTGAAAAGCAAAAGGCATTTGAGGCGGGGGCGGCCGACTTCATCCCCAAAATGCGGGGGTGGCAGGTGCTGCTTGAGCGCGTAAAAAACCTGATTTGATGAAAGTTTCGCAGGCCTAATGGGATACGGATCACGATCTGCCCGACGAGGTGGCGGGCCTCCGGCATGGCTCATCTTTTTGGTTGCAGTAGCGCTGGTGTTTGGTGGCTACTATTTGATTCGCGGCGCACAAAACTTCATCGCCACGGGCGGATTGGGTGTAGACGAAGCCACGGCGCAAGCGCAGGTGATTGCCAGCGCAACCGCGGGGCGAGTCACGCGAATGGCAACCCGGCAGGATAGCGGCGCTCAGATATTGCCAACAGGCACCCCTGTTCCTGAATGTATTGATTTTCGCGTTATTGTGCCTGATGCTGTGGTGCGCAGTGGGGCTTCCGCATCTTCAGCGATTGTCACCGGATACACCGCTGGAACTGTTGTTTGCGTAATTAGCCGCGCTTCCTCAGGAAGCGAGTGGTATCTGATTGATCAGAATCCGCGTACGCGCCGGATCGAAGAAGCCTATATGCATGAGGAAGTGATTGATGCCGTTAATCCGACGCCGACGCCATCAAATACGTATACCCCGCTGCCTTCGGTAACACCTGCCCCAACCAGTGAAAATCCTTCGCCAACTGCATCTCCAACACCGACGAATACCTTGCCGCCAGATTTCCGTCCTACGCTGCCCAACGCGCCGAATCAGGCGAATAGTACGCCGGAGGCAGAAGTCACCAACGAGGCGAATGGTTAGCTCAGGGGATCTATGCCCGTTCTCGGAAATCTTTAATGCTGTACCTGAATTTCAGTATTTTCTTCGCGGCGGCCGCGCGCTAAGAGCGGGAAATCAACGACTACCGCCGAACCAATTCGCAGGCCAGCGCCGATCAACATGACCGTGACTAAGCTAATGCCTCCTGAAACCAGCAAACTGCCGATCATCGGGCCTAAGAATGCAGCGAGGCCGATGACCTGTTGATAGGCAGTTGCGTAAGCGGCGGTATTTTCGGTTGGGGTATTCTCAGTGAAGAATCCGAACAGCCCGATCATTGCGGCAGCCGCCCAGCACCCGCCAGAAAGTGCCGCGCCAATTAAGATTAGGTGAAGATTTGGCGCAAGCGCGAAGATAACGGCGGCCAGCGCGGTTCCAACCATCATTGCCGCGATCATGGCGCGATTACCGATTTTCCGAACAATACGCGGCGTTAATATTGCCATCATTGCGCCAGCACCCAGCTCAACCATGCCGAATATTGCCATAAAGCCTTCCGTTGCGCCGCGCTCCTTCACGAGGAAAATCGGCGTGACGGAAACGAGGAAGGTGAAGGTAAGCTGTACAACTGCCGTCACCAACGCGACCTGACGGAATTTTGGCGATTTCCACGGGCTAAAAGTGCTTAGTCTATGCGTTGTTCCATGGGTAGGGAGTGGTTCTGTGCGAATCGCATAGCAGTGTTTATAACTCAGCAGTGCCGCCAGAAAAGCCACCCCGAACATGATCTGGTAATTTAACGGGTATGGCGCTTTTTCCAGCAGCAGGCCAAAAGCCAATGCGCCCAACGCCAGCATGATATTCAGCCATAGGGCGCGATGGCTGAGCAGTTTTGGCAGTGTGCTTTGTGAAACTGATTCACGCATCATATCAATGAACACTACGCCAGCGATTCCTTGTGGGATGGCGGGCAGCGAAATTGAGATGATCAGCCATAATGGGCGTAGATGCTCAGGCAGTAGAGGGGTAAATGCCGGTAAAATGAACATCATGCGCATGCCTAGCCCCGGCCAGGAAAGCGCCCGTTCACGAGTCGTATAACGGCGCTGCCAAACACCGCCTAAGCTTGAGGAGAATAATAGAATTAGAGAGGGCAGCGCAGTAATTAGGCCGATTTCAGTCGCGCTTGCGCCAACCCGAATCGCGTAAACCGATAGAAAACGAGATGTGGCTGCCAACGCTAGTCCGAACCAGGCAATATCAAATACCAGATGCCGAAAGTTCGACTCTTCGAACTGCGACGATGTGTGATGGAATGACATAATTTTCCGTTGGAGAAGGGTACCGTATTGAAGCTACAATAGAGTATGTCAGAGTATTTTGCTTAGTCTATCAGTCCATCTTTAATCTTGGACTCTATGGCCTTATGCCGACTGAGCGATTACACTCAATTCTACGCTTAGGCGCGCCTGATCCTCGTTTAAGTTGAATAAACGTAGGGTAGGCGTTGGGAGGAAATCATGTCGTTTTTTGGAAAGAATAAACAGGCCGAGCCACTGCCGCGGATTGCCGGAGATCCGATTACTCCACGAGCAGAGTCGCAGCATATTGCGCCACCCCCGGCGCCCGTCGGTTTTGAAACAGTGTTGGGTGCAAATTCGGTGATTGAAGGCTCATTACGCAGCAATGCCAACGTGCGCTTGGATGGCACCTTTACCGGTGAATTGGAAATTGGCGGGAATGTGCTGGTTGGCGAGACTGCCAAAATTACTGCGGATATCAATGCCAGAAATATCTCGATTGCTGGCGCCGTACGGGGAAATGTGAGTGGTAAAAAAGTGCAGCTTTTACGTACTGGTAGAATCTGGGGCGATATTCGCGCTCAAGCCTTGACCACTGAAGAAGGCGCGTTTATTG
>DAOTUZ010000210.1:0-5435 GCA_034437295.1 Anaerolineae bacterium | reverse complement strand
GAGGCGATTGATCACATCAACGCGCACAGCACTTTCCATAGTGAAGCCATTTTGACGCAAACGCAGGCTCATGCTGACCGCTTTGTACTGGAAATTGACTCGGCGGCGGTGTTTGTGAATACCAGCACCCGTTTTAATGACGGCAGCGCGCTGGGGCTGGGCGCTGAACTTGCCGTGAGCACGCAAAAGCTGCATGCGCGCGGGCCAATGGCGCTGGAAGAATTAACGACTTACAAATGGGTGGTCATTGGGCAAGGACAGGTGCGACCTTAATACATTAACGTTGTAGGATATGACAAAGTGACTGATCTGCTTATTGTTGAAGACGAACTGCTGCTGGCTGATTTGCTGGCCGAAGCCGCAAGGTTAAATGGCTACAGTGTGCAAACTGCCCGTGATGGCGAATCGGCGTTGCAAGTGCTGGAAGCGCTTCCAGAGCCGCCGAGTTTTGTACTGGTAGATATAAAAATGCATCCGATGGACGGGCTGGATTTCCTGCGCCGCCTGCGCGCAGATGACGTTTGGGCGAAGATTTATGTGATTTCTACCAGCGGCACGCCCGATGATGAAACTGCGGCGCTGGCCGCCGGGGCGAATCGCTATTTTCCGAAGCCCTTCCCGATAGAAGAATTTATCTCCGCCATGAAAACGCAGGGTTTGGAAAAGTAGGTTGTAGTTTGCCGAAGGCGCGTAGCTGCTGCCGGGCGCACGTAGATCACCTGATCGCTAAGCTATCCGCCTCAAAATGCAGCGTGGCAACGTAATCAGCAAGCGTTTCGGCGCGGCGAATGCGGCTCACGCTTCCATCTGCCCCTAGCAGCAGTTCTTGAGGCCGCAGCCTGCCGTTGTAATTGAAGCCCATCGCATGACCATGCGCGCCGGTATCCTGCACAATCAATAGATCACCGGCAGCAGTACGCGGCAGATCGCGCTGAACTGCGAATTTATCGTTGTTTTCGCAGAGCGCGCCGGTCACGTCTACGGTCTCCAGCGGCGAGGACTCTTTGCCCAATACTTCAATGTGATGATAGGCGCCGTACATGCCGGGGCGCATCAGCGCCGACATGCTGGCATCTGTGCCGATATACGTGCGATAGGTTTCTTTGCGATTGATGACTTGCGTTACCAGTGCGCCGTGTGGGCCGGTCACATAGCGCCCGCTTTCCATGTAGAGCTTAGGCGCGGCGCCATGCGTTCCGGCAAACGCCGCGAATCGCTCTCCGATCTCGCGCCCAAGAGAAACAATATCCAGCGGGGTATCTTCAGGCTTATAGGGAATGCCCAATCCGCCGCCGATATTGATGAACTCGAAGGTGATATTCACTTCCTGCGAAAGCCATGCGGCCAGTTCTAACAGCATTTCCGCTGTTTGCAGCATATAGCGATAATCGCGTTCGTTGGAGACCAGCATGGTGTGCAAGCCGAATCGGCTTACGCCCATATCCCGCGCCGCCTGATAGGCGCTCAGAATGTGATCGTGATCCACGCCAAACTTGGCTTCTTCAGGCTTGCCGATGATAGCGTTGCCGGTACGTTTCGCGCCGGGGTTATAGCGGAAGGAGATCAGGTTTGGCGCGGTGGTCAAGTGCTGCAAATGCGAAATGTCGTCTAGATTCAGGATGCACCCGCCGTTATCCATCGCGGCGGCAAATTCTGCGGGCGAGGTGTTGTTTGAAGTGAACATAATATCTTCGCCGCTTGCGCCTATATCCCGGCTCAAGGCCAGTTCGGGCGCAGAACTACAATCAAAGCCGAATCCACAGTCGCGCAGAATGGCGAGGATATGCGGGTTGGGCAGCGCCTTCACTGCGAAATACTCGCGGAAATTTGGCGATGAGGCGAACGCCTGCTTCAGGGATGCTGCGGTTTCGCGGATGCCGGTTTCATCGTAGATGTGAAATGGCGTGCCGAAATGTTGGGCAATCTTGCGCAGATGCGGGTTCAGCCGCGCTTTGAAGGATGAAGACATGGGCATAACCGGTATTCCTTTGAGGCTTGGCCGCCGGCTGACTGCTCTTAGAATCAGCAAAACTAAAATCATTGTAAGGGGCGCGCAAAGGCGCACCCGCTGCGGCAAATCAGGCATTATTATAGCCGTATTCCCTATGCGCATGATGTGACCTTAACGACAACTATCCACAGCACGCTAACCCGCTATAGTGTTAAGTAAATGTGCTTTCTCTCATATACAGATTGTTTTGAAAATGACGGATACGCCTTCCCGCACACTGATTATTTTGAACCCACATGCAGCAGGCGGCCGTGCTGGCCGGGTGTGGAAAGAGCTTGAGCCGCTGCTGTGGCAAGAACTGGGCGAATTGATGGTAGCCGTCACCCAACACCCGGCGGAAGTGGCCGAACATTTGGATAAAGCCCATGCTGTTGGTATTCGCCGGGTGATCTCCATTGGCGGGGATGGCACTAATCATGCGCTGGTCAATGCACTAGCGCGGCAGAACGAGACGCTTGCGCCTGAAGAACACATGGTTTATGGCACGCTTCCGGTAGGCACCGGGCGCGATTGGGCACGCGGCGCGGGTATTCCCACGCGGGATCTGAAACAGGCGGCAGAATGGATTGCGCGGGCGCAGCCAAAGGCGCTGGATCTGGGGAAGATGGAAACGGGGGAAAATGCCGAGTATTTCCTGAATATCGCCAGCGCTGGATTAGGCGGTGAGGTGGCAAAGCGGGTGAACCGGCAAAGCACGCGCCGCCCATGGACATTTCTGGGGGCAACGGTGCAGACGATTTTGCAATATCGCCCCGGCCCGATGCGCGTAACACTGGATGGCGAAAGCTGGTATGACGGGCGCGCCTTTGCGCTGGTGGTCGCCAACGGCACGACGTTTGGGCATGGCATGAAGATTGCCCCGAATGCACACCCTGACGATGGTTTGTTCGATGTGGTGCTGGTCAAAGATGTGTCCCGCGTCACTGTTCTGACTGCCCTGCGGCGGGTGTATAACGCCACACATTTAACCCATCCGGCAGTTCGCCATGCCCGCGCTACGCAGATCGTGGTTCAGGCTGATGGCGAGATGGGGTTGGAACTGGATGGCGAGCCAACGGATGGCAAAAGCATCACCTTCTCTGTGCAGCCCGGCATTTTGAAGGTGCTGATGTGACGCTTGGGATATGGTTGCGATATTTTCCGGGGATGGCGGCGGCGCGTTATATCGCAGATAGGGGGCAGCGCTGGTTTTGCTACAGACTGTTCAATGCAGCCGGTAAAGATCGGCTTTGCGCAAACCAACGGGACGGATCGCCAAAATGCTGGAATCGAATTTTTATCACAAATTCGTCGCTATTTCCCAAATATCCCAAGCTGTAGATTGCTGGCTAGATTGGGGTTATAAAACGGTTTATCCCAAGATTATCCCAAATTTGGGATAAAATTGGAAATGTGCGATTCCCTATCGTTGTTTCTTGATCGTTAGCCAACGATCAGATCGTTAAGAAGTAGTTTGTTAGGCAGGATCGTCAATTTGAACGACACGGAGTTCAGCGGCATCCAATAATGCCTGACAGTGTGCTGCCAACAGCCGGCCGCGCTCGAAAAGAGTCACGCTCATATCTAGCGTTAAGGTCGTTTCCTCTAGCTGCCGTACAATCTGCTCAAGCTCTGCATAAGCAAGTTCATAGCTCAAGTCTTTTAAGTCGTTCATAGCTCAAATTCCTTCCCGGCTGAGTGGTGAATTACTCTACGCGCGCGTTTAGCTCGCCATCTTGAAGCTGAATTGTTAGGGCATCGCCCGGGGCGGCGCTGGCGATAGTTTTGATGATCTTGCCGGTATCGCGGTGGCGCACCAGCGCATAGCCTTTGTGCAGCGGCGCCATTGGATCATGGGCGTTGAGGACGGCGGCTGCGGAGTGAAGCTGTTCATGCAGCAGCGCCAACCAAGCTGCCTGACGATTTTCAAGGCGCTCTCCCCAACCATCCACACGCCGGCGCTGTTCGGCAATGATGGCGGTGGGGGAAGAACGCCGCAGTGAACGGATCGAATCATCTAATAATCGCCGGTTTGAATCGACAATACTGCTGGCAATTTCTTGCAAATTTCGGCGGGTTTGCGCCAGCGATATCTGCAAGGTTTCAATATCCGGCGTCAAAATTTCAGCGGCATTGCTCGGCGTTGCTGCGCGCATATCGGCGGCAAAATCTACCAGCGTGCTGTCGGTTTCATGGCCGACGCCGGTAATGGTGGGGATGCGGCTGGTGGCTACGGCACGCACCACCCGTTCATCGTTGAATGCCCAGAGGTCTTCAATGCTGCCGCCGCCGCGACAAATCAGGATCACCTGAATATCATCACGGGTATTCAGCGCGGCCAATGCGCGCACGATGGCCGGGGGGGCGCTATCGCCCTGCACCAGCGTGGGCGATAGGATCACCGTGGCTAATGGAAAACGGCGGCGCAGCACTTTCAATACATCCTGAAAAGCGGCGGCTTCTGGCGAGGTGACGACGCCGATGCGGGTGGGGAATATGGGTAAATCGCGCTTATTGTCTTGATCGAACAACCCTTCTTCGATCAACCGCGCTTTGAGCAGTTCAAACTGACGGAATAAATCGCCCACGCCCAACGGTTTCAGCCGATCTATGATAAAGCTGATATCTCCGCGGGGCGCATACAACTCTACCGTGCCGCGTGCCTGTACATGATCGCCTACACGCGGGGTGAAGCCGCCATTACGCTGCACGTTGGAGCGCCACATGGCACAGCGGACGGCGGCACCGGCATCTTTCAGGGTGAAATAGTAATGCCCGCTGCTGGCCTGCTTAAATTCAGAGACTTCGCCTTCGACTGTGGCGCCGATCAGCCGGTCATCTTCCAATACCGACTGGATCACCCGTGAAAACTCGGTGACGGTATAGGTGACGGGCGTTTTAAATATCAAAGGGAGCTGATCCATGAGACGCCTTCTCTATAATCGGGGTGCGCGGGATAAAGCCTGCAATTGGGAAACACTATCGCCCCGCAGTTGGAACTCTTGCGCGAAGATTATACAATTGTGTTCTGATTGAAACAGCATATCTCAAGGAATCGGTCATGGCATTTTTGAATACACAAGAGCGCACCGACCTGTTGAATGACCTGAAGAAGCGGAAATATGGCAGCGCCAAGCGTAAACTGCGGCGGATGGATCCGCAGGGCAGTATGGCCTATTTCCGTAACGCGCAGGCACAGGAAAAGATCGTCACCTGCTTTAACCTGGATGGTCTGGGGACGCGCGTTTACCTGATTGAAAAGCTGCAACTTGCGCCGCTGTCGAATAAGACGACAAAATTCAGGGCGAAGTTTGACTTTATCGAAGTGATCGTTGAACCGATGCCGGAAAACCGCACTTAAAACTAGCGCTTAAACACAAAAGGGCTGCGGGAAAGTAGAGGGCGTGAGGACGCGGGATGCCGCATCCCGATATTTTTTTGCCTG
>DAOTUZ010000209.1:0-20857 GCA_034437295.1 Anaerolineae bacterium | reverse complement strand
ACCGTTCAAAAAGTATTCATCAGTGAAATCTACACTCCACAGCGCGCTGTAGTTCACGCCCATTTTGGTCAGCGAACCATTCAAGTTGAGCTGCCCCACCAGCCCCGGCCATTGACCGCTCCAATTGGCGATGGTCAAAATCGGCCCGCGATGATCGCGCAGGCCGGCCAGCACATGATGGCTGTACTGCCAGACCGCCTCAGCCACGATCAGCTTGGCATCAGGGTGAATATCCTTGAAAATATCCATGCCCATGCGCTGACTGGAAATAAACCCGTGTTCCTCAATCGGGTCATAAGCATGCCCGCGCTGAACCGTGATGCCTTCACCGGCAAATGCGGCAGTGATCCTTTCTTCCATATCTTTTTGCGCGGGCCAACACTGTTGATTCGCGGGAAGCCGCAAATCGCCGCTGGCGACCAGTATCGCAACGTTATCCGGCACAGGTTCGGGTATTTGCAATTCAGGAATGGGATAAACACTCATCATTATTTCCACCATAAACTACATAGTTCAAAGCGAACATTCGGAATTTCCGCCGTGATTATTCATCATCGTGTATCGGCAGGCGCTGCTGCACTTCAGGCAGCGGCGGGAAGGGCTTATGAGGCTCCAGTTGGTACCAGTATGCTGTGCTGGAATAGTCATCATTACGATGATTGGCGTGTCCGTGCTCAATCGTCACCCTAATAGACTTCTGAAAACATACCGGGTCTTCAATGTGGAAACGGTACAGCGAAATCTTATCTGACCAGTTCGGCCCACCCGGCAGCGTAATTCCATGATACGGCGCGCTGTACGGGGTGGCCGGGCACCATGCCGTATTGAAATAATCTTCTGTGCCTGTGCCGTGAAGTGCTGGCGGCCATTCCTCGCCGTCAACAAAAATCATGTCGTCGCCTTCTCCGTACCAGTTGAAGGCTTCGCCCACACCCGGAATATTCTGGTGCATTTGTTCAGGGGAAATCGGCCATGGCGCGCCTTCAGGCCACGGGCGTTTACGCAAATTATGGATGTTTAAGTTGCAGCCCACATAATGCCCCGCGCCTTCGGCCTCCAGAAGCACATAATTGCCCTTGCCATCTGTATTTACGCCGCCGAATGACCACTCATGATTGGAAATATTCGCATCTGAAATGCCGTCAGTCGGGTTTTGCCGCCGCCACTGTGCATGAAACCGGCCAATATCACCGTCAATGCTGGCGCGCTCTTCATAATCAATGTAGTAGTAAAACAACACTTCTGTATCACAGTCACTGGTCACCTCAATCAACGCCCGTTCAGCATAGGGCATCGGGAACCAGCAGTTGAAAGCCCGTCCATTCGCAGGACTCATTTGCAGCGGCAAAGACACGAAATCCACCGTCTTTGCATGCCCCACGCCAAAGAAATCGCCAATCGGCGCTTCTACGGAATAGTCACTTTCATTATCCCAGCGCATTTTCAGCGTAACTCGCCGTAGAAAGTCCTCTTGGCCGCAAACCATCGTGACCCAGATGTGGTTGATACATCCCGCGCCAGCTAGATCAGCAATCACCGTCGTCGTGCCCGGCGCTAAGTGCAGGCGATCATCATTTCCGCCGGTGCGGTCATAGCTTGAGACACGCCGAGTCGTCACATTGCGAACACGCGCTAATTCGCCCAATGGGCCGCCCTTAAAAACTGCCATTTTGATGCCCCTTCATTGATAAAGCCCGTCTCAAATTACGCAAATGGCTACTCTTCGTCTCGAACTAGTCTGGCGCTCATCAACATCACGTTATATGGCCCCCACTGGGACATATTGAAATAAATCGTCTCTCCATCGCTGCCCCACGGGTGCAGATATGAGCCATACAGTGAAGGGAAATCTGCGGAATCAACCAGTATCATCGGCTCACTCCACGGCCCGGTCATTTCCGGCGCTTCACGAATCACCAGCCCCCGGCGCGGTTCATCCAGATAAATCATGATCCAGCGACCCAGAAATTCATTCCAGGCCACCGAAAGCTCACCTACCGGCCCCGGCACAATTTCGACGGCGGCATCTAGATCGCTCACCCAATCGCTGCCATCCCAATAAGTGTAAGCTGTCATATCCAGCACCTGATCGCGGGGGGTACGGCCAAGCATCACGCCGCCATAGCGCCCGCCGTGGATACCGAAGACATAGATATAGCCCTCATGTTCAACCAGCGCCGCCTGTCCAAAATTAGTATCACCTTCCCAAACAGCATCATGTGGTTGCGTCCAGGTCTCGCCGCCATCATCGGAATATCCCCAACCAGAGCGATTCAATGTCCAATGCCCCGGCGCGCCCCACTCATCAACTGCCATATAATGAAGGAACATGCGGTCATCAACTGCGATGCCATAGGTTGGAATGATGGTGAAATCTTCAAACCGTTTGCGCAGCACCGCCCGCGCCCGCCCCCGTCCATCCGTGATGAAGCCATCCAGCGTAATGCCATCCTCTAAATCTCGGTCGGTACTGTAGGCCAGCACGTTATAGCGCCACTGACCGCCACCGCCGCCGCCATTAGCTGGTCGGCAGCAGCCAAAAGTATCGCCAAACGCAATATAAAGCGTGCCGTTCATATCAAACATGCTGCCAAGATCGGTGCCTAAGACACCGTAATTCACATCGGTCTGGTTGGGCGAGTCTGGCCCTGTCACCCACTCTACAAACTCAACATCCGCAATTCCAGTTAACACAGGCGCTGGTTCATCCTGAGCAAGTGTCATATTCACGCTGCCTATCAACGCAAAAACTAAAAGTATGAATAAACGCCACATAAGTTACCCTTTCGTTTACCCAGCCATATCAGCTCAGATCTGGCAGAAATTAGTCAGAAATTAGTTCCCTGTCCTTTTATTCTTGAACTGCAGTTGTGCCTTTTTGCAGGCTGTTCGCCGCTACTTCAAGCGTGCCGCCTAAGATCTCTATTTCAGGTGTCCAATCGCCATTTAGATTCCGCTGGTTTCGGTACACCCCCACGCCTTACCGTTTGACCAGAAACACTGAAAAAGATCAGCATCTTCACTGGCCTCAAGTACTGGATTAAACGTCAGTGTGCCTTTTGCTTGATCTACCTGCTGCCCGCTTATAGCTAGCAGCACCGCCCAGCTGGACATGGAGCGCGCGTAATGATGCCCGCATTCCACCTCATCCCACGGGTTTCGCCGCGTCCCCTCATGCCGGGAGCGCACCGTTTTCACCAGTTTCAGGCCATCTTCCAGCCAACCGTTATAAATCAGTTCAGCGGCTACGTGATATTCGATCCCCGTCCACACTTCATCAGAATATACAAACGGGAACGTTGGGCGCCCGCCGTGCGGCCATGTGCAAAGTAGCAACCCTGATTCATCATTCAGCACATAGGTGCGCTGGCAGTTAGAGTGCTGTTCAAAACCTTCAAGGAAGTTGTAATCAAAAACGCTCTTAATCGCCTTGCGCACATGCGCGCTAGGCAGCAAATCGCCCAATCCCAGCGCGTGAGCATGAAGCTGTCCAAGCATTTGATCAGATAGGCACCCCAGCCCGTGCTGATACTTATGGGCATCCACATCCTCTAAATGCTGAATGTAGTATTCGCCGTTCCAGCACAGCGCGTCGAACTTGCTGGCGCTGGCCTCAAATGCCTGTCGGCAGCGTCCGGCAAATTCCGGTTCATCCAGTACCTTCGCCAGTTCCTCCACAGCCCGCAGAGCCGCCATGTAATAGATATTGCTCAGTGGGTTCGGGCCATAAAATTCAATGTCATAGGTGTTGTGCTGCTTACCATCAAGCACAAAATCGCCATCGGTATCCCAATGCTGCGTAGCAAATTCAAGTGCGCGCTTCACCGCCGGCCAAATACTCTCCAGCCATGCCCGATCCCCGCTAAGCTGCCATTCTCGGTAGGCGCGCAAAACGCTGCCCATCTGCCCATCAACTGCGGGTTCGGCTTTGGGCTGTTCTGCCCATGTCCATACAAACGTTTCGCCCAAAGATTTCAGATTACGGAAGGTCATGTAACCATCGTCTTCAGTCTCAATTTGAAACTCGATGCGCCGCATCTCCCGCTCTAGAGAGGGAAACAGGTAAGCCACGCTGTAGGCATAACTCCAAACATGAGTGCAGGTTCCGGCACAGCTTCCGCCGGTATCGAAACACCCTTCCCACCCATAAAAGCGCCCATCCTCTAACCAGAAACAGGTGTTACTGCGCATCGGCACGATGTTTGCCGAAACCGCATCCAGCACATAATCTGGCAGCGTGCTGTTGAAAAATGCATCGTGAAACTGATGTGTTTCGCTAGAAAGGCGCGGCCATTCCTTCACCGCATACTCAGCCACATCCCACGCATCTGAAAATTGCGCCGCGTAATGATTGCGAATCGTCGGCTTTGCGCCCGCCTTCACCGCCATTGGCCCGTGCCAACTGTTGTACCGGTTCGGGAAGTGCCACGTGATCCAGAATGGATAGCTGCGGGTTTCGCCCGGTTGCAGTGTGTCAACGATGCCCAGTGAGCCTGTGTCCGGTCTGCCATCCGGCGATTCGAGATCGTAGTTGAGGTCATTTAGCAGGCCATCATCTGCCAGATCATCCCAGAATTCTTGTAGAAAGTCCCACCAACCGCTGCGCAGCCATTGAGGTTTGACCGTCACATTCTCATGAGTCGTCACCAACCCCATACTGCCAAACATGAAGTCATCATCGGCTATCCCTGAAGCATCCATGAAGATGCCGCTCAGATTCGCTTTACCGCGAAACTGGTTGCGCGTTTTCCCTACTTTGCTGCGGGCAATGTTCATAAATGGATCGAACTGCACGCCACCTACCGCGTTACACAGCGACCCAACGATGGTTATTGCCAGCGGTTGATCGGATGTGTTGGTCACACTGTAATTCAGCGATACGCAGGGTATCCCGGAATCGTCGGGATTCAGCGGAATCATCGGCGTGAACGCTTCCAGATGCACCTTCACCGGCACATTCGGATCTTCCAGATCAACCCACGCCAGCGGGTATTCACCGCTAAACTGCGAGTGCATGAAGCGCGGCAGTCCGCCGTTTTGAGAAGGATGATAGCCGTGCGAAAGGTTGAAGGGTGGTTGCAGCGCGCCTTCCAGCACCCGCATCACCGGTTTCTCTCCCGGCTTCTGTACTCTAATGGTGAAGAATGTATTCGGCAGATGATTTCCCTTTGCCGCCGAATTGAAGATCTCCCAGTCGCGCATTTCGCCGCGCGCGCCAAGTGAAACTGTGCCTGTGCCAAGACCACCTAAAGGAAACGCCAACACTGTTGCTGATGGATCAAAAAATCGCTTGTTTTTCTTTTTCATGAACCCGAAATCCTCATTAAACAGCCGCTTTAAGCAGCCCCATTTTCAACTGACTGCATAACTTTAATCCGATCATCAATCGTGAAAGCTACCATTAAAACCCAGAGCGCAGGCATCACCACGATCAGCGCGCCTTTGCTCATCCATACAGCCCACAAGCCAATGCCCCCCAGAAACAGCATCCCCAGTCCGATAATCGGGTTGCTCACCGCCAGAACCAGCGCATTCCGCCAAATTAGCCGGCCGTTCACTTTCAACTGTGACGGTAGGTAAATCGCAAATACCCCGATCAACAGCAGCGTGAACAATGCGAAGCCAATCAAAAACACAATCGCTATCGGCATGCCTACAAGCAGCAGCATGGATAAAAGCACCGTTCCCAGCCACACGGCGAAAACGGTTATCAGCGTAGCAGGGTATGCAAACATAGCTTTTAATCGGGGAGCGTTTTCCAACGTCTGGCTGGCCGCCATATTGACCATCCCGGCAATCACCGGCACCACTGGCAGCGTCACCATCACCCCGATTGCATAGTAGCCCCCGGTCAGCGCCAGATACGCTGGAAGCAGTGCCGCCGTAAACAGAATATTTGCCAGTGTCCAGCGCGGAAGATCGAAGAAATAGGCAATCAATGCGCGGCCAAGTGCAGTTTCCGAAAGCGATTGCAGCAAATGCATACTACGTCTTTAGCCCCGTCGAGACGACGCTCTTGATGATGTATTTTTGCAGCAGCAAAAAGACGATCAGCACGGGAATGATAGCCATCGTCAGCGCCGCCGCAATCGGCCCTAATGCCCCCGCGCCATACTGGCCGCGCAGTAACGTTAAGCCCACGGTGATCACCTGTAATTCCGGCGTATTGATCATGATCAACGGGAAGAAGTAAGCATTCCACATGCCAACGAACGTCAAAATCGCCAACGTCGTCAGCACCGGCCCGGCAAGCGGCAAAATGATCCGCCAGTAAATCGTGAAAACATTGGCGCCATCTACCCGTGCAGCGTCCTCAAGTTCGGTTGGGATAGTGACGAAATACTGCCGCAGCAAAAATACCCCGAACGGATTCACTAGCCCCGGTAGTATTAGGGCAAGATGGGTGTTATACAGCCCTAAATTCCTGACCAGAATGAACAGCGGAACAATCGTGATCTGTCCGGGAATCATCAGCGCAGAAAGCAGAATGACGAACAGCACATTTCGCCCCGGAAATTGCAGTCGGGCGAAAGCATACGCCGCCATCGAACAGGTGATCAATTGTCCAATCGTGACAATGACCGCTAGCTTGATGGAATTGAACATAAACAGGTGATAAGGCACCTGATTGAACACTTCTTCAAAGTTTTCCAGCGACGGATTCTGTGGAAGCCAGCGCGGCGGCAGCACGAATACTTCCGTGGTCTTTCCAAACGCGGCTGAAATGATCCATAGGAAGGGAGCGACCATCAATATCGCCCCGAATCCTAGAATAAGCAGGGTAATAAAAGTTCCTACAGGAAACGGCTTGCGTTTTTTCGGTAAAACTACGCTCTGTGGTTGCGTTTGCGCTTGCGTCGCCATCATCTTCACCCTTATTAATAAAAGACCCAGCGCCGGCTAAGCCGGAACTGAAGCGCGGTCAGAACAAGGATGATTGCGAATAATGAAATCGCGATGGCCGAAGCATAGCCCATATCAAAGAAGCGGAAGCCCTGTTCATACAAGTACAAAACAATGGTGCGCGTAGCATCGCCAGGGCCGCCATTGGTCAAAATTTGTGGCTGTTCAAAAATTTGCAGCGCCCCAATCACGCTGATCACCGACAGGAATAAAACTGTTGGTGAAAGTAGTGGCAGCGTAATATGCCGGAATTGTTTCCAATTATCCGCGCCGTCCACCTCTGCTGCTTCATAAAAATCTCGCGGTATTGCCTGCATACCACCCAGAAACACCAGTACGTAAAAACCAACATTTCGCCACACATCCGCAATCATGATGGCGATAGGCGAGTAGACGCTGGAATTTAGCCATGGAATACGATCAATCCCCAGCAGCCCCAGAAAATAGTTTATCGGCCCAAGATCACGATGAAACATGAATGTCCAGATGATCGAAACCGCCACCGCCGAAACAACAAACGGGAAAAAGAAGCTGGTCTTGAAGAAATTACGGAGAATCCCAGGCATCTTGCGGTCTATCAAGACCGCCAACCCTAAGCCAAGCGCCATATTCATCGGCACAATCATCAGCGCCAATTTGAAGGTGGTCAGGTAAACACTGCCGATACGCGCATCGCGGAAAAGCTGCTCAAAGTTTGCCAGCCCGATATAACGCGGCGGCGTCAGCATATTCCAGTCAAACAGGCTAATGGCGAAGCTCGCCAGCATCGGGCCAACAATAAAGATCACGAAACCTATGAATGTCGGCAGGATGAACGCATATGCCGTCCACATTTCCCGCCGTTTCATCGCCTTATATGTCATTACTTTTGGGGACATAACAATATCCTAGAATGAAGACATGCCCATCTACCGGCATCCCATCATCATTAAATACTACAGGATGCGGGGCATTGCCCCTTTCTGCGCCGTATGGTGAAGAAAGGGGCAATTTTTTCAGGATAATTCAGACAAAGACTAGCAGGAAACGACGCTCATCAGCTCAGTTTGAGCGGCGTTCATTGCCTCTTCCACGCTCATTTCGTTCGCCATCACCAGATCGAGATAGCGAATGAAAATGCTTTCCAGTTCGTTGAAGCGCGGCGGTGCAGTCACCGGGCGAACGCTGCCATCCAGCGAGCCGTAGAATGCGCCGTAGTTATCGGGCGGGAACTGTGACAGCTGTTCTGCAACCGAGCGTGAAGCGGGGATATTACCCAGCGGGCTGCCGCTGTCTACGCTGGCAACCAGACCCTGCTGAACTTCAGCGCTGGACATATACTTGAGGAATTCCCACGAAGCCGGAACGTTCTGTGAAGACTGGAAAATGCCAAAGCCGTCAACGCCGAACTCAGTGGTGTTGTCAGGGTTGCCCGGCCACAGCGCAATATCATAGTCCTCGAAGCCTTCGCGGTACATACCACCGGTTGCCCAGCGGCCAGCGCCAAACATGCCGATTTCGCCATTGATGAATTGGATTTCGGTGTTGGTTATGGTGCCGGGGGCTGGCGCAATTTCGTAGGTGTAAACCATGTCATAAATGAACTGAATGGCATCCAACACTGCCGGATCAGTCAGGTTCGGCGCGCAGAAATCATCGGTCACAATGTCTGTGCCATTGGCGAAAATCCACGGCAGGGTGAAGAACATCGCGCCGCCGCTGCCGCTGAAGCCATACTGATCGTTATTGCCGTCGCCATCATTGTCAGCCGTCATTGCCTGCGCAGCGGCCAGAAAATCGTCGCGTGTCCAGTCATCGCTCGGATAGTCAATACCAGCAGCGTCAAACATATTCCGGTTGTAATAGATGACCATGTTATTCCATGAGTAGGGCAGGAAATACAGTTGTTCATCAATCACAAAGCCATTCAGCAGGTTCTCAGCAGTATCTTCAAAATACGGCTCTAGCTGTTCTGCATCCTGATCAACCAGATCGTTGAGCGGCATCATCAGGCCGAGATCAACCAGGAAACGCACGCCTTCTGTCGCTACCCAAATGATGTCGGGCTGCTCGCCGCCGGCGATCAGGGTTGCGGTGCCGTTCAGATAATCAGACCAAATACCGCCGGGAACGCCAATCAAATTGACCGTAATATCAGGAAACTGCTCGTTGAAACGGGCAACATGTGCTTCCCAGCCCGCGCGTGTTTCCGTGGTATTGTCCCAGAATACGAAGGTGATTTCGCCGCTTGGGGCAGCATCCTGTGCGCCAACTGCGCCGGTCACCATGACGATCAGACAAAGAGAAAGGATCAATAGTTTTGTTACAGATCGAAGCTTCATTGTTCACTCCTAAAATTAGTTTGAGCGGTTACATGACGCTGCAAATACCCTCTTGCTGCTTTCCTTTCAAGCATTCCCTCCTGCTCAAAACGATCTGAAAAACCATGTTCACAAGGCGCAAAGCTCATCACCAGCAGCGCCTGTGTGTATAATGCATAAAGTAAACGATTTCTCGAAGTTTGTCAAAATTCCTTGAAATTGACCCTTTCACACCGCCCCTTTAGAGGAAACTAGGCCATCCCCCGCCTGTAATCGTCAACAAAATTGACGATTTGCGCGAAATCGTTTACCCTACAGGGAGTTCTCAACGCCTTGACCTTTAGTAATCGGATGAATGCTTCATCATGCCTAGCATTTATGACGTTGCTCGCCATGCCGGTGTATCTACAGCCACAGTCTCGCGAGTCCTTTCAGGAAGCGAATCGGTCAACGGCCTGCTTCGTGAGCGTGTGCTTCAATCCATCAGCGACCTAAACTATCGCCCCAATAAGGTTGCGCGCAGCCTCCGCGTTCAAAAATCCACCACCATCGGGCTTGTCATTCCAGATATTCAGAACCCGTTCTACCTCTCCGTCGTCAGGGCAGTGGAAGATGTCGCTTATGAAAGCCATTACCGCGTGTTTCTCTGCAATTCAGACGAAGATGTTGAAAAAGAAGCCTTCTATCTCAATCAGCTTCTGGATGAGAACGTCGCCGGCGTCATCCTCTCGCCCGCCCGCGAGAAGAATAACCGCGCCGCAGAGCAAATTCGCCGCTTTGCTGAAAACACCCCCGTCGTTGTGCTGGATCGGCGCTTAAACGGCATCTCGCTGGACGCGGTTTTGACCAACAACCATGAAGCCGCCTACGAGTTGGTCAGCCACCTGATCGCAGATGGGCATCGTTCCATCGGCGCAGTTCTTGGCGTTTCCGATATCACCACCGGGCGCGAGCGTCTTGAGGGCTATAAGAATGCGCTGGTGGATCACAACATCCCTGTTTTGCCCGAACGTGTCATCCAAGTCATCCCTAAAGAAGCAAATGGTTACGCCGCCGCGCGCGATCTGCTCTCCCGCCCAAACCCACCCCGGGCGCTGTTCACCGGAAACTGCGAACTCACCGCTGGCGTGCTGCGCGCTATTCACGAATTGAACTTGAGAATCCCTGAAGATATTGCGCTTGCTGGCTTCGATGATATGCATTGGAATATGATCGTGCAGCCCGGCATCACCGCTGTTGCCCAGCCCACTTACGAGCTTGGTCGCGTCGCCGCCACCCTACTGCTAGAGCGCATCGAGAATCCCGCCCGCCCGGTGCGCGAAGTCGTGCTGAAAAGCAAACTCGTTATTCGTAAATCCAGCAGTTTTCTGCGTGAAGGTTAGTTTTTTGGGATGCCGCTTTACGTCATTGCGGACTATAAACGGCAGCCCAACTATAGTTATTTTTCAGCCTGATTTAAAAACAAATCCCCTGTTCCTAAATATTTACAATTTTCATTTTTGTAAACGTTTTATGAATAAGTTTGAAACAACATACCAATCTGTAACGGCATTCTTTATAATCGAAGGTTGGCATATTCTATGTTTGTTTATGTAGGTTCGTTTTTATTGCGCGTCTGTTCGGTATACATCAGGAGTTTCATCTCGAATGCATAGAAATTATCGTAGGTACGCAGTTCACATCTTCGTTCTTGTCACCGTTGTGCTTTTACTGTCGTCAGTCGCGGCTGCCCAAAACACCGTGACGCCAGTTCCGGTTTCACCCCTTGCCACCGCCGAAACCACGCCGGACGTAGAGGGGCTAGTGGAATCAACACAAGAGCCAGTTGAAGCTACAGCCGAAGTTACTGCCGAAGCCACAGCGCCTACAACAATTTCAACGCTAACGGCGACGCCCGTTCCGCCAATTACCGGAACGCCCGAACCAGCCGCCCCTGAAGTGACCCCAGAAGCCACTGTTCAGGTTACCGAAGCGCCCTTATCGCTGTCCATAAATGCAGCCTGTAGCGATCTCGGAGTCATCGTCAATCTCACCAACGACGGTGAAGCGATGGCCGCCCCGCTGGAATACACGCTGGATGGCGTTGCCGCCGGTTCTATTCAGCTTGGCGCAGGCGAACAAACTGCCATCAATGCCGGTTATGGTCAGCCCGTCTTTCAGATTGCGGCGTTTTCCGCCTCAGTAGACGCGCCCTGTCTCGCGCCGGGAACCCTCAGCGGGCAGGTATGGGATGATGCCAATGCCAGCGGCGCTGTCGACTCTGGCGAGTTGGGCTTGGCCGCCGTGACCGTTCGCGCACTCAGCAGTGATGGCGTCGCCACCAATGCCCTGACCGATCTCGATGGCAATTATAGTTTTGAAGCGTTGATCGCTGGAAACTACACCGTTTCCGTTTTGCCAGAATCCCTGCCCGCCGCCTTCGCCGCCACTTTCGATCTGGATGGCGTACTCGATGGGCAAACAGAAATTGCTATCGCAAATGGCGTCAACAGCAGCGCCAATTTTGGCTATCGCGAACAAATCCCCAGCGCCTTCAGCGGTTATGTCTGGCTTGATGCTAACCGTAATGGCGCCTTCGACTCGAATGAATCCGGCGTATCCGGCATTGCCATCTCGTTGCAGAACGCCGCTGGCGAAGCCGCCCCCGCCCTGACCACCGACTCAAGCGGTCATTTCAGCTTTAACGGCGTCTTTGAAGGCCAGTACACCGTCGCCATCAATGCCGAATCGATCCCTGCAAACACATCGCTAGCCACTTCGGCAGTCGTTTCCTTTGATGCGGTCATGGGGCAGTCCCGCGAAGATATTCTCTTCGGCTTGCAGCCCCCCGCAGCCGCCAGCAGCATCTCCGGCTCCGTGCTGGAGCAGTTCTCCAGCGACACCGTATTCACCATTTCGCTCTATAACGCGGCGGGTTCACTCGTCGCCAGCGCCCAGACCGGCGCAGATGGCAGCTTCGGCTTCGGCCAGTTAGCTGCCGGCCAGTATATTGTTCGGTTGAACACCGATGCCCTTCCCGCGAATGTTTATCTCCCGGTTGACGATACCGATGGCGGCACCGATGCCGCTGTTACGGTGACGCTGGATGGAACAAACGCGATTGGCGGCCTTTACTTCAACCTTCTTATCAGCGCCTAAAGGGAACCCATTCCGCAAATGACTACACTACCTTCTCTCTCTAAACTTTCCGTACCCCGCGCCAAGCTGCATCTGGCAGTTCGGGCATTCTTATTCGTGCTGCTGCTGGCAGTGGTGGGCGGCGTCTATGCGCTCACACTGCCGATGGCAATTGATCAGGTCACCGGCGTTTGGGATACCTCATCCGCCACCGCCGCCACTATCGGCGGTTTTCCAGATGTCATTTCAGGCAGTACTTGGAATGATATTTCCTGCGCCCAAACCGGCGCTGTCGGCGGCGAAACACAGATAGGCTGGGGCAGTTCGGGCAGTTCCTGCCCGGCAGGCCTCGACAGATCGCAAAGCCGTTTCGGCTTCAGCGGTTCTGCAAACCTTTCTACCAGCCCCGATGAATACATGCTGCTGGGCCGTTTCACCCACTACAACAACACCATCTTCGCCGATTACGTGCTCGGCTATATCAACCTCAATATCACCCTGAATTTCAATCCGGCAACCGGCGCTTCCCCCAATCCGGTCACGATTCCGGTTCAAATTCAACTCGATGAAACGCCGAACAATCAAGAAGTTTGCCCCTATGGCGGAGCGTGTTCTGACGCGATCTTCGTATCGCTTCCTGATGATCCGATTCCGGTCACCATAGATGGGCTGCCATTCTCGATGCTCGATGTCGGCTTTGTGCCAGCATCCGAAGTCTGCCCGGCCACGCCCGGTCAATCTCCCGAAACCCACTACGTCAGCCCTGAAGGCGGCAGCAACAGCGCCTGCGTTTACGCAGCCATTCGTTTCACCGGTCAATCCAGCATCGCCGTAGATGCCCAGCCGGAAACCCAGACCGTCCCCTTAAACAGCAGCGCCAACCTGACCTTCACCGTCACCAATACCGGCAGCGGCCCGGTTCAAAATGTGAGCGTGACCCACCCGCTTTGCGCGCCTGCATACACCAGCGGTGATAGCAACAGCGATGGCCTGCTCGATCTGAACGAAAGCTGGGTCTATTCCTGCGCCACCTCGCCCATCGCCGCCAGTTCAGTCACCAATGTGACCGTGAATGCCGACGATCTGAACGGCGCCCCGGTGTCTCCCGCTTCCGACAGCCTAACCATCAATATCCCGTCGCCAACACCGACCGACAGCCCCACCGATGTCCCTACGGCTGTGCCTACCGGTGTACCGCCCACGCAAGCGCCAAGCATAGTGCCGCCGACAGTACAAGCGTCGGCCACGGCCGCGCCGGTGATCGGCGTCTTTGACCCCGGCATGAGCAAAATTGGCTACCTGCCCGAAGGCAGCCTTGGCCTGCCCGGCGAAGCCGTCAACTGGGACATCACCATCAGCAACTACGGGGCTGCCCCCGGCTCAAACGTGATCGTTGTTGACGAGCTGCGCCCTGAACTGCAAATTGATGGCGTCACCCTCGGAAAAGGGACGTACACCGTCAGCGGCCAAACCGTCACCATCACCATTCCCACGTTAGCCCCCGGCGAAGAAGTGCTGGTCACCATTGCCACCACTGTCCTCAGCCGGCCTGATGATCTCGTCTTCACCAATACCGCCGTCATGCCCGGCACCGATGAAACCGCCGCCGCTTCATTGCGCGTGCGCCCGGCGCCGCAGGCGATGGACGCGCCCGGCATGATCATGCCGCTGGCCGCCTCAACGCCCAACCCAATCACCGGCCCGATCCCGCAGGTTGATGGCGCGCCTACGCCTACCGTTGAAGTGTTCCCCGGAAGGCAAGTCTGCTGGGATGAAGATTTCAGCAACGGCGGCACGCTCCCCGGCTTTGGCCCCTACATGATCCTGATTCTGGATCCAATGCTCACTTTCGACAGCGCCGAGTTCTATCATCTTAATTTAACGCCCGTATTCACCGGCACTTTCCCGGCGGCGCCCGGCAATCAACTCACCGATCCGATTGCTGATGAAGTCATCACCGGCCCCGCAGGCCACACGATGCTCGTCTTGCGGCTGCCTATCGGCTCCGTCGTGACCGGCGGCCCGCTGCTGCAAACGCATTTCTGCGTCACCGTTGATCCAGCGGCGCCTATCAACGTCCCGCTCCCGATTGAAGTGATCGGCGGCTACGAGTTTGGCGATACCGCAACCGGTGTCAACGGCCCGATCCTCAACACCCCCGATCCCGATACCGGATCGATCACCCCCATTCTGGTCACTTTCGATAAATCTAACAGCACGCCCGAAAACGAGCGCCCGCCCGGCCCGATGTGGGAATACAGCTATTTCCTGACCATCGAACTCGCGCCCGGAAAGACGCTCACCAATATCGCGTTTAACGATACGCTTTCGCCCTACTTCCAGTTCACCAATCTGATCCTGCCTCCAACCGGCACCTGCACCCCAACGCTAGGCAGTCCTACGCTGCCCAGCACTTCCGCGCCCGGAGGCACGCTCATCGTCCCCTTCAGCCAGATCGTGAATCCCGATCCGGCAAACACCTGCACGCTGGTCATCGAATACACCGGTTACATCACCGATATTCTCGATGAAGTAGGCAACAGCCCAGATGTCATGGATATCGAAAACAACGCCACTTTCGATTATTCCTATCTGAGTACTCCCGGCCCTCAGCTTTCCGACGACGATCACGTCTCGGCAGAGCATACAGTTTTCCAGAAATCAGCTTCGCCAGCGACCGTACAGCCTGGAAGCACCGTCAACTATTCAGTGAACCTCCAGATCACCGAGTACGGCACCGTCGCCGCGCTGACCATCACCGATATCATGTCCGACGGCGTAGATTATGTAGCCGGTTCAGGGAATTTAGTCGTCGGCAGCTACAGCGGGGCAATCACGCCTACGATCACCATCAACGGCGACGGCACCCTAACGCTGGTCTTTGACATAACAGCCCTCTCTGGAAATATCCCCCCCGGTTCTGGCACGCTCGCCTATCAGGGAACGGTCAGGCAGTATTACCGGGACGGTTCAGGGAACAATTCTCCAGACCCTGTTTTGGCCGCCGACCCGCTGCCGAATACCGTTACGGGGAATTTCACCCTCACCGATGGTTCTGTTTTCCAGAACACTTCCAGCGCATCGGTCGTCGTAGACCCAATTTCGCTCACAAAGGAAGTCATCTCCACACCTGCCAACGGCATCGGCTATGAACCCGGCGAGCCAGTCACCTACCGCCTGACGGTTCAGATTCCTTCCGGCGATACGCAGGATGTTGTGCTGCGCGACTACTTCCCGCTGCCAGTCTTTGACGTTGACCATCCTACGCTGGGGCTGCAAGTCGGAGGCTCCAATGTCACCCTGCCGCAGCTCAACAGTTCCGGCCCGTGCGCCGTTACCTGCGGCATCCGCTTAGGGCCGTTACATTCGACGCCCGGGCTTGGCATCACCGCAGATTTAATCGCCATTGATCCCGCCACCAACTCGCTGGAAATTCACTGGCCGGATATTGATACCGACCCCACTGCCCCGCAAACGCTCCAGTTCGATATCACCATCGCCATCACCGACGATCCATTTGCCGATGGCCTGCATCTCTCCAATATTTCCAGAATCAACACCGAAAACACGCCTAATGACGGGCTTACCGATGGGGATATCGTTGATATCAACGTGAGCGCGCCCGCCCTCGACATCACCAAGGGTGTGTCTGCCAGCTCCAATGCGGCCGCCGATGCCACCATCAGCCCGCTGCCTTCAGTTCTGCCCGTAGATGGCAACATCAGCCAGTCCGATGCCGGCGATGTGATCACCTACGTCATCACCGTCGAAAATACCGGCGGCGCCCCGGCCTATGATGTGCGCGTCACTGACCCGCCCGTCACGGGTCTCACCGGCTGCGTCATCATCAGCGTGCTAAACGGGGCATCCACGCCCCTCGCCTACACCGGCGATCTGTTCAGCACCCCCTTAGTGCTAGCCGCCCCGCTGCCAAGCAGCAGCGCCGGGAATGCCGCCACCGCCCTGATCACCGTGAGATGCACGCTGGCCGCAAACACCAGCCCCGGCCAGCCACCTATCGTCAACACGGCGACCGCTTCATGGAGGGCACAGGCGACATCTGGCACATCCTTCCCGTCTATCTCCGATGATGCTTCGGTAACCCTCAGCCAGCCCGCCACCGCCAAGACGGTGACGCCAACCACGGCGACCATTGGCGAAGTGGTCACTTACACCATCACCACCACCCTACCCGATGGCGTGCTGAATGACGTCAGCATCGCAGACACCCTACCCTCAGGCATGGCCTTCGTAGACTGCGTGAGCGTGACCGCTTCCGCAGGTGTCAGCACCACCCTGCCCGGCGGTTTTGCCGCGGCCTGTAACGATCCCACCAATCCTGTGGTGGCAAATCCCGGCCAGTTAGCGACGTGGGATTTTGACAATATCACCACCACGCCATCCAGTGGCGCAGGCGCGCATACCATCACCATCAGCTATACGGCAGTCGTGTTGAATGAAAGTGCGGTCAACCGCGGCGACACGCTCCAGAACAGCGCCGTCCTCAACTGGACGGATACGCTCAACGTGCCGCACAGCCTAACCCCCGCGCAGACCACCGTCACCGTGATCGAGCCGACGCTTCAGGTCGTCAAAACCGCTACGCCAGCCAATAGCGCGATCATTGACGCTGACGACATCCTCACCTATACGCTGGTCATCAGCCATACCGGCGCCAGCAACGCCACCGCCTATGAGGTGGAGCTTGCGGATAATATCCCCGCCAACACCACCTATGTGGCCGGCAGCGTGACTCATTTCGCTGGCGTCGCGCCAGACACAGGCTCGCTGCAATACGACAGCCTCAACAACCGCATCGTCGCCACCTGGGTAGGCCTCAATGTCGGCCAAACCAGCACGATTCGCTTCCAGGTGCGCATCAACAACAACGTGCAGCCGGGGCTGGTCATCGCCAATACCGCTGAAACCCAGTGGACCAGCCGGCCCGGCAGTCCCACCAACACCACCTACAACCCGAACGGCGTCGAGCGCACCGGCGATCCCAGCGATCCCGGCGGCGCGGCCAACACCTATCGGGATACCGACAGCGTCAACCGAACCATAGATCCGCCCGACATCAGCAAGGTGGTATTCTCCACCTCACCGCCTGAAACCGACGATGGCAATGGCGGCGACGGCGATCCTGATCTCACCATCGGCGAGCAGGTCACCTACCGCGTCACCGTCACCTTCCGCGAAGGCGTGACCAACGGCCCTACTCCAAATGGCGCGCAGATCATCGACCTGCTGCCCATCCTGCCTGCCGCCTTGCGCTACGATTCATCCCAGATCATCAGCATCGGCAGCAATCTCAGCACCAGCACTTCCATCAGCGTCGGTCAGTCCGGCGTCGCTAGCGATAGAAACAGCGACACAATTCTGGATACCACGACGTGGACGCTCGGCTCTGTCACCAATACGCCCGATGGTACAGCGAATGCCAGCGATCAGATCGTGGTTGAAATTGTCGCCACCGTCCTCAACATCCCCGGTAACACCGGCGTAAACCCGCCCGGTCAAGCCTCAAACGTCGTCAACACCGGTCGTTTGCGCTATGTCAATTCTGACGGCGCGACACGGACCGCGGACGCCACCGCAACGGTTGACATCGTTGAGCCGCGCCTGATCATCACCAAGACCGTCACGCCGACCAACGCCGATGCCGGCGATACCGTCACCTATACCGTCACCGTTGAAAACACCGGAACTGCCACTGCCTTCAACGTCAGCGTCACCGATCCCTTGCTGGTCAAAGTCCCGCTCACTGCCGGCACCGTGACGACCAATATCACCGGCGCAGGCGTTCACGGTACTGCTGCCGTCACCACCGGCAACACCCCCGGCGACACCACCATTCAGGTTGATCTGGATGTCCTGCGCGTCGGCCAAACGCTGACCGTCACCTATCAGGGAACGCTCACCAGCGCGGTTATCCCCGGCGAGTCGCTGGTCAATACCGCCAGCGAGCAGTACAACAGCCTGCCTGACAACAGCGGCCGTGGGTGCAGCACTGCCAACCCCGCCATCGTGCCCTCATGCAGCGATACCGCGACGGTCACCGTGGTCGCGCCGGCCTTTGTCAAAAACCTTGTCAGCAGCAGCGAACCCAGCACCACCGATCCGAACCTGACTATCGGTGAAACAGCCACCTTCCAGATGACCGTCACCGTTCCGGAAGGCACCACCAATACCCTCTCGATGGTTGACATCCTGCCCAGCATCGGCGCAGGCGATCCGGGAACGCTGTCCTATGTCAGTTCGCGCATCGTCTCCATTGGCGGCAATACCACAGTCGGGGCGACCAGCGGCGGCAATATCGCCAATGTCGGCATGGCGGTTGGCGCTGCCGGGTCCGCTTTCGGCCAGAGCATCACCTTCAATCTGGCATCAAGTGGCGCGATCACCAATGTCTTTGACAACATTACCGATGCGCGCGATCTCATCATCATTGAGGTTGTCGCCCGCGTTGTCGATATTCCCGAAAACGTGAACGGCGACCTGCTCACGAATACGGCAACACTCACTTACGACAATGGCACCGTCAGCGATACTGCCGATGTCAGAATCGTTGAGCCGGCGCTGAACATCACCAAGACTGCCAGCCCGACGAGCGGCGTCAACGCTGGCGACACCATCACCTATACACTGGTGGTTACGCACACCGGTAGTTCGACGGCCACCGCCTTCGATGTGGACATCGCTGACCTGATCCCGACCGGCTTGACCTATGTCGCGGGTTCGCTGACGAATACAGCCGGCGTCGTGCCAACTACCATCGTAGACACCGGCGCGCCGAATCTGGTCATCACCTGGACATCCATCCCGCTCGGCCAGTCCAGCACCATCACCTATCAGGCCACGGTCAATAACACCGTCACCCACAACCAGTCGTTCGTCAACACCGCCGATCTCGACTGGTCAAGCCTGCCCGGCACCGACCCCAACGAGCGTGAGTACGACGACGACGATGATGCAACCGTCACCGCCAACCTCACCCCACTGGCCTTCACCAAGACCATTGACAGCACCTCTGCACCCAGCACCGGCGCCGGCCAGCACGACCCGGCCATCACCGACCTGACCATTGGCGAAACCGTCACCTACGAGCTGCGCGCTACCCTCCGCGAAGGCACCATCGGCCCGGTCACGATTACCGATACCCTGCCCGCTGGCTTCGTCTTCGTCTCGGCGGCACTCGCGCCAGACAACGGCGCCAATATCTCCATCCCCGGCGGCTTCCCGACTATTGCCGCTGGCACCCCCAGCCCGATCATCATCAATCTGGGCAGCGTCATCAACGCCGCCGACGGCACTAACGACACCGATGATGATCTGGTCATCCTGATCACCGCGCGCGTAGATGATGTCGCCTCCAACGAAGGCGTGACCGGCGTCAACCACACCAACACCGCAGTCTTTAACTGGGGCGGCGGCACGATCACCGACACCGAAGACGTCGAAATCGTTGAGCCGGCGCTGAACATCACCAAGACTGCCAGCCCGACGAGCGGCGTCAACGCTGGCGACACCATCACCTATACACTGGTGGTTACGCACACCGGTAGTTCGACGGCCACCGCCTTCGATGTGGACATCGCTGACCTGATCCCGACCGGCTTGACCTATGTTCCGGGGACGCTCACCCACAATTCAGGCGTCGCGCCGACCACGCTTGTGGATACCGGCGCGCCGAATCTGGTCATCACCTGGGCATCTATCCCCCTCGGTCAGTCCAGCACCATCACCTATCAGGCCACGGTCAATAACACCGTCACCCACAACCAGTCGTTCGTCAACACCGCCGATCTCGACTGGTCAAGCCTGCCCGGCACCGACCCCAACGAGCGTGAGTACACCGACGACGACGATGCAACCGTCACCGCCAACCTCACCCCGCTGGCCTTCACCAAGACTATTGACAGCACCTCTGAAGCCAGCACCGGCGCCGGCCAGCACGACCCGGCCATCACCGACCTGACCATTGGCGAAACCGTCACCTACGAGTTGCGCGCTACCCTCCGCGAAGGCACCATCGGCCCGGTCACTGTCACCGACACCCTGCCCGCTGGCTTCGTCTTCGTCTCGGCAGCGCTTGCACCGGATAACGGCGCCAATATCTCCATCCCCGGCGGCTTCCCGACCATCGCCGCTGGCACCCCCAGCCCGATCACCATCAATCTGGGCAGCGTCATCAACGCCGCCGACGGCCTCAACACCGCCGCCGATGATCTGGTCATCCTGATCACCGCGCGCGTGGCTGATGTCGCCTCCAACGAAGGCGTGACCGGCGTCAACCACACCAACACCGCAGTCTTTAACTGGGGCGGCGGCACTATCACCGACACCGAAGATGTCGAAATCGTTGAGCCGGCGCTCAATATCACCAAGACCGCCAGCCCCACCAGCAACGTCAACGCTGGCGACACCATCACCTATACGCTGGTGATCAGCCACACCGCCGCTTCAACTTCGACGGCCTTCGATGTAGACATCGCTGACCTGATCCCGACCGGCTTGACCTATGTTCCGGGGACGCT
>DAOTUZ010000208.1:0-15074 GCA_034437295.1 Anaerolineae bacterium | reverse complement strand
AGATACTTTCGCACCATCGAAGGTCTTGTTTGCTACGATCCTTCCGATGGCAGCGCCTATCTTGACTTGTGGGCGGCTAACCGGCTAGATCTGGAACGAGCAGGTGTAGGCGCAGTAGAAACTGCGGGAATATGCACCGCTGAACATGTTGATGAGTTTTATTCACATCGCGCGGAAAATGGGCGGACCGGACGCTTTGGGGCTGTGATTAGCTTATGAGTATCGCTGAAAACCTGGGCATAGTTCGCGCGCAAATTGCTAAAGCATGCGTGAATGTGAACCGCGATCCGGCATCAGTCACGCTGATTGCTGTGAGTAAAACACATACCCCGTCAAGGGTACTGGAAGCGGCTTCTCTAGGAATGCAACATTTTGGGGAAAATCGCGTAGAAGAAGCACAGGGAAAAATCACGGCGGTGAAGGCACAAAGCCCAAGCCCGTTAACCTGGCATATGATCGGGCATATTCAGAGCCGTAAAGCCCGCGATGTTGCGCCATTATTTGACGTTGTGCAATCGGTAGACAGCGTACGGTTAGCTGGCAAACTGGCCGCAAGCGCTCCCGCTTTGCGAAAGCTGAAGATCCTAATTGAGGTGAACGTATCTGGCGAAGAAAGCAAACAAGGATTTTCCTGTGTGCGCTGGCAAGAGGATCAGGCAATTTTTGAAACTTTCGCGCAGAGTGTTCATGAAGTTGCTAATTTTGAATCGCTGCAACTAATAGGCTTGATGACCATGGCGCCGATTGTTGAAGATGTTGAACAAACACGACCCGTGTTTGCTCGCTTGCGTCTTTTACGCGACGAATTGCAGCAAAGGCTTGGATTGCCACTGCCAGAGCTAAGCATGGGGATGACGGATGATTACCCGGTTGCTATCGAAGAAGGCGCAACCATCGTTCGTATCGGACGCGCTATTTTTGGCGAGCGACAACTTGTTCAAACTAATGACCCTAACATATAGGGTATGATCGAAGGAGATTGTAAATGGAGATTGTTCGCACCTTACTGTATTACGTGTTGATGGCATTTAATCTCGTGCTGTTGGCGCGGGTTTTGCTCTCATGGTTCCCCAATATTGATCGCGGCAGTCGCTGGGTTCAGCTTGTGTTTGAAATTACCGAACCAGTTTTGCGACCGATCCGTAATCTACTGCCACAAACGGGTATGATGGATTTTAGCCCGCTGATCGTATTTCTGATCCTGTCTGTGTTAATGCAGTTTGTTCGCTAGGCGCTATTTGTTTGGCGCTCAAGCCATATGGGCAACAACATCCTTTTCTCTCAATTTCCCGTGATGGGTTGTTGAAATCCGGGTAGCTTGTCTCTCATGAGAGAGCGTGCTACGATCTAGGTATATCGCGGCAGGACTTCCTCATGAGGTGTGATTATGAGCCGCAGGTTTGAAATAACGGATGCGCGCGGCGGAGCAGCCTTATCCGTGCGGGTAGTTACGCAGGCAGAGCGCACGGAAATTGCTGGCGTTCAAGATGATGGCGTACTCAAAATTCGACTCATTGCGTCGCCCGCAGGCTCGCCAGCGGCGAATCAGGAACTCGTTGTTTTTTTAGCTGGACAGCTCGGTGTTTCCCCTAAGAATGTTGCTGTTGTTGCTGGTGAGAACGGGCGCGAGAAAATTGTGAGTATTGAGGGATTGAGCGTCGCTCAGGTGGAAGCCATTCTTCATGGCAGCCAATAAAATTAGTAGAGGAATTACCGCAAGCCTATTGCTGGCCTTGTCTGTGGCTGGTTGCGCGCCTGAGATGCAGCCTACAAGCGCGCCGACGCTTACTCTAATTCCAGCTACGGCGACGGCGACCCCGACCCGGATTCCCCCAACGGCTACGCTGCAATCGTTGACATCTCCGCAGGATATTCAGCTAACGGCAGCGCCGACGCGGACAGAAATTGCTGATGACGATCAATCGCTTGCCGAAACCGATCCTGTAGCATTCGAACTGATTGGCGTAGCCCAACGTGCTTTAGGGCAGCAGCTTAATTTGCCAACGAGACGGATTGAAGCCGTCGAGATTCAGCCCGTGATCTGGCCGGATAGCAGCCTTGGTTGCCCGCAGTTGGGAGCACAGTACCAGCAAACACAGGTGAATGGCTATCGAATCGTGCTTAGAGCAGGGCAGAATACGTATATTTATCATACTGATTTTGATCGCGTATTTTTATGCAACGCGGATAATGAAGTGCTGCCCGACTCTTTTCAGGCAGCAGAATCTACGGCTGAAGCGACGTTGGAAGTTACTGACGAAGCGGAATAAAGTGTTAACCCGTTCAATTTGATTAGAGCGTGAGAGATACAAGAGGAAATCTCCCCTTGTATCTCTCGTTTTGAATCAATCGTATGCTATTGCGGGTTAGGAAGCGGTTCGCCGATATATTCAGCGAGATGGCCTATTCCCCTAAAAGCTGATATGCGTACATCTTCGCTGCGATCACGTAAAGCAGCATACAACGATTTTAGGGTGCCGGTTGAACCTAGCTGCCCTAAGTTCAATGCTGCTAAGGCACGTACTTCCGCGTCTCCATCTTGCAGGGCGCGTACCAGCATCGAAGTTGCCCCGTCACCGGCGGGTAATTTTTCGCCCTGTTCGGCTGTCCAATCCGCTAACCACTGAATTTGATCGGCAGGCGGGTAGGCTTGCGTCAAACTAAACTCTCGCCCGTATTGCAGCTCCATAAATGCCTGCTGCGCCGCTGAACGCACATACCACTGCTCGTCTTCAAGAAAAGCGCGATAAATGGCGATTAGCGACCATGTGGTCTTCAAACGCCGTAACCCGAATACCGCTGCGCGACGCAGCATCATGTCATCGTGGCTCACCGCCTCATAAAGGATGGGGTACCCTTCTTCTGGGATAGCGGCGAAGGCTTCAGCGATTGCTTGCCTAAGTTGTTCTGAGCCTTCGGTAAAGCCAATAAGCATGGCTTCAAGAGCGGAATCGTTGGCAATAGCGCCTAGCCCCATGGCCGCGGAAAGCTGCACAGTGGGAATCTGGTCATTAAGCAGCGGCTTGAGGTCTTTGATCGATTCTATATCGCCAAGCGCACCCATGCACAGGCAGCCCAGACGCCGCACATCTGCGTTCATTGTACGTACTGCGTGGCGAAAAATAATCAGTGCGCCACGATCACGGGTGTCTAGCAAGGCGGCGGCAACTCTATCTCTGACCAATGGATATTGATTGGGTGCTATAAGTTGAGTGCTTAACAGGCGTAAAACATCTCCTCGCCATGAGGCGTCAGGGCTGGCGTAAGCCATCCAGCGGGCAATATCCAGCAGATTTGAATGTAGAATATCTGGCGGGGCGCTAAGTCTCCGCTTCACCAGCGCATCAACAGGCGTATGCAGCGCCAGATAGGCGAGGGTTTGCGCCCATGCGGGTTGGTGAGAGCGGCTGGTTTGCTCGTCAGGCGAGGCATCTTTCATCCACAGGCTGGCCGCATAAGCAGCTAGTAATGGATGCCGGAACTGATAGCGATCTCCACTATAGCGAATAAGCAGCCCGCTGCGGCGCAAACTTGCGAGCAAGCGCCCTTGTGACGAGCTTTTTTCAGTGTCTTCAGCCGTCTTTGCGTCTTTGCCATTTTCTTCAGGAGGCTGCGCATCATCTGAATCTGTATTGCCCTCAATGCCGACGATTGAGAGTGCTTGCATACGGGCAGCAGTGATATAGCCGTCATCAAGTTGGATAAGAGCAATCTGTGCTAGGCGCGGTAGTAGAGAGGTGAGAGACTCATCTTTGGGGATAAGTTTGACGAACGCGGCACGTATCCAGCCTTCATAACCCGCAAGTTCAACCTTATCATCAAAATTTGCCCATGTTTTGAAAATCACTTCAACTGGATACAAACTGCGATTGTTGATAAGCGCTCGGCCTAGCCCTTCAGCGGCTTTTTCTTTGGTACTCTTGCTGCGTTTGCCTCTAAAAAGTGACCACGACTCGTGCCAGCTTGTAACGGCGGTCTTAATGTCTACATCATTCCATGGGCGCATATAAACCGGGGTTAGGCCAAGGGACAGCAACCCGCCCGCGCCATGTACCGGACCAGAGACGATTATAAAATTACTGCTGTACTGATTCTTGAAGGCTTTCAACCACGCCAGCGCACGTGGACGCTCAAACTCCGGCAGATCATCAAAGCCGTCAATGAGCACCAGTACAGTACCCTGATTCAGCCGTTTATATAGTGCGCGTGGAATAGTGCTGGCGGTAACGCGCTTTACATTTGCCTGAACAGTGCGCACCAGCGGTTCAGCCGGATCAACTTCTTTGCCAAATTCTGATGTCGGGGCCAGAAGATCGGCTAGATGGACATAAACCGGCATTAACCGCTTGAATAGTGGTATCGTATTTTTGAGCGCATCATCGGATTCGGAGTCGAAGTTGACGCCGCGTTCGTTCGCCAAACGTTCTTTTGCCCGCTGCTCGATAGTGATACGTTCTTTAATGCGCACTGCGCGATCTTTTTCGGTGAGGGCGGCCTCTTCGCGATCAAGGCGTTCCTGAATCTTATCGGGGGGAGGCTTAAACTCGACGTGACCCAGACTATACATAGCAATCGTGAGCAGCGCAGTTGTACGACCGCTGCCCGGCTGACCAAGCAGCGCCAGCATATTACTGCCCGTGCCAAGCTCGCTCATTGAGAGGGTAGGCACATTGTAGGGCGCTAATAGGAACGGGTGATCATGTATATTTGGAACAACCCTGAAAATATCATGGATCACTTCGTCATCTGGTGGTGCCGCGAAGGGAATTGGCGGTAGGAACCGAGGCTCTACCAGTACTTTTGAAAGTGGAATTGCCACGCCGCCGAGATGGGTGGTTTCGGCTTTTTCAATAACATCGTTTACATAGCGGCTGTCGGCGCTGCGTGTGGCTGATTGCTGTGCGCTGGATGCGCCGCCGCGCACCGTGAGTAACCCCCGCCTGATTTGATGACGGGCGCGATACACACCATAGGCGCTAAGCCAGCCTACTGCTAAACCAGCTCCGAAATTTTCAATGTCAAACCCCATTGAGTCCCCCCCCCCTGTCAATTTCATAGGGCGCATTACATCTAGTTAAATTCTACGCTTCTGCGCTGTATTGATTTTGTTAGGAAATCTCCATGTCTGTAACCTTGAGAGAATGAAACATTACAAGCATTTACAATAAGGACAATAGACCATCTCAGTTGGACGTTCGAATTTCCATGTCAGTAGTCAACGGTACACGGCAGAATACAGCGTTCCGGAACGAGTTAATAATCGGTTGGGACAGCGTGCAGATCATTGGGGCAGAATGGCGCTGGCTGATAATTGTTGGCGGCTTTTTGGTGGTATTGGCATTTCTACCGCTGTTATGGCTGACATTGACAGTTGACCCTCAGTGGCAGTTTATGGGGACTTTACATAATTTCTGGGATGGTGGTTCTTACTTTTCTAAAATGCAGCTTGGGTATGCGGGCAGTTGGCTGGTGACTTTTCAACACACGGCTGAGCCTCATTCTGGCGCGCTCATCCAAACGCTATACCCCTTGTTGGGGCATGTTTCCCGCTGGACATCAATTCCGGCACTCGTGCTGTTTCATGTCGCACGGGCTTTCGCCGCACTTTTCATGTATACGGCGATATATTTACTGGGCGCTGTCGTCTGGTCACAAATCAATACGCGCCGCCTGTTCTTTTTGATGGCCGCGTTAGGCGCTGGCTTTGGTTGGATACTGGCGCCAGTTCTAGGTGTAATTGACTTCCCCGACTTTACGCTCATTCCTGAAGCTTTTCCGTTTTACAGCACGTTGATGAATGTGCATTTCCCGCTGACCATCGGTTGCCTTGCGCTGCTGGCGGGATTATTGATCCTTGCGCTGCGTCCGGGTGTGAGCCAAACACACTCACTGCAATATGGGTGGCTGGCCGCACTGTGCCTCAGTTTGATCATCGGTTTTTTGTACCCGCAGGCGATGGTTCCTGTGAGCGCTGCTCTAGTGTTATTCACTGGCATTGTATTGTTGGGGGAGCGCAAGCTGCCACTCTATCTAATTCGTTATTGCGCAGCGATCATCCTGCCGTTAATTCCCCTTGCTATTTATCTGGGACTAGTGCTTAGTGGCAACCCTGCCATGCAGATTTGGAATCGCCAGAATGTCACTACTGCGCCGAATCCGCTGTATTTCTTGCTTGGTTTTGGCTTGCCACTGATCATTGCGCTGCCCGGCATTTTTCGGGCTGTACGACGCTTTGAGCAAGATGGCGATCGATTCATGCTGCTGTGGCTGCTGTGTATCATCGCTTTTGTGTACCTGCCCAGTAATATTCAGCGCCGCTTCAGCGTAGGCATCATGATTCCGATAGCCTATTTTGCTGTCCGCGCCTTGCAAGATTTCTGGTATCCCCGCTTGAAACGCCGCACGAAGAGATTTTTCACGGTGGCGGTACTTGGTATTTCGGTGATCAGCCCGCTGCTTGTACTTGTACTGCCGGTATTGCCAGCGGCACGTGCGCCTGAACAGGCATCCGGTATACTGCTTGAGGCTGACTATACCCGTGCATTTGACTGGCTTTCGCGGCGGGACGGGGATAGCGTTGTATTGGCTGCGCCCTTCGTTAGCGCGTGGCTTCCCGGCTATACAGGGATGCGTGTGATATATGGACATCCCTATGAAACCCTGAATTCCAGAACCAAAGAACAACAGGTTGAGGCATGGTACGGCGCCGAAGGTGGCGAGACGTGTAGGCATCTGCTGGACGAGAATAATGTGCGTTATGTTCTAATGGGGCCGCAAGAAATGCGTCTTGGGGCTGGCGCTTGCACAGAAAATCTGCGCCGGATTGTGCAATTTGGCGATGTGACAATTTATGGGGCGTAGCAGGGCAAGTTATGCTGCCGCATTTATCATTGGCGGCGTACTACTTCTAGCAGTCTTAGGGTTTCAATTGGCCGGGCTTCCCTTCACACCCGGCGCCCAATTTTCCGATTCGGCAACGTCGCATTTCCCCGCATCACTTTTTTTTCACGATTCCGTATTAACACTTCGTGATTTTCCTATATGGCGTGAAACCACCATGGCTGGCGCGCCGTTTGCTGCGAACCCGCTGAATAAAACGGCATATCTGTTGCAATGGTTGGCATTGGTATTTCCTCCGGCACAGCATTTAAATGTGATGCTGCTCTTACATGCCAGCATTGCCGCAATTGGCATGTGGGCATGGACACGGGCGGTGGGGCTAAGCCGTTCTGCTGCCGCGTTTGCGATGGTAGCGTATGCGTTTTCACCGAGATTGGTGGCGCATGCTGGCGCAGGACACCTAGATATTGTGTATGCGATGGCGTGGTTGCCATGGTTGATGCATTCGGCGCGGAAATTTGGGCAGACGCCTAAGTTCGCAACAGCTTTGATATTCTCATTATTTGCTAGCCTCTTGTTATTAAGCGATGTGCGCATCAGCCTGTTTGGTTATGGGGCAGCGGGCATTTACATGCTGTTTGAGATGCGGGGGCATATTCGCGCTTCTGTGCTGTGGGTTATGGTCGCTGGGGCAATCGGCCTTGTCCTTACCGCTTCGGTCACTATCCCTTTGATTGGATGGTCGCCTTATCTGAATCGAAGTGGGTTAACCCTTGCAGATGCGGCTATCTATTCGCTGGAACCCGGGAATTTCATTGGAATAGTGCTGCCGGGAATGACGGGTAATGTGGAAATGCTGGTTTATGTGGGATTACCCACATTGTTGTTGGTTATCGTTGGATTTTGTGGGAAATTGTCGCATAAATGGATGTGGTTAGGGCTGATTACATGTGGGATAGTTTGGAGTTTAGGCGCAAACAGCGCGATCTGGACGCTGATAAACACTGTTATCCCACAATTTAGGTGGTTTCGAGTCCCTTCACGCGCATGGATTCTGGTGGCGCTGCTATTTTGTTTTCTCGCGGCGTATGGCTTTGATACGATTGCCGGTTGGATGACGAAGGTAGGACGGGATGGATACTGGCGCGGATTGCGGCGCTGGCGTATGGCGTTGATCAGCTTACTTGCGTTTGCGATTGTTGGCGCGATCTTTACATGGATCGCGCTGCCGCTGCCCGGTATTAGCGGTTGGATACTGCTGGTGGGTGGGGCGGGTATCGCGCTGCTATTGGTTAGCAGTTCTGGTAAGCTGCGCTGGCCGTTGATTGCGAATAGTTTATTGATCGTCTTGTTTTTAGAATTACTTCTGAATGCGACGCTCTGGTTAGAATGGCGCAACCGGGAGGATTGGTTAACGCCCTATACACCATTGGCAGAACGATTGCTTGAAGCAGATTCAGAACGTATTTATGCCCCTGCCTACAGCTTGCCGCAGCAGGTCGCTGAGGTATATGGACTGAAGCTGTTCGGTGGGGTAGATCCGTTTCAACTGCGCGGTGTTTCGGAAGCAATTATGCAGGCTGGCGGCGTTGAGTTTGAGGGCTACAGCGTGGTGATGCCGCCGCTGGTTGGTATGTTGGATAATAATATAACGACGGCAAACGATGATGCAGTTCCGGATGCCAGCTTGTTAGCGGAATGGTCGGTTAGCCACGTGATCGCCCCTTACGAAATTATCGCGCCGGAGCTGGCGTTATTAGACACAGTGAATGGGGTAAATATTTACCAGAATTTGGATTATCAGTTTGACGCTGCTGCTACGCTCATCGATCCAGCTTTCCCGGAAGGCTGGCCGGATTTGCCCGCGCCATCAGAAATAGCACGCTTAAATAACCTTACAATACTGGCCGCTAGTATTTCAGGGATCGGCCTGCTGGCGGTGCTGCTGGTTCTTGCGCGAATCCGTTTCCGATCATGAATCGCCGCATTTCTTCTTTCTTCCCACTTCTGGTGCTAGCGATTGCGCTGGCAATACTTCTGCATCGCGTTTTGTTGGGCGAAGTGCTGTATTGGGGGCTGCCCTCACTTCAGTTTGTGCCATGGCGCGATTATGCAGTTGAGATGCTGCGAAATGGAGAACTGCCGCTGTGGAATCCGTATAACGGGGCGGGTGCGCCGCTGTTCGCAAATTACCAATCGGCGCTGCTATATCCCCTGAGTTGGCCGAGCTTTTTTCTGCCGGTTGCCTGGACAATGAGTCTGACGGCGGTATTACACCTTTTCATCGCTGGCGCTGGCGCGTTTATCTTGCTCAAGCGCATGGGAGCAGATCTGACTGGGGCAGGTGTAGCCGGGCTAGGATTCGGATTATGCGGCTATCTGGTTGCGCGGTTAGGTACTTTTCCAATGATATATGCTGCCGCGTGGCTGCCGTGGTTGTTGTGGGCTGTCTACGGCCATATGGTGGATAGAAAACGTTATGCTGCGATCTGGTTTTCGATATTTACGACGCTTTTACTGCTTGCCGGCCATGCGCAGCTTGCGTGGTACAGCCTGACTTTAGCCGGCTTGTTCTTGGTCTGGCTTGGTTTCAGTAATCGCATGAGTTGGAAGGTTTGGGCATTACTGGCAATTGCCGGGTTCATTGGCGTCGGTATCGCTTCTGTGCAGTTATTGGCAACAGGGGAGCTGCTAGGGCTTTCACAGCGAAACGATGGTGTAGATTTTGCCTTTGCTATGAATTTCAGCTTTCATCCGTTTCGAGCCTTCACGTTTCTAAATGGGAATATATTCGGCACGCCGGCAGATGGATCATATGCGACTGCCGGGGCATATTTTGAAGATGCTGCCTATATCGGGCTGATTCCGCTATTTGGGGCAATAGCGGCACTCTGGGGGTGGCGTTCAAGGCGTAAAACCGATCCGTTGGCTCAAACCTTGCTTTTCTGGCTGATAGTTGCAGGCGTTGGATTTATATTTGCGATGGGCGCAAATACGCCGATCTTCCCATTTTTATACGAGCACATTCCAACCTTTGATCTGTTTCAGGCACCGGTGCGCTGGCTGTTATGGACGGTAATGGCATTGTGTATATTAGCGGGCATTGGGGTTACCTGGTGGGGGCGTAGTACGCGGCTAAAGCGCTGGGCGAAGCGCTTAATGGCCGCCTGTATTGCGGCGATTCTTGTCGGCATTCTAGGAGTGTTGGCCGGGAGTAATAGTACAAATACTTTAACCCCATCGTTATTTCGCGCGCTCTTAATCATCGGTGTTATCGGGCTGTGTGCTGGATTCCTGACTTTGAGACAGCCTGATCGAGCCTCACCTCAACATATTCGTTGGTCAACCGCCGTGCTCATTGTTGTTGCGCTTGATCTAATTGTTGCTCATTGGGGCTTAAATCCAACAGTAAACGCAAGCTTTTATGATCGCCGCGCTCCACAAATTCAGCGGCCATCTCAGGGCTACTGGCTTTCGCAAGCTGAAGATGACTTGAAATTTAGTCGTTATTTTATGTTTGACGATTATCGTCTTATGGGAGAGCGTCTCGAAGCGTTTCGCGCAAGTAATTTGCCGAATTTGAATTTGTTAGATCGGGCCTTTCTGTTTAATAACTTCGATCCACTGCTGCCGGACTATTTTGCTGCATATCGTGACTTACTAGAAACCTATCAGGGCTATGGTGGGTTATTGCGCGCCGCCGGGATCACCGACATATTTTCGGCAGATGGCCTAACGTTTCTGCAAAATGATGCACAAGAGGCTTATTGGGTGAGCGCGGCTTGTTGGCATGATTCCGATGATTCATTGATCGCGGCGCTCCGTCAGCCGGACTTTGATCCACAACTACGGGTTGAACTGGCTGGCGAGGGCGGATGTGATATGCCGCAATCCGCGGAATTAGCCGTGTGGTCTGCTTCGTTGGATGGCATGAATTTTGAAATTCAGGCGGATTCTCCGGGCTGGTTTGTCATTACGCAAACCTACTACCCTAGTTGGGATGCAAGGTTAGATGGCGAACCAGTTCAGATTGAGCGCGCAAATCTGGCATTTCGGGCGGTGGCTGTGCTGGCGGGAACGCACAGGTTAGAATTCAGCTATTCGCCGTCGTGGTTGATGCCGGGAACAGCAATCACAAGCCTGTCTTTGCTGTGCCTTGTGATACTCTTCTTATGGACTAAGAAATTGACGCCGTATTCTACAGAAGATCCCGACTATGCGGGGTGAGCACTCAGCTATGTATTACAGCCCAACGACACGCCGCGCGCGTCGCCAAATGCAAATTTCTGAGCGTAAGTTAGTCATTGCGGCGGGTGATATTCTGGCAGTATTTGTAGCTGTACTGATATCCCTGCGTATCTGGGCCTTTGTTGGCAAAATTAATTTTACACTCGATTTTGTGCTTGCAAACGGCGTCTGGTTCGTGTTTCTAGCTGTCCTCTGGGTGCTGCTGGCGCGTGCGAATGACTTTTACGATTTGCGAATTGCTGCTAGCCTGAGCAAAACCCTCAATAAGTTGTTGATCATTGAAGCGCAGCTTTTGATTTTTTATCTAATTGTGTTTTTCATCTCCCCCCGCGATGCACTGCCGCGACTTTTTATCCTCTATTACGGGGTTTTATCTTTCATCCTGATCAGCACATGGCGATTTGCACGACCCGCTCTGGTGGGCTGGGCAAGCCAACCGCGTCGAACATTGATTGTGGGCGCCGGATGGCCGGCCATCACCATTATCGAAGCGGTCAACGAATACGCTGACGGTGAATACGTGATGCGTGGTGTGATCGCTTCGCCGGAAGAAGTAGGTCAGATCGTGGCCGGCGTGCCTGTTTTAGGGGCTGGCCGCGATTTGATGAACTTCGTACTTCGTGACCAGATCACTGAAATTGTAGTGACCGAAACGAGGGCGCTAGGTGGCGATCTGTTTCAAGGGGTCATGGATGCTTACGAGCGCGGCGTTCGTATTGTGCCAATGACATTGCTTTATGAAGAGATCACCGGGCGCGTACCTGTAGAACATGTTAGCGATGATTGGGCGGTAGTGTTTTTGCCCAAAACTATTGATACAGGTTTCGATCCGTATCCAATCGCGAAGCGAATAATGGATATTGCGCTTTCGCTGATCGGGTTAGCCTTGATTTTGCCGCTAACGCCCTTGATTGCGCTGGCGATCCGTTTGGATTCTAGCGGCAGTATCTTTTATGGACAGGAACGGGTAGGCAAGAACGGACGCATTTTTCGCATTTACAAATTCCGCTCAATGGTCATTGATGCTGAATCTGAAACCGGCGCGGTTTTTGCCCAAAAAGATGATCCGCGCATCACTGGAATCGGGAAGTTTTTGCGTAAAACCCGGCTGGATGAGGTGCCGCAGCTTTGGAACGTGCTGCGTGGCGATATGAGTTTGGTGGGGCCGCGCCCTGAACGCCCAGAGCATATGCAGCGGCTGACGGAGAAGATCGCCTTTTATCGTACCAGGCTGATCGTGCGTCCGGGCTTAACCGGATGGGCGCAGGTGAGCTATAAATATGGTTCAACGGATGAGGATGCGTTGGTGAAGCTGCAATACGATTTATTCTACATCCGGCATGTCGGCCTTCTTTTGGATATCAATATCTTGCTGCGCACGGTGGGTAAGGTGCTGAGTCTGAGCGGGGTATAATGCAGCGCCTGACTATTGAACGCACCCTGACGATTGTTCTCTTCATCCTCATCTTTGCGATTGCCGCCCGTATCCCTGTAGATACCGATACTTGGTGGCATTTACGCAGTGGTGAAACCATTCTGCAAGACGGAATTATTTATACCGATCCGTATTCATTCACCATGCATGGACAGTCGTGGATTGATCACAGTTGGGGTGCGCAGGTGATCATGACGCTCTTCTGGAATCTTGGCGGCTATCTTGGCCTCACTATTTACATGGCTTCTCTGGCAACGGCAGGGATGATCTTTGTTTGGCTGGCCTGTACGGGGAATGGCTATTTACGCGCTTTTGCAATTGTGCTGGGGGCGGCCACGGCGGCAGTTTTCTGGTCGCCGCGCCCGCAGATGCTTTCATTTTTCCTGAGCGCTGTGATTTTATATTTGTTATTAGACTTTCAGCGAGGCAAGTATGATCGCCTCTGGTTTATTCCCGTCATCATGGCGATCTGGGGCAACTTGCATGCCGGTTTTTCCATCGGTTTTATCCTCATGGCGGCGCTAATTGCCGGGGAGACGATGGGTAATCTGTTTGCCCGTCACCGTGAACCAAAGGTGAATTGGCGGGGAGTGCGAAAGCTGTGCCTGATTTTCGTCGCCTCGCTGGCGGCCATTTGCATTAACCCCTACGGGTTGCAAATGCTGGCGGTGCCATTCCAGACAATAGGGATTGGCGCGTTACAAAACTTCATTCAGGAATGGAATTCTCCTAATTTCCACGAACGCCAGATGCTGCCATTCCTCGCGCTGCTCTTTTTGACATTTGGCGCAGCAGGGGCAAGCGCGCGCCGTTTAACATGGACGGACTTCATTTTATACAGTGGCACTGCTTACCTCGCGCTGAATGCAGGGCGAAACGTTGCGCTGTTTGCAGTTGTGGTAACTCCAATGCTTACAACTTATGTGAACAGCGTACTTGAGGAGCGCGGTTGGGTTTTTCACCCGCAGCGGCGGGCGACGCGAATGATTGCCTTTGCCAATGTTATTATCATCGTGCTGGTAGGGTTGGGTGCGACGGTTAAGGTGCTTGCTGTGATGACGCCGCAATCGGTACGTGAGGCGCTAGAAATGACGCTGCCGGTAGCAGCAGTGGAATATTTGAATGAGGAAGCCCCGCAGGGAAATTTGTTTAACAGCTATAACTGGGGAGGCTATTTAACCTATTTTGCGCCGGAATATCCGGTATTTGTAGACGGGCGCACTGACCTTTACGGCGATGATTTCTTGACCAATGCCTACTTGAATACGGCGATGGGTAGTGAGGGCTATACGGAAACTCTTGATCAGTATGGGATTAATGTCCTGCTGATTGAATCTGGCAGTGGCTTAGCGCGTGAGTTGAAAGCGTCACCTGATTGGAATGTGGCTTTTGAGGATAACGGAGCTTCCGTGATCGTGCGTCGGGCGCCTGTTTCAGATCAGGGTACGCTAGATGGCTAAATCTGGGACTGCTGCCCCGGTAACTCCTGCCGGACTGTTAGGCGATTGGCGTTTACTGCTGATTCTGTTTCTGGCGCTTCGGATAGGGCTGCTGCTGGTTTACCAGCCATTACTAATTGATGGCTCTGAGCGTGGTATCACTACTGGGGGTGATTTTCTCACCTATTATCATCTCGGTTCGCTTTCTAGTGATGGATTATTACCCTTCCGTGATTGGTGGAGCGAGTTTCCGCCGATCCCTTCATGGTTAAATGTGATTATCTACCAGCTTGCCGGACGGGGCAGTTACGCCGGCTTCGCCATACTATATAGCCTATTGATGCTGGTTTGCGATACTGGAAATCTCACGCTGTTACGTAAAATCGGCATACGGTTGCATGGCGCGCAAACTGGCACTGCCTTAGTCTGGATTTACGCCTTGTTACTAGCGCCAACAGTTTTGCAGTGGTGGACATTTGAGCCGCTGGTTGCCTTTACGCTGCTGCTATCGTTACATTGGCTGTTGTCAGGAAAAGATAATCGCTCTGCATTGACTGCGGGCATTGGCGCTCTGGTCAAATTTACCCCTGCGCTGATTTTGGGTGCGGTATTTCGCTTTCGGGCAAAGGGGTTGGCGCTGCGCTATTTTGCGATTGTGTCAGCCATTTTTGTGGCCGTGTATGCGATGTTGATGCTGCAAAACGCGCAAATGACGCTGCCTTCGCTCACTGTACAGTTCAATAAAGCATCCTATCAAACTGTATGGGCGCTGGCTGACGGTAATTACCGTACCGGCAATTTTGGCCCGGTTGCTGACCGACTTGATCCGTCTGCGGCTGCACAATTGAACGGCAATCCCCCGGCCATCCCCGGTTGGCTGCGGTTGGGTATCGCAGCTTTGATTGGCCTATTTATTTATATGCGAACTCGCCGTTTTGATGATCGTGGTTTGGTAGCCTTTCTGACTATCACCTTGCTGATCTTCTTTCTTCAGGCGCAAGGGTGGAGTCCGCAGTGGTTGGCGCAGCTTTTGCCGCTGCTGCTATTGTGCTTCCCAACCCGCGACGGCATTCTGGGATTGGTCATCCTCTGCCTAGCAGTATTTGCCGAAT
>DAOTUZ010000207.1:0-8966 GCA_034437295.1 Anaerolineae bacterium | reverse complement strand
TTTCGGCAACGCTGAAGCAGGTGAGTGAGGGGGATCGCCTGATCCGCGAGAATATTGCTGAAGAAGTGGAAAAACTGAAGGCGCAGCCGGGGCGGAAGATGGATGTGGGCGGCGCGGAACTGGGATCGGCGCTAATCAATATGGGGCTGGTGGATGAGGTGGGCGTATTCATTCATCCCGTGATTTTAGGCGCTGGTAAAAAGATGTTCATCAACATCAACCCGCCGCGAAAGCTGGAACTGCTGGAGACGATCACGCTGAATTCTGGCGTGGTGGGGCTGCGCTACCGCGTGATCAATGAAATGTGACCTTGTGATCCTTAGAATTTGAAACGATAGGAATCAACCTGATGTGCCGGAATATTAAACCACTGTTCAACTTTGATCCGCCGGTGACCGATGAGGAAATTCGCCTTGCGGCGCTGCAATTTGTGCGGAAGGTGAGTGGCTACAACAAGCCGTCTAAGGCCAATGAAGCGGCGTATTTCACGGCGGTTGAGGAAATTGCCAACGCGGCGGCAAAGCTGCTGGCTTCGTTGGAAACCAACGCGACGCCCCGCAGCCGCGATGAACAGGTTGCCAAGGCGAAAGCGCGGGCGGCGGAACGGTTTGCGCGGTAGGCTGCGGCTGTAGCTTCACTATCTGTTATTCATTACAATCCGCGTGAAATCGTCGGAGGATTATTCATGCAAACACGCGCCATTGGCTCATTAAATGTTTCCATTATCGGATTGGGCTGCAATAACTTTGGCCGCCGCGCCGATTATGCCGCCGCACGGCAGGTGATTGATGCGGCGCTGGATGCGGGCATCAATTTCTTTGACACGGCGGATATTTATGGCGGTGGCGAAAGCGAGACGTTCATTGGCCGCGCGCTGGAAGGCCGCCGCGATCAGGTGGTTATCGCTACCAAGTTTGGGCATGAGATGGAAGGACAGGGCAAGGGCGCGAAACCTGAGTACATTCGCCGCGCCGTTGAGGCCAGCCTGCGCCGTTTGAAAACAGATCGCATTGACTTGTATCAGCTGCATACGCCGGATTCAGATGTGCCGATTGCTGAGACATTAGGCGCGCTGAATGACTTGGTACAGGCGGGGAAAGTGCGCGAGATCGGCTGTTCAAATTTCACGGCGGAAATGCTGCGTGAAGCGGAAGCGGCGGTACAGCCGGGGGCGGCGCGTTTTGCCAGCGTGCAGAATCATTACAGCCTGTTGGAGCGCGACGACGAACAGGATGCGCTGCCGGAATGTGAGCGCCTGAATATCGCTTATCTGCCATACTTCCCGCTGGATCGCGGCCTGCTCACCGGCAAATTTCGCTTAGGGCAGCCCATTCCTGAAGGTACGCGGCTGAGTCAAAATGTTGATTTTGTGACTGATGAAAAGCTGGCCTACGTTGAAAAACTGATCGCTTTTGCCCATGAGCATGGCGGGCACAGCATTCTTGAATTGGCCTTCTCGTGGCTGTTGACTCGCCCACAAATTGCATCGGTCATTGCCGGCGCGATGACTCCTGAGCAGGTGAATAGCAACGTGGCGGCGGCGGGATGGCAGCTTTCGGCGGGCGATCTGGCTGAGATTGATGGGCTGCTGGCGTAGGGTGCATTGGGCGAACTGAAAGGCCACGAGGTGATTGAAATTGTGCGTAATGGCCTTAGATAGGACATCACCGACTGAGGGATGGGCGATTTCAAAACTGCCGGCTTGTTCCTGTTCACGGCGCGCAACGGGCATCCGGGGACGCCAGCAAACAGGCGAGGCGATGACACATAAATATGCCGCCGCTTTCAAATATACCGAAAGCGGCGGCAGTCAAAGAATGCTTACTGGGCGCGGATAAACTCGCCCGTTGCCGGGTCTGAGATGTAGACAGCGGTCGCGCCAATACCGGGGCATCCTGCAAACACGAATTGATATTGTTTGCCGTCACTTTGTGACGCAACCACCGAGAAACCGCCGTCAGCCAGCGCGTACAGGTCAACGCCAGCTTGCGAGAGTAGGACGGTATTGGTTGATGGTGTTTCTGCGGCGGCGGTATCGAAGGTGAACAGGGGGCTGCCATCAACAGCCCATGCGCTCAAGCTAGATTGTTCGCAGTAAAGCACGACTGGCGCAAAGGTTTGCGGGTTGATGCGACCATCCGTAAACACAGGCGGGGCAGCAGAGCCATCAGGCAGGCCGGGGCATGAACCCGTCTCAGTGTGTTCAACAACTTCTGGCAAACCATTGCCAGCGAGGCTGACGAGTTCATAACGTATGGGGTTGTGATCCGGCAAAATATCATATAGTTCGAGACCAGCGAGCTGACCGGACCCGCCGATGGCACCGGCATATGTCCAGCCGAGATAGATCAGAGTGCCATCGCCATCAAAGATACGCTCAATCTTTCGCTCGTCACCTGAACCAGAATTATCGCGATCATTGATAAATGTTACCGTCCCGGTAAAGCTGTCGCAGAAAAGGGTGAAGCCGCTCACCGAAGTAATCGAAAGCGCTTGAACTGCTGACGCAAGAACGAGCATGAGCGCTGTGAGCGTGAACAATATTGAAAAGCGACGACGTGTAACCATGGAATATACCTCCTAAGTACTGATTGATAATTGTAGTATATATTTATTCAGGTTTTATTGTATGAGATTGACGGCTGTTTTGCCCGGCATATCTGCCTCACGCTATAATCTACGGCATCGTTTCCAAAATGAGATTGTTGGAGAAGTCGTTTATGAACGGGGCACAATCGGCAAATGGGCTGTCATTTGAATTGACTGATGATCAATTGCAGCTTCAAAAATTAGCGCGGGATTTTGCGGCAAAAGAAATTATCCCTAAAGCTGAACATTATGATCGCACCGCAGAATTTCCGATTGATATTATCAAGAAAGGCCAAAACATCGGCCTTGTCAACTTGAATATCCCGCTGGAATATGGCGGCCCCGGCGCAACAGTGCTGGAAGAATGTGTTGTTGCCGAAGAACTGGCGTATGGCTGTTCCGGCATCAGCACGGCCATGAGCGTGAACAATCTGTCATCGCTGCCCATTTTGCTAGGCGGAACTGACGCGCAGAAGGATTACTGGCTGGGCGAACGTATGGTGGGTAAGGGCGATCTGGCCGCTTACTGCGTCACTGAACCCGGCGCTGGCTCAAACGTGGCGGGCATGCAAACACGCGCAGAGCGGGTGAACGGCCATTATGTGATTAATGGCTCAAAAATCTTCATCAGCAACGTGAATTTCTCTAATTTCTATACCGTTTTCGCGGTTACCGATCCAGAGAAGCGGCATCGGGGCATTTCTTGTTTCGTGATTGAGCGCGATACGCCGGGCATCAAGGTGAGTAAGCATTTCGATAAGCTAGGACAGCGTGCCGCCGATACCGCAGAGATCGTGTTTGAAAATGTGGAAGTGCCAGCCGATAACCGCATTGGCGAAGAAGGCATGGGCTTCATGCTGGCGATGAGCGTATTCGATCACAGCCGCCCCGGCGTGGCTTCCGGCGCGGTGGGTGTGGCGCGTCGTGCGCTTGAAGAATGCGTGAAATATGCCAAAGAGCGCGAAACCTTTGGTCAACCGATTTGGCAGCATCAGGCTATCGGCCACAAGATCGCGGATATGGCGATTAACATTGAAGCCGCGCGTTTACTGGTTTACCAGGCGGCATGGGCGGTTGATAACGGCATTTCCAACCCGAAGATTGTGGCTGCGGCAAAAGCCTTTGCTGCGGACATGGCGATGCAGGTGACGGTGGATGCTGTGCAGGTATTTGGTGGCTATGGCTATATGCGCGAATATCCAGTTGAGAAACTGATGCGCGATATTAAGGTGTTTCAGATTTATGAAGGCACCAGCGAAATTCAGCGCAATATCATCGTGCGCGAACTGTTCAGATAGATAGGCTTTTTATAGGGGCGGGGGGATTCTTCCGCCCTTCATTGCTTTCAACGAGGGCAAAATGTCGAGAATCTACGACGCGCTGGTGATCGGCGCCGGCTTAGCGGGGTTGATTGCTGCGCGGGTGCTGGCCGATGCGGGTAAGCGGGTACACCTACTGGACAAGAGCCGCAGCGTGGGCGGGCGTTTAGCAACGCGCCGGATAGGTGAAGGCCGTGCTGATACCGGCACACAGTTTTTTACCGCGCACGATCCCGAATTTCAAGCGTTTACCGAACGCTGGTTACAAGAAGGCATCATCTTTGAATGGTCACGCGGTTGGAGCAATGGCAGCCTTGAGGAAACGCGAGATGGCTTTCCCCGCTACGCCGCAAAAGATGGCATGAACGCGCTGGCAAAACACCTCGCCTCTGGGTTGGATGTGCGGATCAATACTGAGATTGTGACGATTCAGCACCTTGCTGATGGCTGGATGGTGACCGACAAAGAGAACACCATCTTTGAAGGGGGGGCGCTGGTGTTAACCCCGCCCATGCCGCAAAGCCTCAAGCTTATTGAGGCCGGCAAAATTAACCTTGATCCGGCTGTGTTTGAACAGCTTTCCAGCATTGGCTATGAAATGTGCCTCACTGCGCTGCTGCATGTGAATGGAGAGATAGCGCTGCCGGCGCCGGGCGCCATGCAGCGCCCGCATGCCAACCTTTCATGGATCGCAGATAACCAACGCAAGGGAATCTCAAAAACTCATATTATTACTATCCAAATGGGCGGCAATTACAGCCGCGCGCTATGGGCGCTTCCCGATGAGCAGATACTCAGTAAGCTGCGCGTTGATCTGGAACCGCTGATGGGTGGGGATTCGTGGTCAATTCTCGAAGCGCAGATCAAGCGCTGGCGTTATTCCCGCCCATTGAACCCGATGAGCGTGACCCATGTACTGACGGGGGTTGCGCATGATTCCGACTCTGGCGAAACCCGCCCGCTGCTTTTTGCCGGAGATTCTTTCGCAGATGCCAAAGTTGAGGGCGCGTTCCTTTCTGGCTTGCACGGGGGGCGTGCGCTGGTGGGGGAAATGAATTAAAAGGTAAATTCTAAGGATTAAGAGACGGGCGAGATGTAGTAACAGCCTACATCTCGCCCGTCTCTTTTGTGTTTTGTCTCTTGACTTCTAGCTTATCGTCTCATTGGTGAACATTTTCTTCAGCGCATCGCTGGCGGTCGCCTTCTTCAGATAAGCGATGTTATCTCCGCTAAACGACTTAGGCACTAATTTGAAATAGGTGATTAGAGCGTTCTCGCCTACAATATTCGGCTCTTTGAGTAGTTCTAATAAAGTTGTGTTCACGGGTGAGCCGGGTAGAAACGTCTGCATCAGAATTACGGGTGGCTTAAGCAGCCAGGCCGGCGCCGGAAAAAGCATGCGCTTGGTATTCATCGCTTTTAGAATACGCTTTTCAATCTCTTCCATCGTTAAAATTTCTGGGCCGCCGAGTTGAAATTCATGATGGATGCTGTTGTCATCTTCCAGTGAACGGGCGATTGCCCCGGTAACATCGTAGACAGAAACTGGCTGGAAGTGTGCTGTACCCCCGCCAATATTCGGGAAGATCAGCGGTGTTAAGCGTACCAGACGGGCGATTGAGTTGAAGAACTCATCTTGTGGGCCGAAGATGACCGACGGGCGAAAGGCCGTCCATTCAAGCTTTGATGAGGCTACATATTCCTGCGCCCGGCCTTTGCTACGTAGAAAATGCGAGAAATGATCAGGATGTGCGCCGTTCTGGCTGATATTGATGAAGCGGCGCACGCCCTCCGCCTCTGCCGCATCTACGATATTGATCGTACCCTGATAATTGATTTCATCGTAAGTGGCATTGCCTCGTTCCATCGGCACGGCAATCGTATGCACAATAGCTGTAATATCATTCATTAAGCGCGGCAGTTTGCTGCGGTCGGTAATATCTGCCTGCACGATCTCGATTTTTGAGCCGAGATCGCCAAGGCGAATCTTCGCTTTTTCTAAATTGTGTACCATCGCCCGAACAGGTTTACCCTGCTGAACTAACATTCGCACGGTATTGCTGCCGACAAAACCGGCAGCGCCAGTGACTAGAATCGCCATATTACAACCTCCAGAGTCCGAAGGAACTCTATCCCTATTTTAACCCACTGTGGCGAAAGTGGCATCCGCCAGCGACCCTGACTTTGTGCTGCCGGTCACTGTATTTGAATGCTGCCTAATAAGAGGTAATTGCCCCCGGCAACGGGCAATCGATGGTGAGGTGGGTCAAGCTGATACAGCCCTGCGATCAACGTGTATCCGCCTTGCGGCAGGGCGTTTGGCAGCAGAATTGCATGATTATCAATGATAATTTCTTCCGGCAGCCAGAGGTTAGTGGGCTGTAAACCGCCGCCCGGTTCGCTGTCATGTTGGGCTTGTAGGGCGCCGTTGGCATCTAGAAGCTGCACGAACACTTTATAGCGGGCGGTCAAAGGCTGATCGGTTTGCCATTGAAACTGCACTTGCAGCGCATCACCGGGCGCGAAGATTTCATCGTTCAAGGCATAGCCTGACAATCTGATATGCTCGCCAAATTGAGTGCCACTTTCGCGTTCGACAGCGAAGGGCTGCGGCATAATATAGCGAGACAGCCGAACATCGCCAAACCATTGATCGCCTGCGGCATAGGCAAGACTGTCTAGCGTGGTCTCTACAATACGCTGTGGATCGCGTTCAGTTTCCCCCCAAAAGACGACAAATGCCCGATCATGAGTCGCAATGATGCCCTCAACGGCCTGTCGGGTTTGGGGATCATTACCACCTAACCCTACAGGTAGGGGATAAACAGGTATTTCGCCATGATAGTAATAATTAAAAACTTCGGCCTGATTCGGCGCGTCCAGAATAATCGCATCATTCTCGCGCAGCGATTCGGTGATCGTTTGCACAATTCCGCGATAGTTGGCGCGCTGCAGCTGCGAGTCGCTGTAGATAGCGGGCAGATGATTAGCGAGAACGATGACTAACCAAGCCCCGGCCATCAATGCGGCGGCGCGGGAAACCACCCGCAGCGCGGCCTGCCGCCTGAGTGAGCGTGTGCTGGCGCTTTCTGATAAATGCCATAGGGCGGCTAACCCACCCGTAAGCCAGATCGCCATACCAGTTTCAGCAGGCAGCATGAGTTTGTAATTTTGCGGTCTCGCCAGTTGGAAGTATAGAAATAATGCCAGCGGCGTAGATACCCACAGCGGCGCGGTTAGAATGCGTGGACGTTCAGGAAACTGGGTTCTGGCGAAAAAGGCGAAGGCCAACAGTAATAGTGGAATGGCAATCGCCGCGCTCCCCGGAGTAATGCCAATTGTCAGCCAGCGCAGCAGCACACTCAATACTTCGCTTACGGGGGTAATTTCGCTGCCAGTTTGCTGCCAACCTGAAAGCTGCCTAATCGCCGTTGGTATCCATGGCGCAAACAGGGCGATGCCGATCAGGTTGGCGATCAGGTAGCAGGAAAATGAGCGGCCTCGATGACGCCGGTCATTGAGCATCCAGATCACCGCCAGCAGCCCCTGCGGAATCATGAATAGCGCATAGGCATATTGGGTATAAAGCCCCCCAGCGGTGACGAGACCAAGCGCCAGAATACGCCACTTATCCGGCTTCTCCAGCAGTAAGATCAGGCAGTAGAAGCCGAGCGTGACCCATAATGTTAGCAGCGCATACATGCGGGCTTCTTGCGCGTAATAAATGCTGAAGGAATTGAGGGATATAAAGAGCGCAGCGCCGACGCCAGCCCACGCGCCGTACAGCTTACGCCCGATGGCGAAAGTTAGGGCAACTGTGATGATGCTGGCAAATGCTGAGAGTGCGCGCAGCGCAAATTCGCTGCTGCCAACCAGCTTCACCCACAACGACAGCAAAAGATAGTAGCCCGGTGGGTGAATATCGCGGGCGGCATTTTCGATGATTTCGCTGGGGGTGCGTTCTGCTTGAACTATGCTGTTGCCTTCATCGTTCCACAGCGATTGTGCGCCGATGTTGTGGAAACGCAGCCCGAATGCTAGTAGGATGAAAATTCCTACGGTTATGAAGGGGGCGGATCGTGTAGTGATTAACCGCGAAAACGCTGCCACAGCGCCCAGCCTATGCCGCCGATAAAGATGAGAAAAACCGCTGCGCCGCCGAGAACGACAGGTGTCTGTGTACGCGGAAGGTGATCGCTCACTTGGATAGAATCGAGCAGAAGGACTCCGTCAGGCACGCTGAGTTGATAGGCGTAGGTTGCTGGCAGGCTCTCTTTTTGTAGGACAAGCTCCGTCCAATTATCGGGCAGCGAGCGTATAGAAATGGGTTCGGCGGGGCGTCCGTTTATTTCGAGATGGGGGATCGTTTCGCTTTGTACCCGCACGATGACATCGGTGCCGTGTGCCATGAAACTGATTGGCTCGTGGGTGGACAGCGCCGTGCCAAACTGCGCCCCGGCTGACTCGATAAGTTCGCCTACAGACTCAACTGCCCAATCTTCTGCCTGATGCACGCCGCTATAGAGGATCGGTTGCAGGTTGGCGTGGTATTCGTGAAACGCTTCGTAAACCGGCATCGGCTCAAAATTTGGCTCTAGCATCCGGAAGTAATACCACGATTGGCCGGCTTCCGCTTCTGATGCTGGCTTGAAGTACCAGTAATTCATCACGCCGATATAGGGGAAATCTTCTGCGACGCGCTGGTACGCTTCGGTCAGATAGCGGGCGGCTTGTTCCGGCGTGACGATGCCGAAGCCTTCGCGGTTGACGAGTTCCGCTGGCACATCAGGCGAGTCGAGCGGATTCCATGCCACTTCACTAATCCAGATTGGCTTTTGGGCGTCGCCATGCTGTACCATCAAATCGCGCACAAACTGCTGGCGGGCGAAGTTGGGCTGAAAGATACGGAGTCGCTGATCCGTTGGGCCGCTAAAAAAGCCATAAGCCTGAGCTGCTAGAACATCGAAACAATCGCTTGCGCCCGCCTGGTACATGCGCTCCAGATAGATCAGCTCGCTTAGATCTCGCCCGGTTAGCGCCAGCGTGGGCGAAAGCGCG
>DAOTUZ010000206.1:0-3522 GCA_034437295.1 Anaerolineae bacterium | reverse complement strand
ACTTCACTGGTGTTCGTTAGCGGTGAAAGCCTGAACGCTACCCCCCCATATTTCTATATTCGCCAGCGGGTGAACGTAGGTGAAGAAGTGACTATCCTGTTCCGCGGGCGTACGCCCACCCGCAGTGGTATTGCTTCGGGTGAATGGGAACTGCTGACACCCGGCTTAATTCCTATCGGTGAACCATTGATGATTAGCGTTAATGTCTTTCAATCAGGCGGGTGAAGTAGGCTTTACTCTTAAAAAGGTCATGACAATGGATCGCCAGCAGGCATGGGAAATTGTTTGTGAATTTGTACAGGCAGACAGTTTGCGGAAGCATATGCTGTCGGTAGAGTTTGCTATGCGCGCATATGCAGAATATTACGGCGAAGACCCGGAAAGCTGGGGATTGGTGGGGTTGCTTCATGATTTTGACTGGGAGATACACCCTACGCTTGAACAGCACCCGATGGCTGGCGCTCCGATTTTGCGTGAACGCGGATTGTCTGAAGCGGATATTCTCACAATTTTAAGTCACGGGCCATTGGCTGCCGATGACCGCGTTACGTTGCGTGATAAGACATTATTTGCGGTGGATGAACTCACCGGCTTGATCACTGCGGCGGCATTGGTACGCCCCTCTAAGGATGTTCGTGATGTTGAAGTATCCTCTATTCGTAAAAAATGGAAGGATAAAGCTTTTGCCCGTGGTGTAAATCGGGAAGATGTGGAAGTTGGCGCAAACTCGCTAGGGGTAGAGCTGTGGGAGTTTCACGTGCCATTAGTGTTGAAGGCCATGCAAGCACACGCATCTGATTTGGGGCTGGATGGATCGCTCGCACAATAAACAAAAAGGACGCTCATTTCCGAGCGTCCTTTTTGTTTATTCAATCAATCCCTATATTTGAACATGCACCGGGGTGCCATAGTCCGCCCAGTTATAGAACCATTCGGCCTCTGGCGTCGGCAGATTCACACATCCATGACTCATCGGCGTGCCAAAGTTGCTGTGCCAGTAGGTGCCATGAATTGCATAGCCTTGAAAAAAGTACATTGTATAAGGCACGTCCGGCAGATAATAGCCGGGGCCGGCCATCGTTTCGGCAACAATCTTACGCTGAACTGTGTAATCCCCCAGTACAGTTGGTGTTGCTGGCAGGCCAGTAGAAACCAGCACGTTGCGCACCAGTACGCCATTTTCATAGGCGTAAATGCGCTGATCTGACAGATCTACTAGGATAGATCGGCCAGCAGAGACCGCAGCAGGTGGCGCAGCGGGTGGAATTTCCAATGCCGCATATGTAGATCCACCGCTGCTTCCGGGGATGATTAATTCCATGCCCGCAAATACCGTATTCGGATCGTAGATACCATTCGCTTGTGCAATTGTCAGCCAGCTTACGCCATATTGAGCGGCAATCTGCGAGAGATATTCGCCCCGGCGAACAATATGCCGTGTTTCCGCAGTTATAACCGGCTGAGCGATCTCAATCGGGGCAACTGCCGGGATAACTTCGGCTGCTGCAACAGGTTGTGCGCCGCCCGAAACAATCAGTTCTTGCCCTGCATAAATTAAATTCGGGTTCGTGATTCCGTTCAATGATGCGAGTTGTTCCGGTGAAATACCGTACTGTCGGGCGATGGATGCCAGATATTCACCGCGCCGCACAATGTGCGTTTGTGTAACAACTGGCATTTCAATCGCTGCCGGCACAATTTCAATGGGTGCCGCTGTAGTTTGGCCGGGCAGGGGAATAATCAGCGTTTGCCCGGAATAGATTTGCCATGTATTCGTAATTCCATTCAACTGCGCCAGCGTGTTTACATCAGTGTTATAGTAACCCGCGATCCGAAACAGGTTTTCACCGGGCTGAACGAGATGGATTTGCGCGGAATTATCCTGTGCAGCCGCGGGCATGGCTGCGAGGCATGCGATAGCAATCAGCAGTGTTGTTATGAGCGTGAGCAGTTTACGCATGGACACGTTCCTCATCATAAGTTATAAAAATGCAATGATCTCAACGAGATCGTATGTCAATCTCAGTTTCTCGTCAATCGGGGAAACAGATTAGTTTGTGTCACGAAGATAATTGCCGCCCAACCAGTTCGCGTTTACAATTCAACTCGAATCCGATTTATTCATAGACTCAGCCTATGCTCGTAAGGGCTTACCGCCTCACTGATCGTCTTAGCGTCGCCATCTTGAAATCTGCTGGCCTTGTCATTGATGAGACTTTGGCTGGGATTGCCGTTGTCTGGCAGATGGTTTGGCGCATTCTGTATCCGGTTTTCCGGCTGCTGGCGCTGGTGCTGCTCGCAGTTGTCAACCTGTTCCGCCGGGCTTTTGGGCAGGGCAGTGTTGCCATGACCAATACCATGGCGCGCCGTGCCGCCCGTGCCGAAATTGACGCGACTATTGTTGAAGACCCGCTGAAACGCCAAAACCGGATGCTCAGCCTGTTGACGGTTGGCCTTCTCGCGGTGTTGATCGCGGTTGTTTTGTGGGCAACCAGCCCGTCACGGAGTGGCGCGCCGCTGCAAGTTGCTGACGTAGGTAATGCCGCAAATCAACTGTTTGTTCCTACTTCTGAACAGCCCGCTCAAAATCAGAATACGCCGGCTCCAGCGGTTCTGGCGACCCCGGTACCTACCGCTACACCCTTACCCGAAGTGCTGGATATCCTTGGCGCGTTAGCATATACGCAGCGCGAAAAAGGACAGACTGACATCTGGGTTGTGCCGGTGGGCAGTCGTGCGCCTATCCGATTTACCAATGATCCCGCCGATGAACGTGATCCTGCATGGTCGCCTGCGCCCAATGATCGCCGGTTGGCCTATGCTTCAAATCAGGATGGCAATTGGGAGTTGTACGTTCACGATCTTAACGGCGGCGTCCAAACGCGCCTGACCTATGATCTCTCATTTCAGGCTGGCCCCGCATGGTCACCGGACGGCCTCTACCTTGTATATGAAAGCTATCAGGGCAGCAACCTTGATATTTATATCATGCGCTCTGATGGTTCAGAACCGCCTATTCGCCTTCCCGGTAATTCTAATCTGCCAGATTTCTCACCTGCATGGTCGCCTGATGGTCGTCGTATCGCTTTTGTCTCATGGAGAGATGGCAATCAGGATGTTTATGTTTTTAATCTGGATGATCAAGTCGTCAGTAACGTCACCAATACGCCAAATCGGCAGGAAGATCACCCTTCGTGGTATCCCGGCACAGACGGTGATTTGTTGGCCTACAGCGCATTTGATGAGGGTTTTGAAAAAATATTTGTCAAGCCAGTGGATGATCCCGGTGCCGTTGCTCAGGTACTTTCCTTCGGTCACGCCCCCTCATGGTCTCCGAATGGCTCCAGCCTGATCTATACCGTCAGCGCGTCGGATGGCGATCAGATCATCGCCAGTCCATTCAGTGGCGCAGGCGCGATGACTTCGGTCATTTCGGTGCCAACTGGCGCATCTGGCGTGGTTTGGACGGCGACACCGCTTCCGGCTGCGGTGATCAACGCTGGCAGCCTACCCGCCGCTGTC
>DAOTUZ010000205.1:0-19707 GCA_034437295.1 Anaerolineae bacterium | reverse complement strand
TTTCGGCATGAATTACGCAGTCCTTGGCGGGGATACCGTCACCGCGATGTGGCCGCCTTCAGGCATTGCATTGGCCGCCGTGATCATTTTTGGCCCGCGCGTGCTGCCTGCCGCTACGCTTGGCTCAATCATCATCAATTGGCGCTTATTGGACGTTGCGCCTACCCCCCTTGCCGGATTTCTCGCCACAGTCACCATTGGGGTTGGCGTGGCGCTGCAAGTTGGCGTCGGGCGCTATTTTGTACGCCGCTACTGCCCGTCCGGAGGCATTTTTACCACCACCCGCGGCGTGCTGGTGTTCATCTTTCTAGGCGCGCTGCTCGCCTGCGTGGTGAACGCCACGATCGGGGCAACGGCACTCACGCTTGCCGGACTATCCGATATTTCCGGCTACCCCATGCTGTGGCTGACGTGGTATCTGGGCGACGCTTCGGGAATGCTGATCTTCGCGCCCTTCTTCATCATCTGGATCACACATCCAATCAGCGCCACCCGGCGCCAGACGGTTGAATCGCTGCTCGTCTTGGCCGGGCTGCTGCTGGTCACCTATATCACCTTCAGTAATAGCATGCCTGTAGCCTTCGTGATCATCGCTATTCTGGGCTTGATCGCCTTCCGTTATGGGCGCCATGCCGCATCTGCCAGCATCGTCCTGACGTCGATCCTCGCGGTATACCTGACCGGCCAGGGCATGGGATCGTTCGCCCGCGCAGATTTGAATGAATCGGTGCTGCTGCTGCAATCGTTCATCGCCATCACTACAATACCGGCGCTGTTGTTAGCGGCAGCCATCCGAGAACGCGAAGCCTTCGCCATGCGGCTGGAAGAATCCAACCATACACTGGAAGCTAAAGTGCTGGAGCGCACCGAACAGTTGAACGCGGCGCTGGAAGTTGCTGAAAGCGCCAGCCGAACGAAAGCCTTGTATATCGCCTATATGGCGCATGAATTTCGCACGCCGTTGGTGGCAATTTCTGGATTTAGCGAACTGCTGGCAGATGGCGTTTATGGCGATATGCTGGATTCGCAAGTTTACGCCGCAAAACGGATCAGCGACAGCGCACAGCGCTTGAACCGCTTAATTTCCAGCACGATTGATCTGGCGCGTACCGAAGTTGGCGCGGTAGAGCTGCATTTTATATCGCTCAAACCGCGAGTCTTTGTGAGCGAAATTGTGTTTGAACTGGAGAGCATCGCCCGCTTGAAAGGGCTAAAACTCACGGCGCAGTTCAGCGACGGGCTGCCTGAATTAGTGCGCGCCGATACCCTGCGCTTGCAGCAGGTTGCCATCAATTTAGTGGGTAATGCGCTCAAATTCACTGAAGAAGGCGAAGTCATCATCGAAGCTGGCCGCAGCGGCGAGCACGATTGGTATTTTCGGGTTTCAGATACTGGGCCGGGTATCTCTGACGACAAGATTCCGCTGCTGTTTGAAAATTTCCGACAGGTTCATTCAACGACGGTCTCTAAGCTAGAAGGCAGCGGGCTGGGTTTGGCGATCAGCCGCCAGTTGGTTGCGCTGATGGGCGGCACTATTCAAGTTGATTCCCCTTCTGGCAAAGGGGCTGTATTCACCGTCACCCTGCCAGTGGGGGGCATGGTAAAGGAAAATTTCGATGAAAAATGAGATTGATGCCCTTATGACGGCGCGCGGTTTAGGCGCGCTGATCATCTGGATTGACGAGATTTACAGCCCGCCGCTGGATTACCTGACGAACGGCGCCCATATCACGCAGGGAATGTTGGTCAAGAAGCAGGGGGCTGCGCCGGTCTTATACGTCAGCCCGATGGAGACGGAAGAAGCCGCTAAAAGCGGGTTAGCCGTGCATAAGTACCACAGCGCCGAACTGTATGAACTGTACAAGACGCTGCCCGCCAGTCAAGCCAATGCCGCCCGCTGGTTGCAAATTTTAAGCGCCTGCGGGCTGGAAAGTGGCACCGTGGGCATTTACGGCGCTGGCGATTTCGCCTTCATTCTGGGGCGTATTGAAGAATTGAAGGCCGCGAGTACGGCGTTCCATTTCACCGGCGAACCAGATATGAGCAAGGGGCTGTTCAAGGCGGCCTTTGAAACCAAAGACGCCGATGAACTGCTGCGGATGAAATCGGTGGCGGCGCGCACCGATCAGACGCTGGAGGCCACGTGGCAGTATATCGCGGGGCATCATCTGGAAGACGGGCGGGTGGTGGACGACGCAGGCACACCGCTGACGATTGGCGCGGTCAAGCGTTTTGTGCGGCGAACGCTGCTGGATCACGGCCTTGAAGACACCAACATGATTTTTGCGCAGGGGCGGGATGCAGGCTTTCCCCACAGCCGGGGCGAAGCGGATACGGAACTGCGCCCCGGCCAAAGCATCGTCTTCGATCTGTTCCCGCGAGAGTTTGGCGGCGGCTATTTTCACGATGTGACGCGCACATGGTCGCTGAATTACGCCGCGCCGGAAGTTGAAGCCGCGTATCAACAGGTGATGGAAGCCTACGATATTGGGGTGGAACTGGCGCGCGCGGGGATTCCCGCAAAGGATGTGCAGATCGCGGTGATGGATTATTTTGAGGCGAAGGGGCATCCCACGCTGCGCAGCCATCCCGGCGCGCAGGAAGGCTACGTTCACAGTCTTGGGCATGGGCTTGGTTTGAATATTCACGAATCGCCCGGCATGAGCCATGTTTCGCCAGATACGCTGCGCGTAGGCAACGTGATCTCGATTGAGCCGGGCTTATATTATCCAGAGCGTGGCTTTGGCGTGCGCGTAGAAGATACCTGCTATATCGCTGAAGATGGGCAGATCACGCCGCTGACCGGATTTCGCAAAGACCTCATCCTGCCGCTGAAGGGGTAGAGATGCCGTAGGGGGCAGGGCGTGCCTTGCCCCCAGATTGCGAAAAAATGCCCGCTAATCCCTGTTGGTTAATCCCCAACTTGCGCGTTATTTTTGCCTTCACGGGCGGCTTCTTCCGCCTGGCGCGCCGCCTCTCGAAACTGCGCGTAATGTCCGGTTTCGTGCAGTAATCCACTTAAGAATTGGCCGACGGCGTTCAGATCGCCGTAGCGATCTTTGCCGCGCTCAGAAAGCGCGCACAAGTTATCCAGATGCGGCATACTTGGAAACGCAGCCAGATAGCCCAACCGAATGCGGCGGCTCTCTTCAAGCCGTTGCATCGCCTTCGCGCGGGTGTTGATTTCGCGCCATGGAGTCTCATAGCGCAAACGCGGCTCGCGGCCATAAGGCACGCCCCGCGCCAAGAGTGAGGCAATCGCCGCCGCTTCTTCGCTGGATGCGGTGACATGCGCCACCAAATGCCCAAGCGACCAGCCAATATTTCTCTCTCCCATCACTGCATGAGGATCGTTCGCTTCGGGATCGTAAGGAATGAAGTTGATTTCGGCGTCATTTCTCACATCACGAATAATATCTAGCAAATAATCCACGCTAGCATTTGTGGCACTATGTAAATCCTCAACCTGAAATGGGCGCGCAAATTCGCCCAACTTCACAGCGCCGCTGTGAACGGGGGAGAAATCTATAGACATGGTACGTGTTTCCTTGAAATAGCCAACGGATGAATGTCCCCTTATCATAGCATAGACGGCCTCTATCTTGGATATAACCAGCTAAGACCTACCCACCTCTTGCTTGCCCATGTCTCGCTGAGGATGTTACACTCAGATCAAAATTTTTCCGGACGGGTCACGCAGCTGATTGAGGGTGTCTCATGCTGACGGATATCGAGAAACTACTTTTTATCATTCTAGGCGTACTCACGCTCGGCGCAACGCTGGTCGGCTTTGAAGAAGCGTGGAAGGTGATCCAGCGTGGGCAGGGCGATTTACGCTGGAATAATTTCATTCGCCGCGCCATCAACGCACTGGTTATCTATATCAGCCAGCGCACCACGCTCAAAACCCGGCGGGTGACCAGCCTGCTCCATTGGGGCGTAGTAATCGGCTTCACCTATTTCTTCTTGGTGAATTTTATAGATTTGCTTTACGGCTTCATCCCCAATTTCACGTGGCCGAATGAAAACGCCCTGCTGCCCAACCTGTACCGCCTGTTTGCCGACCTAACCAGCGTTGCGGTGATCGTTGGAGTCACTTATTTCTTACTGCGCCGCTTCCTGCTGCCAAACAAAAAAGAGCTGAAGTATCACTCAAACGTGCTGCTGCATCCGAAGGTTGCGGCGGGCGCGATCACAACTGATTCGCTGATCGTAGGTGTGTTCATCCTAATTCACGTCGGCTCGCGCTTCCTCGGCGCATCGGTCTATGTTGCCGATCATGGCGCGGATGTATTTTCGCCATTCGCCACGCTTGTTTCACCACTGTTCAGCGGGCTTGGCAGCGAGTCGCTGCTAATACTGGAGCGCCTGTTCTGGTGGCTGGCGTTAGGCGGCATCCTGTTGTTCACGCCCTATTTCCCCTATACCAAACATGCGCATCTGTTCATGGCGCCGTTCAACTTCCTCACTCGCCCCGAACGCACTTCGCTGGGCGAGATGGAGAAGCTGGATTTTGAGGACGAAACGAAAGAGCAGTTTGGCGCGAACAAGCTGGAAGACCTAACCAAAACCCAGATTGTAGATGCCTTCGCCTGCATCATGTGCAACCGCTGCCAGGATGTATGCCCTGCCTATATCACCGGCAAGGAACTTTCGCCTTCAGCGCTGGAAATTAACAAGCGCTACCTGATCAAGGACGAGATGAGCGCGATAGCCGGCGGCGCTGCCAGCAGCCACCCGCTGCTTGGTTTTGCCATCAGCCAATCAGCGGTTTGGGCATGCACCACCTGCGCCGCCTGTATCGAAGTTTGCCCGGTAGGCAACGAGCCGATGCTGGACATTCTGGATATTCGCCGCGACGCAGTGTTGATGCAGGGCGAGTTCCCCGCTGAACTGCAAGGCGCGTTCAAAGGCATGGAGCGCCAAAGTAACCCTTGGCAGAATCCAGAACCACGCTTTGCATGGGCGAAGGGGCTGGATATTCCCACAGTGGATGAAAACCCCGATTTCGACATTCTGTTCTGGACTGGCTGTGCCGTGTCTTACGATCCGCGCGCGCAGTTAACCGCCCGCGCATTGGTCAAAGTGTTGAAACGCGCCGGCGTGAATTTTGCGGTCTTGGGCGAGCGCGAAGCCTGCACCGGCGACGTAGCCCGCCGCGCCGGCAAAGAGGATACCTATCAAGAACTGGCGGCGACCAACGTTGAAACCCTGAATGAATTTGTGGGCGGCGAGAAGAAGCGTCGCATCGTTGCCACCTGCCCCCACTGCCTCCACAACATCGGGCGCGAATATCACCAGTTTGGCGGCGATTATGAGGTCATCCATCACACCGAACTGATTGACGAGCTGATCGCCGCGAACCGCCTGCCGGAAAGTGTGCGCCAGAAGAAAACGCCGAACGTCACCTTCCATGATCCCTGCTATCTGGGGCGGCATAACGATATCGTGGAAGCCCCGCGTGATGTGCTCAAGAGCTATCTGAATGGTGGCGAAGTGACCGAGATGCCGCGTCACGGCAAAAATTCGCTCTGCTGCGGCGCGGGTGGGGCGCAGTTCTGGAAGGAAGAAGAACACGGCAGCGCACAGGTGAATGTGACGCGCTACGAAGAAGCCAAATCCACCGGCGCGGAAGTGCTGGCGGTGGGCTGCCCCTTCTGTATGCAGATGTTCGAGACCGCGCAGTCGGGCGACGCAAAGCCGATGATCATCAAGGATGTGGTTGAGCTGATTGCCGAAGCGCTGCCAGAATAGCAATTTTCGCTCATCTGCTGTGCTTAGCCGCCCTCTACCGTTAAGGCGATAGAGGGCGGTTTGTTATTTTTGAGGGCAGTGAAAATTGCGGTTAGGGCGCTGCTTTACGAATGACCGGCATGATCGCCTAAAGCTGCCGGGAACTCATCCCCCCGCAAGCGCGGTAGCCGTCGCCGCAAACTCGGCAAGCTGGCCGGTGATCGGATTAGGCGTCAGCGTGGCCGGAATCATGGTTTGCGCAAGCTGCGGCTCAGTGGTGAAATTAACCGCCGTAGGGAAGATCGCCTGTGTTGGCGCGGCGGTGGGTTCATCCGTCGGAAACACTTCCGGTGTCGGCGTGAAGGTCAGGTCAACCGCGGTGGGGAATACCTGCGGCGTGGCAGAAGGCTCATTCGTCGGCTCTGTAGTTGGCGTCAACGTCATGATGCCGTCTAGCGTGGCGAAATATACTGGCGTCACGTTCAGCCCACGCAGTTTGTCTGGCAGCACCGCTGATTGGCCGTCATAAGGCGGGCAGTTAGGCGGAATCACCAGCGCAAGGCCCGGCATGATCAAGGTAGATGGGGTAATCAGGTTGGCCGAAGCAAGGCAGGCCAGATCAACGTTGAAATACGCCGAAATCAAATCAAGGTTATCGCCCGCCTGGATGATATAAAACGGCGGCGGCGCGCCTCCACCACTCTCAATGAGCGCCAGTCCTTCCGGCGTACCCAGCGCCGGAACAATGCCAAAGGGCGGCGCGCCGTTGGGGATGATCAGTCTGTCGCCGGCGCGAATGAAAGAATCGCGTTGAAGCTCATTTGCGATCAAGAGGGCATCCAGCGATATGCCGAAACGCTGGGCAATAGTGCTGAGGGTGTCCCCGCTGCGGATCAGGATGATCAGGTTGCCGTTTTCATCCACAGTGTCTAATTGGCGGGGGTTGGCGACGAAAGCCGCGCCGTCATAGTGCGGGCAGGCCGGGCTGATGATAATCTCGTCGCCGGGATGCAGTATATCGCCTACGCGCAGGTTGTTGACGCTGAAAATACAGTCCACATCCACATCATAGAAAGCGCCAACTTGATCCAGCGTATCGCCCGCTTGAATCGTGAACACAGTATCGCCATTCAGCGGCGGCCAATCATCCTGTGCCAGCGCCGCCGTGCCAATGGCGATCGTCGCTGTGCCAATCAGCACCGAAGCGGCAGCTACCCATTTCACCCATTTGAGCGAAAAGCGATCCATCAGCAACCTTTATGGCGTTCAGTTCCGCGAGTAAGTTTCAGTGTAACACGGTTGGAGGGTAAAGAATAAAAGAAGTAAGGGTGAAAAATAGTTAAAAGTTAGAAAAGGCGTACTGAATGGTTAGGCTTTTCGTTTTTCAGCCCTGTTCACGGGGCGCAGTTTTAGCCAGATGACTTCAATCCCCGGTAACAGGGGCGTGCTGCCGTAGGCTTAAAATCTGCAACATTGATCGGCAAAACGCGCCTTATCCCCGCCCATCACCTCTTTTTAACGGTTCCCCACCCATCACTTTTTTCTTGCGCTAAACTACATTATCCCCTATATTGCGGGGGATTATCCAACGTCGATTTCGCATACAGTATTCAATATTGTCCTATAAAGGCTCACAATGAAAACGCGCAGCACCATCATTCTCATCCTATTCATTGTGATCGCGGCCGCCGTGATCGGCATCAGCCAATTTTTAAGATCACAGCCGCCGCTGGAAGTGACTATCGCCGTGAACCCGATTGCGCTGGATTGGGCGCAAGAGGTCGCCACCGCGTTCAATGCGTCGGGGCCAATAGTCAATGGCTCGCGCCGCGTACAGGTGAGGGTGACGCCGGTGGACGATCTTCAGGTGTGGGGCGCAGATGGCGGCGTGTGGAATTTCAGCGAGCATCCCGATGGCTGGATTCCCGGCATTAGCGCTTCACTAGACTATGCGCGTCAGGTGCGCCTGCCATTCACCAGCGTGCAGCCTTCGCTGGCGCAGACCACGCTGGCATGGGGCGGCTTTGCCAATGCCGTCGAAGCGATCACCGCTAATGATGAGCCGTTAGACTGGGCGGCGCTTCAGGAATACATGGAAAATGATCGCCTTTCGCTGGCGCTGCCACACCCAGGTCGCTCTCTGGCGGGGCTGGCGGGGGCGCTTTCCGGCGCGGGCGCGTTTCATGATGTGTCCACGTTGGAGGGATCGGCGGTGACAGCCTCCGCATTCAGGACGTGGTTGGTGGAGATGCTGGGGCATGTCCCCAATTTCAACACGCTGGGCGCGCTTCCCGCGGAAACGCTGGCGGCACGCGGCCAATCGGCCGGGGCGGTAGCGCTGCTTCCCGAAAGCCAGTGGTTGACCAACCTGCGCGGCCAACTGGTCAATGCGTCAAATCCGGTGGTCTTGAGCTACCCTGAATACAACGTAAATTTTGATTTTCCGCTGGCGATGTGGCATGACACAGCCACCGTTGAGGATACCGATCCCGACGACTCAAACAGACGTTCGGCGGTGATCGCCTTCGGCAATTTCGCCAGCAGCCCAGAGCAGCAGGCTAGAGCAGCAGCATTTGGCCTGCGCCCTGCTGCGGGTGTACCAGAGGCCGGAAATGCTGGTTTGTTCGATGCTGGCCTGCCCTATGGCGCGGCACTCGAACTGCCCGCAAGCATCAATGTAACCCCACCCTCGCGCGCGGACTTATTGGCGCTAATCGGCGCAATCAATCAGGCGGTGAGGTGAAGGCCGTTAAAAATTAAAGGGTAAACGTTCAGGGCTTTTGCCATCGTTTGCACTTTCGACTTCCATCTTTAACCAGCATTTATGAGAGGAACCCCATGCGCAAAACCCTTCTCTTTATCCTTTTGGCAGTGTTATTCACGATCACGGCTTGTGATGGCGGCGCCGCGCCAGCAGCAACCAGCGTCGCTTCAGCCTGCGCAAACGGCGCGGTGAATATCAGCATTTTGTATGCGCCGGAATCTGAACAGTATATGCCGCAGGTGATGGGCGATTTCAACCGCGCTTATGCACAGGGGCGCAACCCGATCACCAATCAGCCGCTGGCACAGGGCGAACGAACCATCTGCGTGACCGGCGAAGATGGCAGCAGCGGCACGATTATGCAAGGCATCGTCAACGCGATCATCGCGCCGAATAACAATAACGTCGCCCGCCCCACGATCTTTGAGCCGTCGGTCAGCCATTGGCTGGCGCTGGCGAATTACCAGAGCGGCCGCCAATTATTTGATCTCGCCGCTTCACGCCCAACTGCGCTTGCGCCGGTGGTCATGGCGATCTGGGAAAGCCGCCTGAACGCCATCCGCGAGCATGTCGGCTATCAAGATGTGGGCTGGGAAGAACTGATCGATGTGTTCAACAGCCCCAACGGTTGGTGCGATTATGGCGTGCCGAACTGCCGCCGCACCGTATATTATGGGCATACCGATCCGCTGGTCAGCTCTACGGCGCTGTCTACGCTGATCGCGGAATTTTATGCCGCGGCTGAGGCCAACAATATCAATGAAGATCGCCTGTCGCTGAGTACAGTGCGTAATACCGACGTGCAGAACAGCGTGCGGGCCATCGAGAACCTGATCCGCCATTATTCAGCGCGCACGACGGAATTTCGCCAATATATCTCACAAGGGCCGGATTATCTGGATTTTGTGGCGCTGGAAGAAAACGACGTGATCGCCATCAATCGCGGTCAAACCCAATATCAGCCGCCCGAACAACTGGTGGCGCTGTATCCCAAAGAAGGCACCTTCTGGCATGAGCATCCGATGGGCATCGTCAACGCCGATTGGGTGACGCCGGAACAGCGCGACGCCGCGGCGGTATTCGTGGATTACGTGCTGACCGAGCCGGTGCAGGAATTGATCATGACCTACGGCTTCCGGCCAGCCAACCCGGACGTGCAGATCGGATTCCCCTTCGTGCCTGAAAATGGCGTTGATCCCGCCGGGCCGTCAATGGTGCTTAATGTGCCTGCGCCGGATGTGATCGCCGCAGTTCAGCAAAGTTGGGCGTTCGTCAAGAAGCAGGCGGATATTCTGCTGCTGATCGACGTATCCGGCTCTATGACCAGCGAAGGCAAGATCGATCAAGCGCGCGCGGCGGCGGAAGCCTTCCTGAACAGCATCGAGTCGAATAACCGTATCGGGCTGGCGGTATTCAGCGACGAAATTCGTGAGCTGGTGCCGCTGGATGATGCCGAGCGCAACTATGACGCGATGTACAGTAATATTCGCAGCTTACGGGCGGCAGGCGGCACAGAGCTGTTTCAGGCGCTGACGGAGATCGTGAACAGCGTCACCGATGAATCGCAGGATTCAGATCGCATTCGCGCAGTGGTGCTGTTGAGCGACGGCGCGGATACCGGCGACAACGGCTACACGCTGAACGACGCGGTGCAGGCCATTGAAGCCAGCCGCAACACGCTCAATCCGGTGATCGTGATTCCGGTGGCCTATGGCAGCGATGCTGACGTGAACGCGCTGAATGCCATCGCCCGCGCCAGCGCCACCAGCGTACAAGCCGGCGATGCGGAGAACATCCTCAGCATTCTAGAAATCATCAGCAGCTTCTTCTAGGGAAGCGTTGGACAAATAAAAGGGCGGTTCGCGAACCGCCCTGCGATCTCATAGACTTACTCCTAAATAGTATTGTCCCATTGATCGGGGAAATAGCTCTTAGCCTTTGTCAGCAATCCGAATATACGCGCCTCCTCCGAGAGCGGCTCAAGTATAAATCGTTCGGATTTCCACAGCGCGTCTGTTGCAAGCGGATAATATTTCAACTGCCCACCCGAATCGCTGTACCATTCAAACAACCTTCCGCCGCTTCCATCGTCACCATTCAGATGTCCAGCGGTCTTTACTTGACCATTTTTTGTCCTGATTTCTGGGTAATACCAGCGGATATTTCGGGGGTCAGGCAAATGAATTCGAAACCAAAAAAGCTGATAAAATCCTACCTCGTTATAAAGTAGAGCAAGGTAGCCACTCTTATCGATATCAATTTTCCCACCGTTTGCAATACTAACTTCATGTTTCCATAACTCGACCAGTTCTATAATTCCAATGCCTACTTCCTGCGCATGATTTTTATAGTTATCTGAAGAAATACCTTTCTTATTGAGATAATCTTTAAACTTTTTGGAGGAATTTGATAGCTCAATTGTGACCCGTCCATCCTTAGAAACTCGATTCAACTCCCTCCTCATCTTGCAAGAAATTCCATAGCCAACTGATGTCTCTGGATCAGAAAGCAATACATCAAAAATGAATTTATTTTCTTGGTTAACGCCATTGAAAACTGCGGCTACAGTTCGTTCAAAATCGCGCCACCCAGGCAAGGTTCCTCCGCCCGGCTTGGCAAGCATGCCAGAGCCATCTTGAAATGTGCTGAGCAGAAGGCGTACCTTCTCAACCTCTTGGGCTGTAGGTTTCCTATGGATAAAAGGCAGAACCACCAAGTCATTCTCCTTTATTGGCGTTTACAGGTACTTGAATCTCTAATTCATCCTTCAATAACTGGTCGGTTGGAATATCGTACACGCGAGATACATTCAGAACGAATTGCACAGATGGTATTTTCTTCCCAGATTCAAGCTCGCTCAAATAACCGTGAGCCGTATAGCCCAGAGATTCGGCAAATTGGTGCAACGTCAGCCTATTCTTGAGTCTGAGGGTTCGCAATTTTTCACCAAACCGCTGTATATTCCCTTTTGAATGCGTTCTTGACATCAAAGAGACCCAAAGCTACAATGTCTCCAATAGAGACAATCGGTGAACGAAAAGAAACTTAACGAGCTAATATAGTGTCCCACACTGCTAAATCTAACTTCCCGATGCTTAATAGCCCTATAAAATGGGTGGGCGGAAAATCTCGTATGAGAAAAACCATAATTGGCCTGATTCCTCCGCATAGCTGCTACGTAGAGGTCTTTGGTGGCGCAGGTTGGGTTCTTTTCGGTAAACCACCCAGCGATGTTGAAATCTTAAATGACATTGATCAAGAACTTATCAATTTCTTTCGGATCATCCGAAATAGGCCCGAAGATTTCATAGACTCCTTTGATCTTGAGCTTGTTTCGCGTGCAGAGTTCGAACGGCTTGCCGTATTAGATCCAAGCCAAATAGATGAAATCCAGCGTGCCCACCGCTTCTATTATCTGATAATGGCAGGATGGGGCGGTGAGCTTAACTATCCCCGATTCCAGACAAGTATATCCGATGGCGGACATGGAAATAGGCTCATTGGCGCAATCGAAACGCTTAGAGCAAGAATAGAGCCGATTCATAAACGCTTAAACACCGTAATCATCGAAAATCTCGGCTGGCAGGAGTGCATTGATAGGTATGATCGAGAAGGTGTCGTTATGTATCTTGATCCACCTTACCCTGGCAACGGTGTAAACTATTTCCACAATATGCGTGATTGGAAAGATCACGAAAGGCTAGCTGAGAGGCTTACACAGACTCGATGTCGATGGATACTCTCATCATATAATTCAAAAGACATACATACTCTGTTCAGAGATTACCACTTTACTTATATAACCTCAGCCTCGGGCATGAACACCGCAAAGGATTCCAAAAATCGTGTTGTAAATCAAGAAGTTCTCATTACGAATTTTGAGCCTTCAAATTCTCAGCCATCAAAGGAAGTCTTCAAAACCGATAGACTTTTTTAGGTTTATATTAATCTCCCACAAGAGTCATAGGGTCTTTATACCTGCGTAGCAGTTGAGCGGGCGTTGATTATCGAAAAAGCTCCAGCTGAAATCCCTCCCATGAAACAAATTGGGAAGCCAAGTTACTGAAAACATTTTATATGCCCCCCCTCAAATCTGCTCGTAATTCAGCCCATAAAGCTGTATCGTATCCGCCACAATCGACTGTGTACCAACAATTAATATCGTCCCATCTTTTCCCGCCAGCAATTTGGCGAGATCGAGCGCGGCGGGCAGATCGGGCGCAAACCGGCTGTCATCGTTGAAGCGGCGGGCGGCTGCCAGCGCCAGCTCGCGCTCCGGCCAGGCCAGCGACACATTACGCGGTGTCTCGGTCAGAATCAGCGTGTCAGCAGCGATGCCCATTTCCTTGTACACGCCCACAAAATCCTTATCCTCAGGAATGCCGACGATGGCGATCACCGGATCACTCAGCGAATGCTGAAGGCTTTGCACCAGCGCCCGCGCTGATTCCGCATGTACTGCGCCATCCACAAACACCAGTGGCGATTCCTGTAATTTTTGCATCCGTCCCGGCCAGATCACGGTGGATAAGCCCTCACGTACTCGCTCAACATATTCCGGCGATCCATGCGAGATACCCGGCAATCGCGAGTGCATATTGCCCGCGCCCTGTACCGCCAGCGTGGCATTCTGCACCTGATAGCGCCCGTGCAGCGGCAGGTCAATTTCGCCATAACGGGTCAAGCTCATGCGTAAGCCAGTGGCAGTATCGCCCAGATACACGCCGGTATCCTGCGCCGCCAACCAGAAAAACTCGGTATCCAGCGCGTCGGCTTCGGCTTGCAGCACGTTCAGCACTTCGGTCGCCTGCGTTACGCTGTAAGCATAGCCGTAGGGCTTGATGATGCCCGCCTTGTGCCATGCAATTCGCTCCACCGTCGGGCCAAGCTGATGCGGGTGTTCCAGCATGATCGGCGTGAACAGCGACAGCTTATTCGGCACGGTGGCAATATCGTCAAAACGCCCCCCGCGCCCAACTTCCAGCACTGCGGCGGTGACGTTCATCTCGTCAAACCATGCCAGCGCAATCGCTAGAAAAATGCCCTGCGGGCTGAAATACTGATTTTCGTTAAGCGTCGCTTCAATCTCATCAATATCCGGCGCAAGATCGTTCAAAATGCGGCACAGATCGGCTTCTGAAATGGCGCGCCCGTTCACGCGGATGCGTTCACGCCATGAGGCCAGATGCGGGCTGCTGATCATGCCGGTGGTATGCCCCAAATGCCTCAGGATGTTGGCAGTCATGGCGGTAGTGCTGCCTTTGCCCTTGCTGCCCGTAACCACCGCATATTCACGGTTGTTCGCCAGCAGGTTGCGGCGGGTGAGTAGGCGTATGGTGGGCGCGACATCGCGGGTCAGTTCATCCGGCCCGCCCAGCTTTCCGCGCAGCTTTCGCATAGAGCGAAAAATGTAGGTGATGGCCTGTTCTTCGTTTTGAAACTGATCGGGCATGTGGTGCGTTCCAATAAATTCAGGGGATACACGCCTATTGTAGCGTGGATACTGTTGGAGGCTAAAGCCATTCAAGTTCGGGAGTGGGGAAATAGCAGGATATGACCTTGACCTCACCCCTGCTACCCCCCGCGTGGCCTCCCCTCTAACCTACCCGTAGGGACAACGCATGCGTTGTCCGTTTTTGGAATATTTCTTGAACATAACCGAATTTCCCGCCCTCAAACCCGTCCGTAGGGGCATCATGTATGATGCCCCATCTTTCCCCCCTCTCCATTGTGAAGAGGTGGCCGGGGGGTGAGGTTGTGCACGGAGAGGGGAATGAGGGGTGAGGTTATCATCAGGCAATATCCTCGAAAGTCCCCACTCCCCAAGTTCCTCGCCCCGCTGCGCTTCGCTTAGCTTCCCTTCTCCGCGTACGGGGGATTGAGGGTGAGGTCTATTCCCGCAGCGCCCGCGTATAGACTCTATTCCGTTCCGCTTCGGTCAGGGTATCGCGCACGCCAACTGCCGGATCGTAATCAGGATTCCGCCATACGATCACGTTGCCCCATCCCAATGAGCTTTCTTCATCTACATAATCGGGAATAGACGCGCCAAACACCGGATGAAAACCCTTGATGATCTGCTTGCTCAGGTTGCCATCAAAATATTTGCCTTCAGCCACGCCCCGCACATATTCATCGGGCGTGGCTTCATTAGCGTACTGGCCGTAGTCTTTGAGCGTGCTTCCGGCCACCATCCCGCGCAGATTCAGCAGTTTAGCAGTATCGAAACGGGCTTCGATCAGCTTACCGCCCACACCCTGCCCCTGGTACTGTGGATTCACATCGCTCTCCACGCCGTACAGCCATTCACCATCGGGTACATGCGGCAAAAAACCCTCGCCCACCGTCACCCACCACGGCTCAATTTTCGGGTGTTGTGAGTCGAAATGGATACGCATGCTCACGGTCACGCCCACGATCTTATCGCCGTGAAAAGCCGTGAACTGGCCTTCCGGGAATACCGCAATATGCTGTCGAAAATGTTCCGGCGTGAAAACGTAATCAGCTTCTAGTTCTACAGGATCAGCATCCAGCTTGCCGCTGTAAACCAGCGCCATATGTGCGGCCATCTGTTCAGCATACTGCGGTTCCGAAGGGACAACCGTAATTTGATCCGTTGGGAAGCGCATCATAAGTTTGTATCTCGCCTTCTATGGCTTTTTGAGGACGGATTGAATGACCACTACAGCGCCCGACTGCATAGCAGCGCTCAGGTTGGCTACAGCCATGCCAATCATTGGAATCACCAGATGCAGGCCAAGCACAGGCCGCGATGTAGGCATGTTGGCGAACTGTTCTTCGATAGCGGCGAAAGTTAGCGCGGTCATATCCTGCCAGACGGCCTCTTTGAAGCCAAGATCGCGCAGAATGGCGCGAACTGTCTCCGGTGGTTCAAGGCTGCTGATTCCGGCGGAACTGGCCCACGGCACAGGGTAGCTCATTTCGCCTCCCGCTCCAGCCATAAATTCGTGGATCGCCAGCGTGCCACCCGGCTTAAGCACACGGGCAATTTCGCTGTATAGTGTCGGCTTGTCCGGAATATTCATTGAGCTGTGTTGGGTGATCACCACATCAAAGCTGGCATCAGGGTAGGGCATTTCCAGCGCGCTGCCATCGTGAAAATGCACCTTGTCGCTTAAACCGAGCAGTTCAGTAAGCTGTTCGCCAGCGCGTACAAACTCTGGGGAAAGATCCAGTACTTCCACCTTACAGCCAATTTCAACAGCAAGATAGCGCGCAGGCCCGCCAATCCCCCCGCCTACATCCAGTACATGATCGCTGCCGTTGATACCCGCCATGTTTGCTAACGCCAGCGTGGCCCGCCAACCGCCGCTGTGAAAATGATCCACCGGCGCAAGATCGCGTGGGGTCAGCGTGTTTAAGTCTTTGCCAGCGGCGCTCAGCGCGTTAATCAGCGTTTCGTATATTGGCGTGCTGCTGTTGTAGTATGCCCGTACCTGAACTTCGGTTTCCGTAGGTGACATCATAGCCCCCTAAAATAGCGACAATCTAGGTCTACCACACTTTTCCACGCGCCGCGACTGTCCACTCAACCTCAATTTCATCACCACGCACACCAAATAACCGCTCATGTAAATTGGTGACCACGCAGGTATGCGCTGGAATGACATGCACAATTTCGCCCACCTGCGGGCGCTTTTCACAGGCTGATAGGTCAACATAGCCGTGTTCTTCATTCAGCCGGTAAATTTTCGCGGCAGGGTATTCCACAATGTAGCCGTATTGCCCCTCATAAACATCGCTGGATAGGGTTTTGCTGCCGCTGTCGAGAATCGCGCGTTCCTCGGCGGGTCGGCTGACCACGGTAGTACGCACGGTCATAGCGCAGTTTTCCAGCGTGTTCCAACCGCGCCGAACCGTCGTCCAATCATTGAATACATAGGTACCCACGCGCAGTTCGGTCAATTCCGGCACCTCGTGAGCATGCAGCGCCGCGCCAGTGCCGCCCCCGCTGACCACTTCAACGCCTATACCTAGCGCGTCAATGTGCGAAATTGTCTCTTGCAGGGCGGGGCGAATGCTAGCATCGCTAGGGTAGATCAGCAGCCCCGCGAAATGTAGATTTTCGTCCGCGGCGATCTTCTCAGCCAGCGCTACCGCCCGTTCTATCGGCGCGCCAGCGCGGTGTTGATCGCTTTCCAATTCCACCAGCACGCGCAGAGGAACGCCGGCCATTTTCGCCGCCGCGCTCAAGCCGTCTACAGTGGTCTGGCTGTCGGCAGAAACGCTCATACGGTTGTAAATAGCGAGATCCATCAGCCGTGCAGTCTTCTTCTCGCCAATGATGTTGTAAGGAATCTGAATATCGTCAAAGCCGTCGGCGGCGAAAATCTCGGCCTCGCTCACCTTCTGGCAGGCAATTCCCACCGCCCCCGCCGCCAGTTGCATCCGGGCAATATCCGGAATTTTGTGAGTCTTAATGTGCGGGCGGAAGGCCAGCCCCAGCGCGTTGCAGCGTTCCTGCATAGCCTCAATATTGCGGGTCATAATATCCAGATTGACTAGCACAGACGGGGTTTCAAGTTCGTTTACATGCATAATGCGTCCTAAGTATTGAAAACTGAATTAGCAAGTCTATTTTAGCTGTCTTAGGCTAGGGAATTCCCTATTTAGGAAAGTCTCGATTCAAGCGGAATCGCCGGCAAGTTTTAGCCACAATCGCGCAGTACTTCCAGCGCCAATGCTAAGGCGCGGGTGGCGGTCTGCTGCTTAATCACTTCGCGGTCTCCAGTCCATAAATTACGCTCCACGCGCATCGTGCCATTCTTGAGTGCAACGGCGCTGTAAACCAGTCCCACCGGTTTTTCTGCGCTGCCGCCGCCCGGCCCGGCAATGCCCGTCACGCTTACAGCAACATCAGCATCGAATAACGCTAGCGCGCCTACCGCCATTTCTTCGGCCGTTTGTGGGCTGACCGCGCCGAAACTTTGCAGGGTTTCAACGCGCACTTTAAGTAAATTTTCTTTGATACGGTTGGCATAGGCCACTACCCCACCGAGCATAAACCCACTCGATCCGGCCATATTGGTGATGCGATGAGCGATCAGACCGCCGGTGCAGCTTTCCGCCGTACAAAACCAGATCCCCTTCGCCTGCAGCGCCCTGCCTAACTGATAAACAATCGGATCGTTCGCTTCGGTCATGATCAGATCAGCGCCCATTCACCGTTTATAATTGCGCCAATCCTAACGCGCCGTCGCAAATTCGCCATTTTGCACAGTCCCAATTTACTGCGCTTACGGTCAAAACGGTTTATACTGTGGGATAACGGCAGGAAATTTGGGAAATTGAGGGATAGGCCCAAACCATGGGTCATTGGGGTTGGCGACCGCTGATAGTGGCAAGTGTTATCAGCGTGTGGATTGCGGGATGCAACCTCATCGGCGACTCGAGAGCTTCGATTGAACCGCCGGTGTCTTACCCTGCGGTGACGCTTACCATAGGCCGTGCCGCCGACAGGGCAAGCCCACCCCCGCTTGATTCCGCCGTAACCCTTGCCATCACACCCATTATGCCCTCAGCGCAAGCGCCAATTGTCACGGGTGATTCTGCGTTGTTAGAATTGGCGACATCTACCCCCGTGCCACTGGTCATTGAAATGCCCATTTGCAGCGAGAGGCCAGGCGGCGGTGTGGCCTGTCTTGGCCGCATTGGCAACAATTTACCCTTCGCTGTGGATCGTGTAGTGGTGGATGTGAGTCTGGTTCGGGGTGACGGTTCCCGTATTTTAGAGTCCGTTGCCATAGAACAGGGGATGATTCCGTCCGCCATCTATGCGCCATATCGGGCATTGTTTGAGGTTGACTGGAATGAGATTGTCGGCATGACTGCATCGCTGCAAAGTGCGGATATTGCCCCGCTGAATAGCACGTTGATTTCTCTGCCGGTGGAGGGCTTAAGCGTTGAACTTGATAGCGCTAACGCTCAGGTTACAGGGGTGATCGTCAATCCTACTGCGGATACGGTCACGTTGGCCCGCGCAGTCGTGACGCTGATAGATGCTGCTGGTCAGGTTGTCGCCTATCGCGTGATTTTGCTGGAAGCTGAACCCCTGCCCCCCGGTGGCGAAGCCGATTTTAGTGTTGCGCTGATGCTGCCGCCGCGAGATACCGATACAGTCCTACACCCATCTTTATATATAGAAGGTCAGCGAATCCCCGAAAACTAGCCGCTAAAAGTTTGAAACCGCCGCACATAACGGATGAGGTCTTGCTCAACCGTAGGCCCACCCAGATGATAGATCATCGCCAGCGTTTGTGCGCGGTGATCGGTGCTGTGGTTGATGACATGCAGCAAAATTTGCCACAGCGGCTCGCTGAATTCTTCGCCTAGCATATTGCGATAAACCACGTACTCATCCAATTCTTCCGGTTTCAAGCCTTCGACTGCGGCGCGCACTATTCCTTCAATGCGATACCATTCATCTCGTATCTTCTCACGAGTGGGAAAATCAGTTTCGGCCAGCGGCGCCAGCGGCGATGCGCCATTGATGCGGGTGAACCATATCAATTCTGCGCTCATCATATGCACCAACTGCCCGCGTATAGATCGCCACGAAAAACCGGTGTCACGGGTGAATTGCTCATCGGTCAGCGCCATCACGCAGCCCCATACTTGGTTGTGCGCCCAATAGTTATAATCGTAAAGTATGCGGAAATAATCGAGAGTCATCGAAATTAACGGCAGGAGACACCCTGCTTTAGCGGGGTGAGGAATGCCATATCTCCTTTCAACAACTTGAGAATACCGGACAGATATGATATGCCTACGGGATGAAATTGACTTCTATAGTGCGCCTTCAACCCACCGACCACCAGTACAAGCTTTTGCTTGCTACACTGGAAACTGCCAACACGGCTTGTAACGCCATTAGCGATATGGCGTGGGAAGTCAAGCAATTTGGGCGCGTACCAGTTCACCGTCTCGCCTACGCCAGTATTCGTGAGGCGTTCGGACTGACGGCGCAGCTCGCAGTCCGTTGGGCTTTCAACGACTTGCAGCAGAAAATCGCGTACAAGGCGAAACTTGCAGGTATTCCAGTGGCGCTGGTTGACCCGCGCAATTCGTCGCGTACTTGTCCTGCTTGCGGCCATGTAGATAAGGCCAATCGTCCCACTCAAGATAAATTCCTCTGTACTCAGTGTGGCTGCGCTGGTCATGCTGACTACTTCGCTTCTGTCGAAATCGGC
>DAOTUZ010000204.1:0-61896 GCA_034437295.1 Anaerolineae bacterium | reverse complement strand
CAGAGTAGCAAATCCCCCCAATTCCCCCTCTTTGCTGAAAGGGTACGCTCAAGGTAAACTCAAAATGTTACATTTGTACTAGCATCCGCCGTTTAGTCGTCAGGATTCGGGGCGTGGCAGCCACCGGTTTTGCAGTTGAGCATTTTTTTCACGGCCAATTGATGATGGGTGGTCGCTTCTCCGGTGAGGCGCGCCAACTGGCGGCATCACGCGGCGTCACCCCGGCCATGGCCGCCAGCGCGGTGAACGATGCGCTGCTGCCCTCGCTAGATGGGAATCAGGTTGGATCGCTGGCGCTGGTACGCGGAAAAGTGTCGCCGTTCATCTTTGTGCAGTCGGTGGATCGCGGCGGGCAGTATCCATTTCGTCATTATCTACTGGTATCGCCGGAAGCCCTGCGCGCACTAAGCGGCAACTTACGGGGCGTGCTGGCGCTGGCGCAAACCCAATTCCCGACTTACGAAATGACCGGCCAAACCCTGCCGCCGGTCACGCTGCTGCCTTCAACCACGCCCACCGCCACGCAGCAGGAACAGGCGATGCTCAACTTGATGACCATCACCCGTGACCGGCTGAACGTGATCGAGATCATGCTGGCGGCGATCATCAAAGGCGTGCCGCTTTACGTGCGCGGCGCACCGCCAGAACTGCCCAAACGGATCGCCCTGATCGAAGGGCTGCTTTCGCTGCTGCCGCCGCCTGCGCGCTACGGCGTCACCTTTGCCACGCACACCACTTCGGATGTGCAGTTGGATGCACAGGTGCGCTTTGTGGCTGATGACATACCGCTTTCAGCCGACGTGCTGCAATATACATGGGGCGAACCTACCACCGACGGCCTCAAACCAGAAGACGACTACGCCCGTTACATTCGCAGCCAGTTACGGCTGGATCCCACCCTCGTCAGCGAAGCAACTAACGCCTTGACTCCGGTTGCCGGTTGGCGGCTAAAACGCGGCGACAGCATGACCGACGCCCTCGCCTACAGCAGCTATCGCCTGAAAGTGGACGAGTCGCTGATCAATAACTTGCCGGTTGGCGCGAATGAAGCAGCGCGGATTCTAGCTGAAGACCCTACCCTGACCGACGATCTGCGCGTAACCTACATCAATCATCTGCTGGCCTTTGCGCTGGTGCTGGATGAGGACGAAAACACTGACCTGCTGACCATCGTCGCCAAAGGGCAGCCGGAATTAGAACGGGCGATCATTGAGGCTATGCGTAAGGCGCTGGCTGCGGGAAAACATGAGCCAGTTTACCGGCGAGTTTCCCGCTGGCTGGCGACGCCGGGCGGCTTCAAGGGAATGTACTGGATCGATCTGCTGCAGCGGGCAGCGATGACCAATGCCCACGCGCTGGTAGAGACCAGCGATGCCATCGGGCTGGATAAATTTCTGGCGGAAGTGCGCGCTGCGCCCAATGCCGCCGATTTTGCGCCGGTGCTGCCGCAGCTCATCGAAACCTCAATTCCGCTGGCCTCACAGGATCGCAATCTCGCTGAAACCGTGTTTGCGCTGGCGGCGACGGTACTGCCTGCCGAACAGCTTCAACGGGTGGCCGCGCAGCCGGGGCTGGTGGCGCAGCTTCCGCAAAGCGTGGGCGCGCTGCTCGGCCAAGTATCCGGGCAAAATATCGCCGCAGCGCCGGAAGGGTTGTTGGCGCGGGTGGTCAGCGATTTTGGCGGCCACTGGCGGCCATTGATCGCCATTCGGCTGTCAGAACTGGTCACGCTGGGCGGGCATTATGAGCTGCTAGATTCGGCGGCGATGGAAACGCTGGCAAATGCCGCACAGTCAGAATTTGGCGATACCTATGACGACACCATTCGCTGGCTAACGCGGGTGCTTTCCACCGACGATTTGCAGCAGATTCTCGATCCTCCGGCACGCTTCAGCCTGCTGCAAATTTCGCTGGCGCGGGGCGCGTATCCCGAACTGGCGCAAATGATGGCGCAGCAGCAGCGGCTGTTCTTCCCCGGCGATAAGCAGCTTCAATTCGCCAACATGATTCACCGGCTGTTTCTGGAAACGCCGCTTTTGCCAGAGGCGCTAGGCGAAGCGTTAGCCACCATGAGCGAGCGCAACGTGAAGCCGATGACGCTGGCAATGGCCTACTTTGGCGCGCTGCAGCAGCAGCAGTGGTCGCCGGAAATGGCCTCTCGCGCCACCGAACTGACCACGTTGGTCTTCAACAACCGCTTGATTGCGGAAACGATTGCGCCGGAATATCTGGCGGAACTGCTGAATTATCATGTTGAGCGGCGGGATCAGGGACAGGCACAGCGGGTGGCGGGGCTGATGCCTGCGCCAGCGGCGCGCAAAGCGGAAGCGGGCCTACAGGTGATGATCACCCTGTACCGGCAGTTGAACTGGAACAGTGAAGTTCAGGCGACGGCGCTGGAATGTTTGCGGAAGTATGTGCGGCGGCTTTCGGGCGCGGCAGCAGCGGCAGCGGCCAACCGGTTGGGGCGCGAACTGAGCGATGAGGTACGGGTGGCGCTGGATGCCACGCGCACGCTGCATCAGGTATTAGGCGGCGAGCAAATTGGCGACTACGCCTACACGCTGCATACCGTCGCGCAGTTTTTGTACGATACCGGCTTCTCTTATCGCGACAAGAACACGCTGCCTTCGGTCAATTCGCTGATGAGCGACATTGACAGCTTAAGTGGTAATTTGAGCAATGACGAGCGCCGTTTGCTGGCGGCGGGCATGCTGGAGCTGATGGATAATATCGCGGCGCTGGCAAGCCAGCAGCGCGCGGCGCGTTCGCGGGAAAATACCGAGCATCTTGAGGCGCTAGTCAACGGCGGGGGATCAGCGGCCACCATTTTAGACGTGTTCAGGGTGATGGGCGGCTATTTTGCGCGTGGCAAGCGGCTGGCGCTGAAGCCCGATCAACTGATCACCATTCATCCGTTAGGCGATAGAGCTTCGCATAACCTGCTGCGTGAAGTGGAACAGATCAACCGACTGCTGGCTTCGGCGCTGCGGGCGCTGCCGCCAGATCAAAAATTCTCGATGAGCGCCGCGGCAATCCAGGGCGATATTGAAAGCCTGTGGAGCGATTTATCGCTGGTGGAGCGGCGCACGCTGGTGCGTGACCTTGCCATTGATTTGCAGCGCATCCCCGACCTGATTCTGATGATCACCGAGCGTTATGACGGCAAGGTGCTGCAATACGACAGCGGCCTTGCGCGCAAGCTGGATAGCAACCGCCAGCGCCCGGAAAACACGATGGAATTCTACCGCTTCGTGCATGGCTACTTCGCGCAGCGGGTGCGGTGAGTAGGCCTAGCGCGCTTCTGTGGCTATTGCCCAAGAAATATAAGGAGTAAAAAACGTAAAAGCATCAAACATTTGTTCGTGATAGAATTCCCTCAAGACGAAACCATAACCCAAAGCTGCGATATGGACAATCACACAGAGCTTACCTTCATCGATTTGTTTGCAGGTATTGGCGGATTTAGAGTCGCTTTTGAGCGGGCTGGCTGCAAATGCGTTTTTTCATCTGAATGGGATAAGTTTGCTCAAGAAACCTATCTGGCAAATTATGGTGAGCGCCCCTTTGGGGATATTACAAAAATTAGTTCCAGTGATATACCCCCTCACGATATCCTCACAGCCGGATTTCCCTGCCAGCCATTTAGCATTGCAGGCGTTTCAAAACACAATGCGCTTGGTAACGCACACGGATTCGAGCATGAAACCCAAGGAACCCTTTTCTTTGATGTAGCTCGCATCATAAGTGAAAAGAAACCTGCCGCCTTTGTTCTTGAAAATGTCAAAAATCTAACTACGCATGACAAAGGTAAAACTTTTCGTGTCATACTCGAAACTTTAAGAGAAGAGTTGGGCTACCAAATATTTTATAAAATTCTGGATGCGCGTACCCTTGTTCCACAGCACAGAGAACGTATTTACATTGTAGGGTTCCGTGAACCTCATGATTTCTGCTTTCCTCAGCTCCCCAATCTATCTCCTAAAGTAAGCGATATTTTAGAAACTTACGTAGAAGATAAATACACTCTAACCGATCATCTGTGGGCATATCTCCAAGAATATGCCCGAAAGCATAAAGAAAAAGGGAATGGGTTTGGGTTTGGGTTAGTTGATCTTAATGGAATCACCCGAACCTTAAGCGCGCGTTATTACAAAGATGGCGCTGAAATACTCATTCCGCAGGAAGGCAAGAATCCACGCCGGTTGACCCCCCGCGAATGCGCCCGTCTTATGGGTTATCCAGACAGTTTCAAGATTGTTTGCAGTGATACGCGAGCATATAAACAATTTGGGAATTCAGTTGCTGTACCCGTCGTTGAGGCAATAGCGCGTGAGATTGTGAAATGCTTAGAGGCGCAAAAAATTGAGGCGCCACATAGGGAAACTGCCCCCCAACTTTCCCTAATGGTATAACAGCAAAATAGCTACAGATGAGCCTTTGAGCAATTAGTATTGCGCCATATCGCAGAAAAATAACGTAGAAAAAGCAATCAAATGAATATGGGATTATCTAACCTATTTAGCAGTATAGCTTTCAAGACATTACGCACCGTTGATCTGCCAGATTTAGGCTCACACCAACACGAAATCAATGGGGCCGCTTCTCTGCGTGATTTTTTTCAGACGGGGGATACTGTAAAGGGAAAGTTGCTCTGGTTCTATTTTGGGGATGGGGCAGCTCCAGAAAAATCCGAAAGTGATTTTACTTTTTACGATGCGCGCGCAAAGAGTGCAGACCGTACTGGACGTACTGAATGGCGTCTGTACTACAGCGGAAATTTCCTTTCAACAGCATCTATCGGTGACGCTCTCATTCTTGCAAAGGATAAAAGTGGCGTTATCTTCGCCCTTGTTTTTGAGCAAAATTCTAACTGGTTGCAGGCAGCGAGAATCCTCTTTGGCTTTGATGCCCTACAAGACTCGTTCCAGCTACTGCCTGATTCTACGCTTGAACATCAGCCGCTTGAATTTACGCGGCAGCAAATTATAGAAGCTCTCGATATTGAAGTTAGCATTCCCACAACTGAAACTGACCGCGACCTAGTTCTTCGTGTATTTGGCGAAGGTTTTCCAGCGACGAAAGCTATGTCCGAGTTTGCCCGTAGTATAACGCCGATAAATCCACGCGATGATGCTGACCTTGCTTTAACATCATGGATACAACGCGAAGAAGAACTTTTTCGGGCAATGGAAGATGTCATTGTTAGCAAAAAGCTCCGTGAGGGTTTTGCCGATGTCGATGATTTCATCAAATATTCTTTAAGCGTTCAAAATCGCCGCAAGGCTCGTATGGGGTATGCGCTCATGCATCATCTTGCAGCAGTGTTTGATGCGTATGATCTTAGATATGAGCGAGAAGCAGTCACTGAGGGGAAAAATAAGCCCGATTTTCTTTTTCCAGGTAAATCCGAATATGATGACCCGAATTACTCCGCAACACATCTAGTCATGCTAGGGGCAAAATCAACACTTAAAGACCGCTGGCGGCAGATACTGACCGAGGCAGATAGAATTCCGTCAAAGCATCTTTGTACACTCGAAGCTGGAATCTCTCGTGACCAAACAGAGGAGATGCAAAAACAGCGCCTTACGCTTGTTATCCCTTCAGGTCTGCACGAAACTTATTTGCCAGAGCAGCGAATATTGCTACTTACACTACACCAATTTATTGAACTTGTCGCCAATACTCAATTGACGTCGATCTGAGTCTGTAAGGAATCACCTCCCCTCACGCCACGACGCCCACCGCGATGCTGATGTAGCCTTCACGCAGCCATGCGTCTAAGCGTTCGGGCGAAACCCCACGCGCTTCGGCATCGGCGCCGGTGAAGCCACGCGGAAAATCTTGCAGCAGCGCAAACAGCGTATCGTCTGAAAAATAGGTGGAAAGGTAATCATGGTAAAGGCCACGCGGCGCGCCATCGGGCGTGGTGGCGTTGTAGCACCACGGCGCCAGCATGTAGCGGGTTTGCGGGGTGATCGGCCTGAAGGCATACTGCATCGGCGCGGCAACTTTGGCGCTGAGGATGGTATCGGCATAGCGGCTCAACTGGCGCTCAATGCGGTAATGGGTGTGCAGGTAATCCAGCGTGGCCTGCGAAGTGCGCCGCCGTTCGCTTAGGATGGCCGCCGCTTTCGCCGCCGCCGTGTCGTGATCGTCAAAATCTACCTTATCAATCAGGGTTTCCGGCAAAATTTCGCGGTGCGAGGAAATACGCGCCACAATCGTTGGCGTGCCACAGCCCAGCGATTCATAGACCGCGTTGCCGAACGATTCCACGAAATTACCCAGCGCCAGCGTCACCCCGCCAAGGCTGAAATATTCGGGCATTAGGTCTACCGGCACCCAATCGTGAAACACGAAATGGTCGCTTAAGCCGCGCGCGGCAATTTCCGCCTGCATGCGCTCATAAAATCGCTGCACCTCAATATCGTATTTCAGCCCCAACCATCGCGGCACCAGCGTTTTCACGCGGGTCATGCCATGCTGCTTGACCAGCCGATCCACTACTTCAATCGTCTGCGGCAGCCCCTTGCTCGGTTCAGGACGGTGGGGGTGAATGATCAGTTGGTCGCGCTCAAGATCAATCCCCGGAATCAGCTCAAGGATGCGGCGCGGTTCAGTAGGCTTGAATACTGACCAGTCAATGCTGTTGCGAATCACGATCATTCGCCCCGGCAGTTCTATGAAGAAGCGGCCCACGGTGTGCATGAAAAACTGACGGGCATATTCGGAAATGACGATCAGGCGGTGCGCGGCGAAGTGAAATGCGCCTTGAATCGTCTCTGGATAAACGTTATCCCGTAATGAGACGACGGTGGGGATATTGCGATACACGTAGGGAAATACGAACTCGCCATCATGAATATAGAAGCGATCCGCCGCGTGCAGGTATTCGCCCACATCGTGAATGATGCCGGCAACATTGTAGGCCGGGGTATCGTAGGGCGCTGGAAACGGCTGCTTGAAGCGTAAAATGGGCAGCACGCGGGCATTTTCGTGCCAATTAAATGGCGTGCTGGTATCCTCACGGCGGGTACACAGCAGCGTAATCTGATGCCCCTGTTCGGCAAGGTGCATGGCAATTTTTCGCAGATGTTTCTGCCCTCCGCCCATATCGTGCTCAGGAAATAGTGGGGTTATGGAAAACATCACGATGCGCATAATTCACCTTGTTGCGGGGTTGAGAAATCGGCGGTAAAAGAGTAAGTGCGAATATATTACGTGATAGAAGCCGTTAGGCAGTAGGTTGTTACCCTTATTATGCCCTTTTTCTCCTAATAAGCCCTTAAGGTGTTGATGAACCTCAGCGACTCCCTCTTTACTGGCCGTTCAGCAGCCAATGACTACCGGCTGCATCTGGCGCAAATGTTGGCGCGAAGCTGTACAGAGTCGCTTGCTCAAGCTATCGCCGTCACCGGCTCGACTGCGCGGGGGCTGGCGGACGAAGACTCCGATCTCGAAGTCAACTTCTGGATCAATGCCATTCCCGGTCATGACCAGCGCCTTGATTGGCTGATCAGCATGGGGCTGCGGGATCCGGTGGTGCATTTCAAACCACGCGCCGATCAATCGGTGTGGATCAGCGGCCAGTTTCACGGGGTGGCGCTGGAGGCGGGATGGCAAACTTTCACCGCGCTGGAAGAAAGCCTAACGCCGATTTTGGCTGGAGAAATTTTTGACCGCAAACATTTGATGCTGGCGGAACTGATCGCCAGCGCGGTCATTCTGCGCGATGAAGGGCAAGTTACAGCATGGCAGGAACAATTGACGCGCAGCTATCCGGCGGCGCTGCGGGGGCAGTTCTATGAGGATGCGCTGAAACGGCTGAACAACGTCCATCATCTAGCAGACGAGCAAAGGCTGGCGCGGCGCGGCGAAACGCTGGCATTGGTGGAGATGCTGCGCGACGATCTGGCGGTGATGATGCGGCTGCTGTATGCGCTTAACGGGCGCTGGGAATCCGGGCAAAAATGGACGCTGACGCTGGCAACCACCCTACCGATCATGCCGGATCGCTGGCGCGAACGGGTTGATGCCGTGTTCGCCGCGCCGCATGATGCCGCGATTGATCAGTGCCGGGCGCTGCTGGCAGAGACCATCGCTTTAGCCTCACCAACAGACGGGATTCCGGAGTAGGGTTCAAGCCTAGGGCGATAGATGCGCGCCCCTACTACGGGCTTTAACTTTTCACTTTCTTTCTCATCCCTCAGCCCCGTCTTTCATCATCCCCATTCCGGCGATTCTCGGATAAACTAGCTGTTTCAGGATACAAAAACCATTCAAGAGGATAGGATACTGTGACCGTTTCAACCAACACCCCGCAGCAGAAGGATAATACCTTCCTGATCATCGGCATCATCGTGATTGTCGCCGCCATTGCCGTGGCGCTAATCGTCTTTGCAGGCAGCGCGCCAGCCCCCGCCAGCGAGCAAACCCGCCAGACCAACGCGCAGTTCCTAGCTGAAAATGCGGCTCGCGAAGGCGTATTCACCACCGCCAGCGGCCTGCAATACAGCATCATCACCGATGCTGAAGGCGACCAGCATCCCACAGAGGCGGATCGCGTGACGGTAGATTACGAAGGCCGCCTGCTGGACGGGCAAATTTTCGACAGTTCCTATCAGCGCGGCACGCCGGCCACTTTCGGGCTAACACAGGTGATTGCGGGCTGGACGGAAGGCTTGCAGTTGATGACCCCTGGCGACAAATTCACCTTCTGGATTCCGGCGGAACTGGCCTATGGCGCACAACCGCCGCAGGGCAGCATCATTCCGGCGAACGCGGTTCTGGAATTTGACGTAGAACTGCACAGCATTAATCAGTAATGGCGGCGAGCATGGACGAAATTACTTTACAACCGCTGCGGGTGGGGGTGGTTGGCTTAGGCTGGCCGGGCGAAACCCACCTGAAGCATTACAACGCTCAACCCGGCGTTTCGGTAGTCGCCATTGCCGATCCGAACGCGGAACGGCTCGCTAAAATTCAGTCTACCTATAACGTGCCGCATATTTACAGCGACTGGAAAGAACTGGTCGAACGCGACGATTTAGACATTGTGAGCGTGGCGACGCCGAATTATCTGCACATGCCGATCACGGTGGCGGCGCTGCAATCGGGCAAGCACGTGCTAACCGAAAAGCCGATTGCCGCCAACGCCGCCGATGCGCTGGCGATGGTAGAAGCCGCTGAAGCCAATCATCGGGTGCTGGAAGTGGCCTTCAATCACCGGCATCGCGGCGATGTGCAAACGCTGAAGCGGATCATTGATGAAGGCATTTTAGGCAAAATTTACTACGCCAAGTCTTACTGGATGCGGCGGCGCGGCGTTCCGGCGTGGGGCGGCTGGTTCGCGCAGCATGCGCTGGCAGGCGGCGGCCCGATGATCGATCTGGGCGTGCATATGCTGGATATGGCGCTGTACCTGATGGGCGAACCGGAAGTGGTTTCGGTCACGGGGGCGGTATATTCAGAGCTTGCGCCAAGCGGCAAGGGCGCGTCGGTGCCTTTACAAGGTCAGTTCGACGTAGAAGATCTCGGCTCGGCCTTCATTCGGCTGGCTGACGGGGCGACGCTGATTCTGGAGGCCAGTTGGGCGGGCTATGGACACCGCTACGATGATTTTGGTGTAGAATTATTTGGATCGGATGCAGGCGCGGAAATTGATAACCGCCACCCACGCGGCGATGATACCCTGCGGGTGTATACAGATTTAGGCGGCGCGCCAGCCGTCTCAATGCCGGTTGTTGGCGCTGGCGAAGGCCATCTGGCGACGGTGCGCGATTTTGTGAAGGTGATTCGAAGCGGTGATTGGGCTGAACATTCAGGCCGTGAAGGGTTGAAGCGCGCGCGGATCATCGAAGCGGTTTACGACAGCGCCAAAGCCGGGCGCGAGATTATGCTAGGGGAATAAGCAGCAAGCACTCGTTGGGAAATCACAATCTAGGCATGCTGGTACATCTAAAACCATGGACAAGCAGCTTTTTCGACCCACGATCCATATTCTCCTCACCCGCAAACTAAGGGGCGCGGCATGCTGCGCCCCGAATCCCCTAGAGTGGGGGGAACTGGTGATCCTCTGCCCCTGTAACGCGCATCCACCCCCTTTCTTCGCTCACAGATAGCGACGATCAACCCTGTAAGCGCCCGCTTATAGACCGGTCTTTTACGCCTATCGCTTCATTTCAACCCAATTTCACATAAGAGGTATGATGCGGATATTCATCATTCTGGCCGCAGCATTGGTGATCGCGGCCTGTACCCCCGCCGCCGCTTCTGGGCCGCTTCCAACGGGGGATGCCGCGCATGGGGCGCAGTTATTCAGCCAGAGCATAAACGGCGCGCCCGCCTGCAGTACCTGCCATACGCTGGATGGCACGGCGCTGGTGGGGCCATCACTGCAAGGCGCCGCCGTGACGGCAGCGGCGCGGGTGGCAGGGCAAAGCGCGGAAGATTATCTCTATACCAGTATTACACAGCCTGCTGCATTTGTGGTCAGCGGCTATAGCAATTCTATGTACAATCAATATGTACAGCATCTCAGCCCGCAAGATACCGCGGACTTCATCGCATTTTTGCTAACGCTACAGGGGGATTAGGGCATGGACATCTTACTTGTACTGCTGCGACTGCTGCATATTATTGCCGCATTTGCCTGGATTGCGCTTGGCTTCACCCAAGCCCTGTTTGTCGGGCCGGCGGTGGGTAAATCTGGCGAAAGCGGCCTGCGCTTTCTGAAGGCGCTTTTGACCAAAACCTCATTTCCAATGGCATTTCCGATAGCCGCCGGTTTGACCGTACTGGCAGGAATTCTGCTGTATTTTGTCGGCAATTCGGCCAGCCATTTTTCGACCACCGGAAATATTGTGCTGGGCATCGGAGCGGTGGCGGGGCTTCTGGCTGCCGGCCATGGCGGGGCAGTAACCGGGCGGGCTACCGGCGATATGGCAAAGGCGCTAGTGCAGTATGTGCCGGATGACAATTCACCAATTTCAGCAGAAGGGCTGCAAGCGCTGCGCGGCTGCGCGATGAAATTAGCGAGTCACGGACGTATCAGTTTGGTGCTGATGATCGTGGCGCTGGTGGGCATGGGCGCGGCGCGTTATCTGTAGTTATCTGTAGTAAAGAGGGCGAACAGAAACGGACAAGGCAGAGCTGGCCTTGTCCGTTTTTATTTACTGCCGATCTTGCCATTCTTCGATGGTGGACTGAAGGTAGGCGCGCACGGCATCATCGTCAATATCGCTGACCGCCTCAAACGTGCGACCATCCACCTCAATTGCCAACCCATTACCCGGCGCGGGCTTGACGTGAATACTGCGCCCTGCAAACTGCGGGGCAGAGGCCAGCTTGTACTGCAAGAAAGCCTCAATCGCCTCTACGATATTGATTTCAGGGATCGGCTCGGTGGGTGAACGGCGGCGGCCGCGCTTTGGCGCTTCGGGCTTATCGGGCATCCGGAATTTGGGCAGATCGCCGGGCAGCGCGCCGGGAGGCATAGGTGGTAGTTCGCTGGTGGCGGTGACCGATGATGGCGGGGGCATGGACGGCACAGGTGGGGCGTCAGCAGGCGAAGACGCCGGAGCTGGCGCAGAGGCCGCCGGCGTGGTCATGCTTTCGCGCGCTGGCTTGCCCAGTTCGTTCAGCGTGTTCAACAGGCGCCTGCGAAATTCGGGATCGGCGTTTATGGGCGGGCTGCGGTAAATTGAAGTTCCAACCTGAACGATCAGGCCGCCTTCCGCCACGTCACGATAGACGGTCATCACTTCGGCAGCCTCAACCTCTTCGCCGCTGCTAAGATGCAGGCGGGAAGCGGCGCCGCCACCACGGGGAACCGCCGCAGGGGGAACGTCACTCACCAGCGCCGCCAGTTCGGGCAAATCGGCATTAAAGGTAAATGCAGAATCACTGGCCGCAGGTGGCGCAGATTCTTGCGCCGCTTTGCGTTTGGCCTTGCGCTGGCGTTCCCAGAAGATCAGTACAGCGACAATTGTGAGCAGCACAATTGAGCCGCAAAAGATCAGAAAAATGGTGGGCGGTATCTGTGCAAAAAAATCACCGAGATCGCTATCCACAATCAATGCTCCATAGGCGTGTACTACAGAGAATATAGCACGTCATAGAACCTATGAAGCGTAGTATTTTAGAAAGGGCGATCCCCGCAGTATGGCGCGAAGCATTGGGTCTTACAGCCGCCGCCATATTTTGGCATATATTTGCCCACCACGTTGACTTATGCCAGCTTCTGAAGCAGGCGTTCGGCTTCTTGCTTCAGGCTGTCGCGCAGCTCGCGGGGGGAAAGCACTTCGGCATGCGCGCCAAAGCCGAAAATCCAGCTTTGAATTTCGCGCAGCTCGCCCACCCGGTACACCATCACGCCGCCCGGCTCATCATGGTGATAGGTGTAATGCTGGCGTTCGCGCACATGGGCAAGCACAAAAGGATGAAAGCGAACGCGCACCTCAATCTGCCGCCCCGGCGCCAGCAGCATGATGCGCGGCTCGAAGATTTCACCTGTAGCCTTCAGCGACTGAATGCGCGTTAGGCGGAAACTGCGAATATCGTTACGCAGGCGGTCATAGCCGGTCACATACCATAAGCCGGACGCAGAGTAATGCAGTTGATGCGGCTCAAAATCACGCGCGATAGCCATGTCGTCGGTGGGGCGGCGATAACTGACATGCAGCACCTGATGATGCTCCAGCGCCTCTAGAATTTCGCGCATGTAGGGTTCGCGGGCATCGAAACGGGCATGCGGCGGAAAATATTCCAGCACGCGCACCAGTTGATCCGCCATTTCGCGGGTGACAGGGGGCAGAGTTGCGCCAATTTTGGACAGCGCCGCCTCAATAGCTTCGCTGTGATTTTCACCTGCCCGCTTGCCGAACAGCAGGCCGCTCAAGTACAGGGTTAGCGCCTCTTTCGCGCTAAGCATCACCGGCGGCAGGTGGAAGCCTTCGCTGAGGGTATAGCCTTCGCCATGTAGGGTGGCGGTGTGAATACCAAGCGCATCTAGATCGCGCAGGTCGCGGTAAATAGTGCGCTCGCTCACCTCAAATTCCTGCGCCAATTCACTGGCGCGGGGTAAACGGCCTTCTTTTAGTGCCAGTAGGGTAGCAAAAAGCCGGTCAACACGATTCATGATTTTGTCCGTTTAACACTCAGCGAACAGGGATGGGGTCATAAGGGCAAGCAAGGCTGCTTACCCTTCATGAATATTTTTTAGTGGGATGAGAGAACGAAGCTTTTAGAAGGGAATCTGATCGAAATTCCCGCCGCTGTTGTCGTAATTTCCGCCGTCATCGAAATTCCCGCCGCTGCCGCCTTCGCCGCCACCCTCACGAGAGCCGAGAAAACGCACATCGCGGGCGGTCAGTTCCAGCGTGGCCTGCGGTTGGCCGCTGTTATCGGTGTAGGCGCGCACATCAACTGTGCCAATGACCATCACCTGACGGCCTTTCGCCAGATACTGATTGCAGCGTTCCCCCAGTTCGCGCCATGCGGCCACGCGAAACCAGGTGGTCTTTTCCTGCCGCTGCTCGCCCTGACCGGTATATGAATTGACAGCTACGGTAAAGTTGCAAACGGGAACGCCGCTTTGAAGATATTTCAATTCGGGGTCGCGCCCAACATTACCAACAATAATCACCTGCTGATAGCCCGCCATCGTATAGTCTCCTTCTCGCGTTCAAGCGTCTCATCGGAGGGCAAATTAAGCTGAGAAATTAGCTTCTCAGTAGAACATCCATTCTAACATAAACTATTAGAAATGTCCAGCAAAAATTAGACAAATTTTGGAGCAATTTTGCAAATATTGAGGGGAAAAGAATGGGCATCAGCAAGCTCGCCCAGCAATCCCCTCTCCGCGCTTGATTGGCGCAATCTATGGCGCCTTTATAGCTCCACCTGATGGGCGTGGCGCACAAAATCTTGACCGCGCAGCGTCTCCAGCAGGCTTTCGGGCATCGGCTCGTCCAGCGTCAACACGGTGAGGGTATGGCCGCCGGGGGTGGCGCGCCCGGTCTGCCAGATGGCGATATTGATATTGTTATCGGCAAACAGCGTGCCAACACGGCCGATGACGCCGGGCTGATCGAAACTGCCCATGATCAGCAGCATGCCGTCGGGGACGAAATTCAGACGGTAGTCGTTGATCTGCACAATATGCGGCTCGCGGCGATCCATCAGCGTGCCGCCGATGGTGATAACTTCGCCATCTTCCAGCGTCGCCTGAACGGAAACCACGCTGGCGTAATTGCCGGTTTTCAGCCCTTTGGCCTGCGTCACGGCGATTCCACGTTCGGCGGCCAGCACCGGCGCATTGATGTAATTGACCAGATCGCTGAATACCGGCGCGAGGATGCCTTTGAGCAGCGCCACGGTCACCGGCTTGACGATGCCGCCAGTTTCTTCGCCGCGATATTCAACGGCGATGCGGCGGACGCGGGTACGCGCCAGCGATTGCAAAATTTTACCCATGCGCTCGGCCAGCGCCATGTATGGCTGCGCGGTTTCGTAATCGAGGCCGGCAACGAACGGCAGATTGACCACGTTGCGGTAATCGTCGCCGCGCAGCGCATCCAGCACCTGCGACACAATTTGCAGTGATAAATCCTGCATGGTTTCATGGGTATTGTCGCCAATGTGGGGGGTGTGAATCACGCCCTCCATGCCGATCAACGGGCTGTTACCCGGCGGTTCTTCGCTGAACACGTCCAGCGCCGCGCCAGCCAGATGCCCGGATTTGAGGGCTGCCGCCAGCGCCGCCTCATCGATCACGCTGCCATGCGCGGTGTTGATCAGCCGCGCACCGGGTTTCATGGCGCTGATGAAGGCTTCGTCTATCAGCGTTCGCGTCTCTCTTGTGACCGGCACGTGCAAACTGATGAAATCGGCGCGGGTTTGCAGTTCTTTGAGGCCGACCAACTGCACCCGGCCATCGTCTATTTCTTCATCGCCCAGATAGGGATCATAGGCCAGCACGGTCATTCCGAAAGCCAGCGCGCGCCCGGCGACGATTGATCCCACGCGCCCCATACCCACCAAGCCCAGCGTTTTCCCCTGAAGCTGCGTGCCTTCCTGCCGCTTGCGATCCAGCAGCCAAACGCCGTCTTTGAGGCTGTTATGGGCGCTGACCAGATGGCGGCTGAGCGCCAGCATCAAGGTTAGCGTTAGCTCGCCAGCGGCGACGGCATTGGTGCCGGGCGTGTTCATGACCACGATGCCGCGGTTGGTGGCGGCCTCCAGATCGACACCGCTGAGCGAGACACCTACCCGCGCAATCAGCTTAAGCTCCGGGGCGGCCTCCAGCAGCGATTTATCCAGCAGCACATCGTCACGGCTGATGATGGCGTGGGCTTCCGCCAGCTTTTCGCGCAGCGCCGGGGTGTTCGGCGCGCAGGTCAGCAGTTCGGCATCTTCCGCCACGCGGATCAGGTTCAAGCTGGCGTCGGTGAGATCAGCGGCGACAAGGATTTTATAGGTCAAGGTGGGGCATCCTGAAATTGAGCAAGTGAACGCGAGAAAATGATAGCACAGGGGGAAGGTGTATCGAAATGTTTTACCGCCATCAGATGTAGGGGCGCGCTGCGACACGCCCCGTTCGTAGTTACGCAAAGCACTCCAACGCCGCCAATGCCGCTTGTACCTCATGTAGGCTTTCGACCACATAAGGGGTGATGCTGGCGAAGCCTTCAGGCGTGCCATGCGAGAGATCGGGTACGGCGACGGTGATCATGCCGGCAGCGACGGCGGCGCGGGCGCCATTGCGGCTGTCTTCCAGCGCAAGGCAGTTGGCGGGGTTCGCGCCCAAACGCTGCGCCGCCTCCAGATAAATATCCGGCGCGGGCTTACCTTCTGGCACTTCATCGCCGGTCACTCGCACCGGAAAATAAGCATCCCAATGGTGTTCAGCCACCACACCGTCAATCACCGCCATCGGTGAACTAGAGGCGATGGCAATTGGCACGCGGCGATCTATCAGATATTGAATGATCTGTTCTGCGCCGGGGCGTGCCGGCACGCGGCCGGGGATCATGCCCACGAAACTGTTGACCGCTTCGGCAATCAGGATCTCTTCAGCATCGGGAATTTCCAGCGCGGCGCGCAGCCCACGCCAGAAGTCGCTCATGCGCAGGCCGATCATCGGCATACGGATAGCATCGGTCAGAACTTTGTCACGTTTGCCCAGCAGCCGATGTTCCACGATCTCCCAAACTGGCTCGCTGTCTACCAGCAGACCGTCCATGTCAAAAATCACTGCTTCAGGGCAAGATGTGAGGGTAAGCATAGGCCATTTCCGTTATGAGAACTGTTGAAAAAGGTATAGATTCCGATCAGTCGTTCGCGTGATCAAACGCCGCCTTGAACGCCGTCCGATTTTCGTCGCTTTTCAGGCTCATGCCGCCGTCTAAGGCCAGCGCGATACCTTTATCGAACACCGCCTGATACGGCGTGCCGATCACCCGCGCATAGCCGGTTGGCCCCGCGGCCAGCGGCAAAATTGGCGCCAGCGTGTTGATCGGCACGAAGGCATCGGCTTCGTTCTTCACTTTTGCCCGCGAAACCACGCCGCCGAAACCGACGAATAAATCCACCACCGAACGGGTTGCGAGATCAGAGGCGCCATCGCCCACCATCAGGCGGCGGCCATGCCTATCGCCCGCCAATTCCTGAATGATGCGCGGCTTACCGCTGGAGATGGTCAGCGGGCCTTCGTTGTAATCGAGATAGGTTTGCTGGTTGCGGGCGGCAGGCTCATGATAATTCCACCATTCGCCAGAAAGCTCGTTGTATTCCAGTTCCACTGCGCGAATGTGATCCGGCGCCACGCCCAGCCGCTTGCCAAAGCCGCGTACCGGCTCGGCCAGCCCGCCGCTGATGATGAACACCTGTTTCTTCAGAAAGCGCAGCGCGGCAAGAACCTCTACTGCGTCCGGCACCAGCGTTTCCCAGTATTTTTCTTCAATGGCCTTCAACTGCTCGCGGGTTGGGCGAATGGCTTGCAGGCGCTTGCCGTACACTTCTTCAAGCTCAAGTTCGCCGTCCATCGCCTTTTGAGTCAGCACGCTCACGCGAAGCTCTTTGCCCTTGAAACGGGCGAGTTCGTCAATGCCTTCGATGCTGGAAAGGGTGCTGTCGCAGTCGAAAAAGATCAGGTCGTAAGGCGACCAACGGGTGGTCTGCACGGGAAATCCTCTAGATACAAACAGCGTATAAGGGTAGCAGAAGGAAGGCAGAGTTAAAAGTTGAAAGTTGAAGGCGCCCTCACGCCCTTCGCCGCCAGAAACGCGCCGCGCCGTGATGCGGCGCGAACAGGAAGGCGACGATGAAGAAGGCGGTCAGCGTCAGCACAATGCCGGCGCTTGGCGCGATGCGAATATGCCACGCCAGATACATGCCGATCACCCCGCCCAGCGCCGCCAAAAATGCGCCCAAAGCCATCATCGCAGGCAGGCGTTTCACAAAGATGCGCGCGGTAGCCGCAGGCGTCACCAGCAGCGCCGCCACCATCACCACGCCCACCGCCTGAAGGCTGATGACCACCGTCAGCGCCAGCAGCACCAGCAGCAGCATCCGCAGCCCTTCAGCGGGCAGCCGCAGCGAACGCGCCAGAGTCAGATCGAAGCTGATGATCAGAAATTCCTTGTAGAACAGGAACACGCAGGCCAGCACCAGCGCCGCCACGATCAGGATCAGCGTCAGATCGCCAGAGGTGATGCCCAACACGTTGCCGATCAGCAGATGCGATAAATCCGTCGCGTAGTTTTGCGCCAGCGAGATGATGCCGATGCCCAGCGCCAGCGCCCCGGCAAAGACCACCCCGATAGCGGTGTCTTCGCGCAGCCGCCCGCCGCGTGTCAGGAAACCGATGCCCACCGCCGAAAGCAGCCCCGCCGCCAGCCCGCCGATGAACACCCATTCGCGGCCGGCCCCCGCTGCCAGATAGGCCACCGCCACGCCGGGCAGCACGGTATGCGCCATCGCGTCGCCCAGAAAGGCCATGCCCCGCGTGACCACATAAGCGCCGACCACGCCGCACACGATGCCGATCACGATCACGCCTAGCAATGCGCGCTGCATGAAGGCCGGCGTGAGCGGATCAATCAAAATTTGTTGCAGCCACGCCGCCAGTTCCATCGCTTATCCTGTGAACACTTCGTAGGGACAAGGCATGCCTTGTCCGATGATGATACAAATCCTGAGCGGTAAATCTAATTGAAACATGGTATCACCCGCGCCGATTTAACACAATCTGGTTTATGATGAAGTTCCAGTCGTAAACGCAAGCGGTTTGAAACGTTTGGATGGAGAGACGGTCATGCCAGCACCCTGTTTAGCCACAATTCGCCCGGTCGCTGATTTTTCGCGGGTGAATGTTCGCACCGCGCCCACGACCACAGCGGCCATTTTGCAAGAGATTGAGGTTGGCTCCAGCGGCTTGAAAGTGCTGGAGGTGAAGCCAGACGAACGCGGCCAGTCGGTCAATGGGCGGGTTTACCAGTGGTTCAAGGTGGCGCTGCCCGATGGCGATGCGGGTTGGCTGCGCGATGATCTGCTGGAAATTGTGGGTGAATGCGCGCCCTTTGGCTACGGCGAACTGGCTTTGCCGGCGCGAGCGGCCAACCTGACCCGCGATACACGGCCTACGGGCGGGAAAACGCCGGGCGGCGTGACCCCACCCACGAAGCCAGTTGACCCCGCCATCGAAGAACGGACTCGGCTGGCGGCGTTCAATATCACCGCAGGGTTTGAGGGCGGCGGCTATGACACCTATCAGGATTACGACACCGGCATTGTCAGCTACGGGCGTTTTCAATCGACGCTTTCAGGCGGCGGGCTGGAGCAGTTGTTAGATTTATATCTCTCGAAGGCTACCGGAAAGAGCGCCGATCTGCTGAAAACCCAGTATATGCCGCGCGTGCGCCTCAAAGACCCCGAACTACGCGGCGACGCCAGTTTTAAGGCGCTGCTGCTGCGGCTGGCGCGTGACCCCGTGATGCAGGCGGCGCAAAATCAGTATGCGACCAACGCTTATTGGAACGCCGCGATGCGCCAAAGCATGATGCCGCGTGGGATTAAGACGCCGTTAGGGCAGGCGCTGGTGTTTGACATGGCGATCAATCATGGCAATTGGGGGGCAGAACGCGACTTTTTGCGCCCTGCCGAACAGTCATTAGGCGCGGCGATTCAATCGAAGTTGGGCGAAAACGGGCTGACCGAAGAACAGTTGATCAAGCGGGCGGCGCAAATTCGGCGGGATCGGCTGTACGCGCTGGCGGCGGCGCGGGGTTGGGGCGGCCTGCGCCCGCGCGGTGATTTCTGGGTGAACGCGGTGGAAGATGGCGATTGGCAGCTAGAGGGCGACGACAAAGGCGAGATAGAGGTCAAGGTTGGCAAGAAGGTACAGGTGAAGAAGCCGTAGGGGGCAAGCTTAATGGTAAAATGTAGTGGTATTCAGGAGGTGAACAATGACTGTATATGAAGAAGTCATTCAGCTCACTAGCCGAATGACGCTGGCCGAAAAAGTCCGGCTCATGGAACATCTTAGCAGCGCACTTAAGCAGGATATTGAGACCGAAGCTTACAAAAAAATGCCCTGGCAGCAGTTTATCGATCTAACTTACGGCAGTTTGGCGGATGATCCTATTGAGCGAGATCAACCGTCACAACCTGACCTTAGAGATGAGATTGAATGAAATATCTGCTGGACACGAACACCTGTATTCGCTATCTCAATGGGCGAGCGCCGAAAATACGTGAGCATTTTCGTTTAGTTCCAGATACAGATATTGTCATTAGCACGATTACGTATGGTGAAATGTTTTTCGGTTCGGCCAAAAGTCAATCGCCACAACTTTCCCGCGCCAAACAGGATGCTTTTTTCAGCCGTTTTGTAAGCTTGCCCTTTGATCATGCAGCAGCGCACGAATTTGGGCAGATTCGCGCTCATCTTGAACAGACTGGCACGCCGATTGGCCCATACGATATGCAGATTGCAGCAATCGCTATTGCATACGATTTAATTGTTGTTACACACAATACAAAAGAATTCGGACGCCTTGATGGGCTGAAATTTGAGGACTGGGAAGTCTAGCAATTCACCCAATCGCCACAGCTACCGCGCTGGCGTGGGCGCGTTCATGGGTGAGGCTCACGTCCCACTCGCGCAGGCCAAGCTGATCGCTGAGGGTTTGGGCGGCACCATACAAAATGAGGGTTGGGCGGCCGCGCTCGCCGCAGCGAATCTCAATTTCCTGCCAGCTTACATCGCCAATGCCCGTGCCTAAGGCTTTAGCGACGGCCTCTTTGGCGGCAAAACGCGCCGCTAATCGGGCGGGATGATCGCCAGTATCGGCGCGTTCGCCGGGCGTAAAAAAGCGATTCAGGAAGCGCTCGCCAAAACGCTCGATGCCTTCCTGAACCCGCATAATTTCAATGGTGTCAATGCCACAGCGAAGCATAAGCAGCCTTTAAGCAAAACCCCGTATAATGTAAAGCATATTATTGAAAATTAGTCGGCTGGTCGAGTCTTGAGATCATATTATGCTTGAAAAAACACCCGTTCCTACACTGGAGATGCTGCGCAATCGGCGCACAGATATTTTGCAGATTGCTGAACGACGCGGGGTGAAGAACGTGCGCGTATTTGGCAGCGTGGCGCGGGGCGAAGATACAGCAAACAGCGATATTGATCTGCTGGTGGATTTGCCACCCCATTTTAGCCTACTGGATTTTTCTGGGTTGGTGCGTGAAATGCAGGAAGTGGTAGGGCGTCGCGTCGAAATTGCCAGCGCCGCCCATTTGCGCGAAGAATTTCGTGACGGCATTTTGCGAGATGCTAGGCTGCTATGAGCAAGGAACAAGGGCTTTATCTTCAAGATATTCTTGAACGCATCCTTCGTATTCAAGAAACGGCAGCAGCAGGGGAAGCTGTATTTCGCACATCATATATGCATCAAGACACTATCATTCGTAATTTTGAAGTGATTGGCGAAATCGTCAAACGGCTTAATCCTGAATTGACCGCGCGTTATCCGGAAATTCATTGGACGGATTATGCTGGCTTTCGAGATATATTGATCCATCAATACGATAAAGTTGTGCTTGATATTGTCTGGGAATCGGTTGAACGCGATCTGGAAGCGCTTAAAATCGCTGTGGAAAAGCTACTTACAAATGAGGAAAAAGGGGAATAACAATACTATCATTCCCCTTCAATATCTCTAGCTTCCTACCCTAATTCCGGCTCAACAGTACGCACAAAGCCCTGTTCCGCCAGATAATTCAGGATGCGGCGGGCATTTTCTTCGGCGGTTGACTCCACCGTATCCAGCTCGATTTCTGGATTCAGCGGCGCTTCATAGGGATCATCAATGCCGGTGAAGCCGGTAATTTCACCGCGCCGCGCTTTAGCATACATGCCTTTGATATCGCGGCGTTCGCATTCTTCCAGCGGCGTATTCACGAATACTTCCACAAATTGATCGTCGCCCACCATCTGCCGCACCTCATCGCGCACGCCCTGATAGGGGCTGACCGCCGCGCAAATGACCACCCCGCCATGCGAGACGATTTCCGCAGCCACAAAACCGATGCGGCGGATGTTGGTATCGCGATCCTCTTTGCTGAAGCCTAAGCCTTTTGAGAGGTGAGTCCGCACTACGTCGCCATCCAGCATGGTGGCGCGGCGGCCATGTTCCAGCAGCAGCAGTTCTAAAATTTCGGCGGTGGTGCTTTTGCCAGAGCCGCTTAAGCCGGTCAGCCAGATACATACGCCCTGCTGATGCCGCGCGGGATAGGCTTCACCCAAAATTTCGGCCACTTCGGGGCGAGTGAACCATGAGGGCAGCAAACGCCCCTTGTTCAGGTAATTTTCGCGCACCTGTGTGCCGCTGATGCTGGCGGTGCGGGTGCCTTCGGGAATTTGCGACGCCTGTTCATAGCGGTTTTCATCGGGCAAGAAGATCAGTTCGTGGAAGGGCAGCACCTTCACGCCAATTTCATCCGAGTGCTTTTCAACCAACTGCTGCGCGTCATACGGCCCGTAGAACGGCGTGCCTGTGGAATCTTTGCCCGGCCCGGCATGATCGCGGCCAACGACGAAATGATTGGCGCCATGATTGCGGCGGATGATGGCATGCCACAGGGCTTCACGGGGGCCGCCCATGCGCATCGCCAGCGGCAGCAGCGCCAATACCACGCGATCCGGCTGGTAATGATGCTGCACCAGCGCCTTGTAAGTGCGCACGCGGGTATAGTGATCTACGTCGCCGGGCTTGGTCATGCCCACTGAGGGATGCAGCAGCAGCACGCCATCCACCGAAGCGGCGGCGCGTTTGGTCAGTTCTTCATGCACGCGGTGCAGGGGGTTGCGGGTCTGGAAGGCGACTACGTTGCTAGATACGGAACTGGCCGCCAGCCTTTCGCGCACCTGAGCGGGGGTTAGGCGCAGTTCGCGAAAATCGTAGTAAGTGGGCAGCGCCAGCACGCGCAGCTTACCGGACAAATTGACCGTTCCCCAGCGCCCCATCTCTGCAACTAATGGATGCTTGGTATCCAGCGTGCCGAAAACGCGCTGCGCGGTATCATCACGATCCCATGCGTAAATTTCCTCAAGGGTCATGACCGCCAGCAGGTTATTTTTGGAGTCACGCAGGGCGATATCGGCATCCAGCGAAAGGGTATCGTCAGGCGCAGCCGGCAGCGTGATCGGCATCGGGAACAGCGCCCCGTTAGACAGGCGCATGGTATGCACCACGCTTTCAAAGTCGGCCTGATTCATGAAGCGATCTAACGGCGAAAAGCCGCCAGTCGCCAATAGTTCAAGATCGCACACTGAGCGTGCCGAAATCTGAAGGGAAGGCAGCGTGCCGGCATAGGCCTTGAGCGATTCGCGTTCTTCCGGCGCAGCTAAAAGATCAATCAGCGCGCCGCCGTAAGGGGAAATGAGAGTTACAGCCATAAAATTCCATGTGTTGTTAGGGAACAAGATGGGGTTTATTGTAGTCGGGATCAGTTTGATGGCTAGGTTGGGATTTGAGGGGGTTCTGATGAGATTTAATCTACTATTCAGAAATCTACGGTACTATATACAGTACCATGATTAATCTCGTGATGGATACTAATGTTCTGGTTGCTGCACTGATGTCACGGCGGGGCGCTTCAAATGCACTGCTACGGCTGGTAGGAACTGGACGATTTGAGATCAGCCTTTCGGTTGCTTTGGTGCTAGAGTATGAAGAAGTAACCAAACGCCATGGCGGAGAGAAAATCGCCTTAACAACGCATCAGATAGATGATGTTATTGACTATTTGTGTTCAGTCTCCAAACGGCCATCTCTATTTTATCTCTGGCGTCCCGTTTTGATTGATCCTGACGATGATATGATCCTTGAGTTGGCAGTAAATGCGGGATGTGATTATATCGTGACTCACAATGTTCATGATTTTCGTGGGAGCGAACGTTTCGGCTTACAGGTAGTGCGCCCACGAGAAATGCTACAAATTTTGGAGGTTTTATGAGCGCTATCAATGTCCGTTTGCCAGCATCGTTGCATAAAGCAGCACGGGAGTTGGCAAAGCGGGAAAATACTTCGTTGAACAGCTTAATTACCATTGCACTTGCAGAGAAACTGTCTGCGTTAATGGCCGAAGAAGTATTGGATAACAGGGCTGCGCGTGGTGATCGGGCGCGTTTTGATACTGCTCTGGCTCAAGCAGCGGATATTGAACCAGAGGAATACGATACCCTCAGTTAACTGGGTGAACTTCAAAGACCTACCTTTACGACAGCGGATTCTAGCATTGGAATACTGACCTAATGACCGACATCAAAGCGTTTATCTTCGATCTGGACGGCGTGCTGACGGATACCGCCGAATATCATTATCAGGCATGGCAGCGGCTGGCCGACGAAGAAGGCATCCCCTTCAGCCGCGCGGAAAATGATGCGATGCGGGGACTGGCGCGGCGGGACAGCTTAAATGTGCTGCTCAAAGGCCGTGACATTGACGAAGCCACCGCGCAGGCGTGGATGGTGCGCAAGAATGACTATTATGTTGCCCTCTTGAACAATATTTCGCCGGATGATCTGCTGCCGGGGGTGGGCGACTTTCTAGCGGCGGCCAAAGCTAACGGCTTGAAGCTGGGGGTCGGTTCAGCCAGCAAAAACGCGCGTCCGGCGCTGGAAAAGCTGAATATTTTGAGCCTGTTTGATGCGGTGGGCGACGGCTACAGTGTGGTTCACGGCAAGCCCGCGCCGGATTTGTTCATCTGGGTGGCGGGGCGGCTAGGCATCAACCCCACGCAAGGCGTGGTCTTTGAGGATGCGGCGGCGGGTGTTCAGGCGGCCAAACGCGGCGGCTTTTACACGGTTGGGCTAGGCGACGCGGTAGGCGAAGGGGCTACGCTGCGACTGCCAGATTTAAGCGGGGTAACGCCGCGTGAAATTCTAGCGCGCCTAGTGTGAACAGTTGTGCTATACTGCAAGGCTTGAGCAGAAACCCACTAGGAAAGCAGCGTGGCGGCAATATCCGTCAAACTTGATCTCATGGCTGTGAAGGTGCGCCCGGTTTTAAAGTGGGTGGGCGGAAAAAGCCGACTACTGCCGGAAATACTGCCGCGCCTACCCGCAGATTTCAACGCCTATCACGAGCCGTTCATTGGCGGCGGCGCGCTGTTTTTCACCCTTGGCACGCAAGAAACGCCGCGCCATTTTCACCTCTCCGATCTGAATCAGGCGCTGATTGACGTTTATCAGGCGCTGCGCGACCGCGTTGATGAGGTGATCGCGCTGCTGCATGAGCATGAATATGAGCGCGATCATTACTATAAAATTCGGGCGCTTGACCCGAAGAATCTGACGCTGCCAGAACGCGCGGCGCGGGTGCTGTATTTGAACAAGACCTGCTATAACGGGCTGTACCGCGAGAATAAATCCGGGCAATTCAACGTGCCGTTTGGGCGCTATAAGAATCCGAATATTTGCGATGAGCCGAATTTACGGGCGGCCTCTGCCGTGTTGGAACGCGCGCAAATTGAACAGCGCCATTTTTCAACGGTGCTGGAGACTGCACAGGCGGGCGATTTCGTGTATTTCGATCCGCCCTATTATCCGGTTTCGGCCACCGCCAACTTCACCGCTTACAGCCGCTACGGCTTCAGCCAGCAGGATCAGGTTGATCTGCGCGACGTGTTCGCTGAACTGACGGCGCGGGGCGTGTACGCTATGCTGTCTAATTCAGACACGCCGTTCATCCGTGACCTGTACGCCGATTTCAACGTGCATACGGTGTATGCCTCACGGGCGATCAATTCTAAAGCGGGGGCGCGGGGCAAAGTGAGCGAAGTATTGGTATGCGGATATTGAGGTGATTTGTTCCTAGCGTGGGAAGTACACCATAAAAACATGCTACAATGTCAAAACTAAAGTTCTATACGGATACCCACATTGACCGGCAAGTCGCTATACAGCTTCGCAGTCGTGGTATAGAGGTTGTTCGCTGTGAAGACGCGGGCTTACGAGAAGCCGATGATGAGACCCATTTGGAATATGCTTCTCAAAATAGGCTCGCGCTGATCACAAAGGATGTTGGTTTCAGGAACCGACATTTCGATTGGCTTGTTCAAGGGAAAAGCCACAGCGGCATATTCTTCTGTGCAGATCGTTACCGCGCAGCGGTTGGCACAATCGTTAATGCCTGCTATCTGTACGCACAACTGATTGAGGACGGGGTTGGTGATTTAAGCGATATTCAGAACGAGTTTTTTGATATAACGAAGGAATAAATACAATGATTACAAATCACATCGTATCTCTAAACGGCGAAGCACGTATTGAGGGAAAAGAACATCTCAAAGCTGAAATGATCGCCCGCATGTACGTGGATGGCGATTATAGTATTAACGATGTGATGGTGCAGTATGGCCTTACAGCGTCGGAGGTTCATTCGGCCATCGCTTATTACTACGATAATCAGGCAGAACTAGACGCCAAACAGCATCGCGCGCTTGACGAGATCACTGAAAATGCGATGACGTTTGACAGATTTAAGCAGAAATTAGAAGAACGATCCGGAAGCTCAAGCTAGTTTTCTACCCGTAATCTCAACGTATCCAACAAATCCCCAAAATTGATCGGGCGCTGGTATGCGGGTATTAGCGGCGAATAAGGGCGGAGCAAGCCCCGCCCCTACGGGTATCACGTCAACGCCGATTGCAGGCGATCATCTAAGAAGGTGAGCGCCCGACTGCGGATGTGATCTGGCACGCCGTAAGCCGCTTCAGCGATACTGCCGGTGATGGCGGCGATGGTATCGCTGTCGCCCCCAAGCGAGACGGCGTTCCGGATGGCATCTTCAAAGCCGGTGCTTTCGAGAAAGGCGATGATCGCCTCTGGCACAGACCCCTGACAGCTCACATCGAAACGATAGGTCGGGCGGATGTCGTCAAGCACGCGATTGAGATCGTAGCCGAACCATTCGGAAAGATCGCGCTTGAGATAGCCTTTATAGGTGTCGATATCGTTACGGGCAGCGCCATGACGCATGAAGAAGATGGCGAGCGCAACCGCCTGCGCGCCCTTGATCCCTTCCGGGTGGCTGTGGGTGACTTCGGCAGAACGCCGCGCACAGTCACACACAGCATCGAAGCCCTCACGGATGAACTGCTGAAGCGGAACCGCCCACCCGCAGGGGGATACTCTCATGGCTGAGCCGTTGCCCCAACTGTGGTAAGGGGCGCGATCATCAGAGAAGATCCACTGTTGAAAATGGCCGCCGTAGCCAGCATCGGGATAAAGGCGGCCCCACTTTTTCAGCGCATCCACGAAATCATCAGGGGCGCCCCCTTTTTTGAGCGCCTCTGAGACAGCGATAGTCATGACGGTATCATCAGTGAAGAAGCAGTCGTCGTTGAAGAACGCGAAGTCCTTGGTTTTGATGTTACGCCACTCATAAACAGAGCCGACGATATCACCGATAATCGCGCCGATCATTTACGGTTTCCCCGTTTCTTCACATCTTCACGCAGGGTTTCAAGATGTTCATCAGAGATGATGGACTGTTCACGAAACTCGGAAACGGCGTTATTCACGGAAGCATATTTGAGCCGCGTGCCTTGCTGATCGGGGACGTAATCTGCGGTGCGATCTCGCTGAATGCCGATGCTGCGGGCAGTACGCACGGAGTCAATATTCGCGCCAAGGAAGATAAATTCCCAACCGTATTTTGACTTTTGCCGCTCGATGAGGGCTTTGACCCTCTCGGAAGAATAGGATCGGCTGGCGTTTTCTAGGCCATCGGTGATGATGATGAAGATCACTTTTTCAGCGCGGTAGGCTTCGGCGGTGTGCTTCTGAACATTGCCGATCTTCTCAATGGTGATGCCGATGGCATCGAGTAACGCGGTTGAGCCGCCAACATAATATTCCTTGGTGGTGATCGGGCGAACGCCGCGAATATCAAAGCGGTCATGCAGCAGCTCATATTTATCGTCAAAGAGCACGGTGGTGAGATGGCACTCGCCTTCAACGGCCTGCTGTTTTTCAAGCATGGCGTTGAAGCCGCCGATGGTATCAGAGACGAGGCCGCCCATTGAGCCGCTTTTGTCGAGGATAAAGACGAGTTCAGTCAAATTTTTCTTCATTGTAAGGTCTCCTCAAATTCACTATGTGCTTAGGATAGTGTTTTTGATGGGGCGAAAGGTCGCTTGAAAAGCGACAAAATTTTTAGGGGGGATCGAGTTGGGGTAACGAGGCTGGCGCGGCAAGCCACGCCCCTACGGGGATATAGATAAGGGGCGTTTAGACGCCAAGCGGCAGTTGATCGTATTCAAACAAAATCTCATTGATTTTGAAGATGTCATAGTTCCGGGTGGTGATGAAATACTCAATGATGATATCGAATTTCTGGCTGTGCGAGAGGGCATAGCCTGCCCGCCTGAGCAGATCGCTGGTTTCGCTGAGGGTTAATTCTAAGGATATGGCGAGGGCAAGCGCGGTTCTTTTGCTAGGGGTATAGCTTTCGTTCCTGATTTTAGAGAATAACCGGCGGTCAATATTGGCGCGTTTATAGACTTCGGTATCGGTCTTACCTTTGGCGTCAATCAAATGCAGCAGCATGGCTGAGAAGGATTTATCAAGATTGCTCACGAGATCGTCAATGCCAAGCGATGGGGCTTCATGGGAAACTGACGGCGTTTCAGATTTGATGGCGTTGGGGCGGCGACGGGTCACGCTTTGATCGAGGGCTTCACGCTCAGAATCAAGCAGATCACGCTTCAGAAACCGATGTTCCCGCACATAATGTTCATCTATATAGCTGGCAACTTCGCCAAACAGGCGCTCGCTGACGATGAAGGCAACCTTGTCAAATATGGCGAGGTATATTTCCATGTCATGATCGGCAAGGAACGCCTGAATCACAGAAGATGCAACGCGCAGCGCGCCATCTTTGGGGTAGCCATAAATGCCGCTGGAAACGAGCGGGAAAGCAATACTTTCGCAGTTGTATTCAGCGGCGAGATGCAGCGCGTTGGTATAGGCGGCGCGCAGCAGTACTTCGCTCTGTTCCGCATCCTGAAGGCGATAAATTGGGCCTACCGCATGGATGATGTATTTTGCCGGCAGGTTGAAGCCGGGGGTTATGACCGCTTCGCCGGTTTGAATGGGGGCAAGCACATCACAGGCGGCCTGAAGCTGGTTCGCCCCGGCGGCCTTGAAAATTGCGCCGCAAACGCCGCCGCCCATCTGTAAATCGGTGTTGGCGGCATTGACGATGGCATCCACTCTCATCCGGGTGATGTCCTGGCGGACAATCGTAAAGGGCATTCATTCACCTCTATGCAAGTACAAGCGCTCAATCTCTAGCGTATTCGCAAATTCAGCCTGCGACGATATGCGATCTGAGGGTGTTGAGCAGATCGGGGAAATCGGTCAGGTTCTGGCGGCATTCCAGCGCCTTATCGCCGCGCTGATCCCAAACCACCAGCACGCCATCACGCGAGAGAAACGCCCAGTCTTTGAGATCGGCAAAGGCATAATAACGGTGAATATGAATCCGCCGGATGATGCCGGTTTCAAGCACATCTACGCCTTCACGCCACCAGTAGACGGCGGGGATCAGGGCGACACAGAGCGGCAGCCAGAAACGCGGGTCGAATAACGCGGTTGAAAAGCCCCGCCCGATGAGGATGGCGATCAGGAAAATGGGCGCGGGCAGCAGCACGAACAAGGGCAGCAGCACGCGATAAGGGCGGGGTAAACGATGCCGCTGGATCACGGCGTTGGCTGCCTGCGCGGATCGCATCACTGTGGTGCGATGGCGGATGCGGGGCGCGCCGACTGCCGGTGATAGCGTTCGGCGGCGCGGTACTGCGCGATCAGGCCGCTGACCAGCTCCAGAAAGCCGCCTACGTTATCGACGCGGCGGGTATTATACCGCTTGACGGTGCGCAGTTTGCCGCGGGGGTTACGCTCTTTGACGATCAGCGTCCCTCTTTTGAGGCTAACATCGAGGTCTGCCCAGTGAATTTCGCGGCGGCCAGCTTCTAAGCCGCCGGGGTACAAAATCAGCTTGCGATGCAGGCGAACGGGCTGTTCACCGCGCAGCGCAGCGCCCATACGCATACTGGTGACATAGGCGGCATAGGGGGTGACCAAGCGCCCGAAGACGCGGGGATCGCCATAGGCGGCGGTGAATTTCAGGGCGTCACGCTCGCGGGTGTCATCATCTTGAAATTCAAGGGTATTTGCGCCCCAAGCGATCAGCGGGCGGTTGAACAGATACAGGCCACGCGCAGCCTGCCGGTAGCGCACGGCCTGCTTCCATTTATAGCGGTGGGTTTCGCCGCCATAAATCCACATGACGCCCTGATTGTAGATGCGAATTTCCATACTGCGGCGGAAGATGAAGCGGATCACGTTGAAGAAGAAGCGCACCGTGAACCACGCGCCAAGCGCAATTGCCAAGAGAGTCGTGATATCCAGCAGCAGGCGATCCGCCAGATGGCGATTGGCGGCCTCCAGCAGCGCCCATGCTGATGCAAAGCTGGCGACAGCCGCCAGCAGCGCCAACAGCGCACGGCGAAAGAACTTCCAGCGGCTAAGGCTGGTGGTGTACAGCAGTCGAGAGGCCTGCTCTGCATTCATGGGGGATTATTCGTCGTCTAGAACCGAGTCAACCAGAAACTGATTACCGAGCGAACGCGGCGCGTTGGCGACCACCTGCTCTGGCGCGAGCGCGGGCAGAGGGGTATCGGCGCGGAACACGTTCTTCAGCGGCAGTACCGAGGCCGTCGGCGGGATTTGCGAGGTATCCAATTTTTGCAGCGTTTGAAAGAAGCCGAGGATGCTAGAAAGCTGCCCGGCGTAGAGATCGATCTCATCTTCTGAGAGTTCCAGTTTGGCGAGATCGGCAATTTTGCGAACTTCTTCGCGGGAAAGTTCCACGTCTTACCTGCCCTTGTGATCGTGCGCCCCACATAAAGCGGCGGGGATGCGTATAGCGCCGATTATAGCATCGTTTTGCGGCGGTCAATTAACAGAGAAAATTGAGGCTACAATGAAGGAAGGAACGGCGAATTGTTGGGGGGGAACGGACAACGCATGCGTTGTCCCTACGGCAGGTTTGAGGGGAAGAAAGATTGAAGAACGGACAGCGCGCTGCGCCCCTACGAACGGGTTTGCGAGGAATAAAATATGTTTGCCCGCGTTTCCCCACACCCAGATCGCCTTGTTAAGAGATGCGATCTATTTGCCTAAAAGGATCAAGCGAATAGACCCGCCTAGCAGCCACCTGCTAAAAGTTAGGAAATTTTTCATATTTCACCTGATTCATTTAAGAAGTGTTTTCACTATAATTAGGAGGCTCGTAATCTTAGGCTTAAGAAAGGCTACCATATGAGGTTGGGGAAATTCTCAATTAGAGCTGGCTTTATTTCACTAAGTTTTACTGCAATCACGTTGTTGAGTACGGCATCAATAGCTTCTGCACAAAGCTCTGTTCCCTGTGGGAATTTGAATTCATCTGATTGTGCATTATTTCGCAGCGGTCTTGAAAATCTTGCCAATGCGGAGTCAATTTATTTTCATTCTACCTATTCAGCTACATCCTCTATGGGGAATTTATCGAGCAGTGAAATATATGCAGATGGGGAAGGCATCGTCATTTTTGATGAGTCTGGAAATGTTGACGAAATGTCAATCACCATCTGGGACTCGCGGATTTCCGTTGGCAGCCTCATGGGTAATAACACGACCGACGCGGGTCTTTTCAGCCTTCTGCTGATTGATGATGTGCTTTATCTGGGGACTGGAAACGATGCGGAATCTGTCGTTTGGCGCAGCGCCGATGTCAACGGCGTCAATCTGAATCGCAACTTTTTCAGCATGCTGCCGCTTACCTATCTTGCGGGGCAGCCGGGCGGAAATGATTGGATACGGCATGATGATGTCGAGATTCCAGATTTAATGACTGCGCACAGCTTTGTGGTTGCCGGTATCAATAATAATCCGGCCAGCAACGCACTTGGTATGCTCGGTGGAATGTCAGGCTCAACCGATGGCGAGTCATTGGGTGGCGCCTTGATGGGCAGCATGTTCGGTTCGATGTTCGATTCGCAGATGCAGCTTCAATCCACCTACTTTGGGGGGATCATTATCGATCCGGAGACGGAACTGCTTCACGGAATGAATATTCAAACGCAAACATCTTCTGACGTATCGAACATGCTAGGGAGCATGAACGACGATATGTTTGGGAGCCTGCTTTCTGGCATGGTGGGGACAGAAACAGGCATGACCATGAGCTATAACATGACCATCACCGACTACAATGAAACTGTCGAATGGGAACCGCCGTCAAACGCGACGCCATTGTCTCGCGCTGAACTCAATACGCTGCTGGCATATGGCAACGGCGGGATGGATGTGATGCTGCAAAACTATTTTGTGCAGCAGGCGGCTGTGCAGGCAATGTCTTTGGCGATGGGCGGCACAGGCAGCAGCAGTAGTTCGGGAAGCAACGCCTCTGCCAGCATGACGGCTAATTTATTGAGCGAAATTAACACTGGCTCAACCAGCGGGCAATTGACCAGCGGGCAAATGGATAGCTATCCCTTTGAAGTGACAGAAGCGGGGCAGACCGTTGAAATTTCGCTGAACAGCTCCGCCTTTGATCCGTATCTGGAAGTACAGGATGAGAACGGAAACGTTCTGTTCCACAACGACGACTACAACGGATTGAATTCCCGGATTATGGCTGTTTTCCCGGAACCCGGCACTTATACAATTGTCGCACGGGGCTACCGTTCAAATGCGACGGGAAGTTACACCCTATCGATTGGCGAAGCTGGGACAGCCAGCAACTCAAGTACAGGCACGGCGGCAGCTTCCGGTGGTGAAATTGGGTTGGGCGATTCGGTGAATGGATCACTGGTAAGCGGATCGCAAAATGCTTATACCCTAACTCTGACGCAGCCAACCGATATTACGATCAATCTCGATTCTTCAAGCTTTGATCCGTATCTGGAACTGCATCAAAATGGCATTCTGGTCGCTCAAAATGATGATGCGAACAGATTAAACTCAGAAATCAACGCCACATTGAATGCAGGTACCTATACCATTATTGCGCGCGGCTTTCGCTCCAGCGCAGCGGGAAGCTACACGCTGAGCGTTTCCGGTCAAACTGCTTCGGCGGCATCAACCGCATCACGCACGTTGGAGCCGAATGCTTCGGAGGCAGGGCGGCTTGTACGCGGGACACGTGACCAGTGGACGTTGGTCATTAGCGAGCGGACGCCGGTCACAATACAGTTGAACTCGAATGACTTTGATACTTATCTCGAACTGTATCAGGGAAGTTCGCGGATCAACTATAACGATGACGCCAATGGATCGCTCAATTCAGAAATTGAAGCGACATTGCAGCCTGGCACATATACCGTAGTTGCGCGCGGATTTTCTGAAAGCGCCAGCGGCGCTTACAGCCTGATCTATTTCGAACGGTAATTTCGGCAGCAGCAAGCGGCTCTCTCTGCCCGCCATACGATGCTTAAGCGTGGAGTGTGAATTGCGCTGTCGTGTGGCGGGCGGCGGTTATTTTAAGCCAAGATAACTATAATAAGATTCGGGCTTAGAATGCTGGAGGGCGGCTTGTTCAAGCGGATTCGCGGGTGGCCGCGGCGGCGCAAATTTATGGCTGGCGGCGGCCTGCTGGTGGTGATCGCTTGCGCGGTTTTCGCGGTGTGGCTGCTGTGGGATTTGCCGCCGATTGACCGTTTGCAAGCGGGCATGGCGCTGCCTTCTACGCGCATCTATGACCGCAATCACCGCCTGATCTACGAGATACTATCTGACAGCGACACTGGCGGCCTGAATACGGCCATCCCCCTTGAAGAAATCCCCCTATCCTGCCAGCAGGCAACTATCGCGGTTGAGGATGCCAACTTTTACAGCCATCCGGGCGTGGATATTGAAGGGGTGCTGCGGGCGCTGTGGATCAATGTGCAGGGCGGCGAAGTGCTGGCGGGCGGCAGTACCATCACCCAACAGGTGGCGCGGAATCTACTGCTCGATCCGCAGCAGCGGGCGGAACGCAGCCTGCGCCGCAAACTGCGGGAAGCGATTCTCGCCCTGCAACTGCAAGCCGCCTACAGCAAGGATGAGGTGCTGGCGCTGTATTTGAACCAGTCGTATTACGGCAATTTGGCGTATGGGATTCAGGCGGCGGCAGGCGCTTATTTCGGCAAGGATGCCGCCGATCTTTCGCTGGCGGAATGCGCCCTGCTGGCCGGACTGCTGCAATCGCCGGCGGTGTACGATCCGCTGACCAACCTTGAGGCGGCCAAAGATCGGCAAACGGTGGTGCTGGATTTGATGGCGCAAACCGGCGCGATCACAGCGGAACAGGCCAGCATCGCCCGAAATGAAGCGCTGAATTTCGCCGCCGCGCCCTTCCCGATTGAGGCGCCGCATTTCGTGATGGCGGTGATCAAGCAGTTGGAGCGCGAATACGGCCAGCAGCTTTACAGCGGCGGGCTAGAAGTAGTGACGACGGTTGATTTAGACTGGCAGAATGCGGCGCAGGCGATTGTGCAGCATCAGCTTGAGGCTTTGAACCTGAACCCGTCACGCCCGCCGGCGAATGCCGAAAATGCGGCGCTGGTGGCGATGGACCCCTTCAGCGGGCAGGTGCTGGCGATGCTGGGCAGCCCCGATTATTTCGATGAAAGCATTGATGGCGCGGTGAACGCCACCCTTGCCCCACGGCAGCCGGGCAGCGCGTTGAAGCCGTTCACTTATGCTTCGGCGTTTGACCCACTGCTGGAAAACCCGATGACCGCGGCGACGATGCTGCTGGATATTGAAACGCCGTTCATCACCCGGCAACTGCAAAGCTACACGCCGGCCAATTACGGGCTGGTTGAGCATGGGCCGGTGAGCGCGCGCGAAGCCTTAGCCTCATCGCTGAATATTCCTGCGGTGCAAGCGCTGCAATTCGCGGGCATCGGGCGGATGATCAGCCTTGCGGCGAATGCCGGATTAACGACGCTGACCGAAAACAGCCAGCTTGATTTGGCGGTGACGCTGGGCGGCGGCGAAGTGCGCCTGCTGGATTTGGCGCAGGCTTACAGCATTTTCCCCAACGGCGGCACGCGGGTTGATCCGGCGATGATTTTGAGCGTGCAGGATCATGCTGGAAACACGCTGTATCAATGGGCGAACCCGCAGGCTTCCACCCGCGTGATTGATGCACGGGTGGCCTACCTGATCACCGATATTTTGAGCGACGACAACGCGCGGATCATGGGTTTTGGCCGCAACAGCGCCCTGAATATTGGCCGCCCCGCCGCCGCCAAAACTGGCACGACGACGGATTTTCGGGATAACTGGATCGTGGGCTATACGCCGAATCTGGTGGTGGGGGTGTGGGTGGGCAACGCCGATAATACGCCGATGACCGACGTAACCGGCATCAGCGGGGCGGCGCCGATCTGGAATGAGTTTATGCGAACGGTACTGCGCGGCCAGCCAGAATTGAGCTTTCCGCGCCCCGATGGACTCACGCAGATGGAGGTTTGCGCGCCAAGCGGCCTGCGCCCAACGAATGACTGCCCGCAGCGGCATATCGAATGGTTCATTGAAGGCACGCAGCCGCTGGAATTTGATACCGTGTGGCAGGCATTTGAGATTGATACCCGTAATGGCCTGTTGGCAGATGAAACCACGCCGCAGGAAAGCCGCGCGCGCCGCGTGTTCGAGATTCTGCCGCAGGAAGCCCGCGATTGGGCGGCGCGATCTGGCCTGCCGCAGCCGCCGATAGACGCGGTGCGCGTGAATTCGCAGGATGATACGCTGCGCCTGCTGGAGCCTGACCCGTATACCGTGTTTGAGCTTTCGCCGCTGCTGCCGCCAGATTCGCAGCGGATTCGGCTGACGGTAGGCACGCCGGCGAATACGCGGCGGATCAGCTACCGGCTGGATGGGGCGCTGATCGGAGCGGTAGACGCTTCGCCGTGGGCGCTGTGGTGGCCGCTGCAATTGGGCGAGCATACGCTGACGGCGGAAGCCGTGCTAGACGATGGCACGACGATCATCAGCGATACGATCCCGTTTCGGGTGGTTCAAGACGCGCCGCCACAAAGCCATACGGAGGGGGGGTAACCTCACCCCTCAATCCCCTCTCCATGCACGGCTGAGGGGAAGGAAGATTAAAGCGTGGGCGCAGCACACAGCGCCCACGCGGCGGGTTTGAGGGAGGGGAGGCGATCCCTTATCTCACCGTAAAGGTGCAGGTTCCGGTATCGGTCACGCGAGTAGTGCCGGGGCCATAGTTGCCTTCGCCGTCGGAAATTGCGCGATCCCATGCCACGGTGTACTGAACGGTATGCTGGCCGCGTGCCAGCGGTTCGGAACGGGCATAGTAATACTGATAGTAACGGCCATCGGACTGTTCACGCGGGGCGGGCTGGAAGGTGATATTCAGGCGGGTGCCATCGAGCAAGACGGTATAACTGGCCGCCTCAATATGATCTTGCAGCAGCGCCATGGAGGTTGCGTACCAGCTCCAGTAAACATCAATCGTAGAACCCACCGCGAGGTCTGTTGGCGGGGGTGAGCCAAAAATCGGGTTATCACAATAGGCCAGCACATCCACGCCTTCCTGCGAGGAGGCGCTGCCCACGGGAACCGCAGCTGTCGGCGTACCGGGCATAGGGCCGCCGGTGGGGCCGCCAAGCGGGCCAGAAGTTGGCTGACTGCTGGAAAACGGCGTGATTTGCAGCGCGTTGAAGGCCAGCGCGGTTGCCGTCTGGTCAATCGCTTGCATATTGGGCAGGCGTACGCCGGTTTCAGTGGGGCCGGCAGGCGAAGGCGTGACGACGGAGCGCGGCGGCGTGGGGGTGACGGGCTGCCCGCCGAGAATGGATGTAGGCAGCGCGGTTCCCTGCGCCAGCGAGGTGAGATCAGGCGAAGGGGTGGCGGTGGGCGGCGGCGTATTCGACGGCTCAAGGCGGACTAAGGTTGCGGAAATCCAGCCTTCATCGCCATCATCCATGCGCACGTTGAACCACGCGCCGCTGGTATCGGTGGCGACAACTTCAATAGAAGTGCCGGGGCGCAGCGCAGTGATCAGCGGGAAAGTGACGCCGGGGCCTTCTCTCAAGTTCACATCATTGACGGAATAGACGCTGCCCATGACTGGCGGCGTGGGTGATGGCGTGAAGGTGGCGGTAGGCGGCGCTTCGGTGAAGGTATTAGAAGGCGTCAGGGTTTCTGTTGGCAGATCGGTGCGCGAGGGAATGGGGGTGGCGGTGAAGCGCGGCGTGAGGCTGACGATAGGCGCAAGGGTGGCCGTCGCAGGCAGCGCCTCTGCGGTCGCGGCGGCGCCATCGCATGCGGCAATGATTAGGCCGGAGACGGCGATCAGGGCGACAAGAACAGGGCGAAATTTCAGACCATTCATAAGCATACTCGCGCAGAAATATTGACTCGAAGCATCCATCATATCCTGAATAGCGTTGTATTTAATGGTCAGGATAACAATAAACGCCTGACGGCGCAAAGACGATTCATTATCGTTTTTTTACAACTTTTTTGCCTTTACGCCTTTGACAAATGATTGGTTATGCCATTACACTGGTTAAGATTTATTTTCTTTAGGAGAAGACGATGAAGCCTCTACGCCTAGCACTTTTGCTATGTTTAGTCGTAATCGCCGCGGTGGCATTCCCTGCCGCTGCCCAGGAAGAGAACCCCTTTGGCCTAAGCGCCGAAGATTGGGCACTATACAGCGGCGTTCAGGCGCCTGAAAGTTCCGACTACGAATTTACTTCACAGTTGGGCATGGATGTTGACGGCGCCACCGTCAGCTATGACCTGAGTGGCAACGGCCTATTCAGCGGCGATCTGTTCGCGCTGCTGCTAGCGGGTACCCTGACTAGCGATGGCGCTAATACCCCGCTAAATATCGAACTGCGTGCCGTAGATGGCAGCCTCTACATATCGCCTGATGGTGGCGAAAACTGGATGGGCGGCACAATGGAAGAAATTCAACAACTGCTGACCGGTTTCGCTTCGATAGCGGGTGAAGGGCTTCCGGTAAACCCGACAGACCTCGCCAGCGGCGATATATCCGGTTTGATGTCTCAGCCGGGCGTAATGGAAGCAATGGCCGGCTTGAGCAGCATTGATCCTTCGACCTTCACCACTATCGTTCGTGATGCCGATGTAGACGGCAACGCACATTTTGTGACCACGGTTGATGTTGCGGCGCTGGTCAGCAGCCCCGAACTTGCACCACTGATCGGCTCAGCGGCTGCTGGCTCGATGGGTACCACTGCGACTGAACTGACCCCTGAACAGCTTGAACAGCTTAGCGCTGGCATGGCGCAGATGTTTGCTGGTTCAACCATTACCTTAGATCAGTACATTAATCCGGCCAGCGGTCAGTTAGCAAGCCTCCGCTTTACACTGGCTTTCAGCGTCCCGAATTCCAGCGGCACGAACGGCACAATCAATTTGAACTTCGATATCGACTTCTCAGGCGAAGTTACGTCAACGGTCACCGCGCCGGAAACGTTCTCGCCAATTTCAGAAGCGATCGGCGCAATTTCTGGTGGGATGTAGTGATACAACCCTCACCCCTCATGCGCGCTTCCTGCTTGTGGGAAAGCGCTAGAGGGCAATAAGCATTTTCAGCCCCTTCTTCATGATGATGGAGAGGGGGTTTTTATTTTTTGAGGGGATTAGCGGCAGGCGGCGGGGTTGATGGCGTGGGTGCTGATGATATTGAGAAGATCGTTCGGCATATAGGGCTTACGCAAAACGCCGTCGGCGCCGGAATTTTTGATATAGATGGGGTCTTCGATACGCGGGCCAGCGCTGACAAGAACGACGGGGATGGCGGCGGTTACGCGGCTGTTCTTGATTCTCGCGCACAGCTCGCCCCCGCTCATATGCGGCATGCCATCGTTCAGCAGGATGATGTTCGGGCGCACGTGATGGGCTAACTCGAAACCTTCGACGGCGTTATTGGCGGAGTAAACGTCGTAACCCGCGCGACGTAGAACCAGCGCGATCAGGGTAATAGATGCGCTGTCGTCATCAATAACGAGAACATTACACATGCGTTATATTACTTGTGTTTTATATTCATTGCATATGAACTTAACAGTATAACGATCTAGATAACGGCGCGCAAATACTCATTCATGAAAGAGTAAGTTTTGTCGTTATCAGGAATCCAAATGCGCGATGATACGGTCGGTGAAAGCGGTGGTACTCAAAGCGTGTTCGGGCATAATATCGGTGGTGTGGCCGCCTTCCGCGAGCGTGGCCTTCACCGCATTGTCCACTTTATCAGCAAGGTCGCTGAAGCCCCAATGCAGGCGCAGCAGCATCGCCACGCTAAGGATGGTAGCGGTGGGATTGGCGATATTCTTCCCGGCAATATCCGGGGCGCACCCATGAACTGGCTCAGCAATAGCGACGCCATCGCCAATGCTCAACGACGGGGCAAGCCCCAGCCCGCCCGCCCAAGCGGCGGCCATATCTGAGAGGATATCGCCGTAAAGATTGGGGGTCAGCAGAAGGTCGAATCGCAGCGGGTCTTTGACCATCCAGTAAGCGGCGGTATCCACCAGCAGTTCATCAGTATCAATATCCGGATACTGGCTGGCAACTTCCAGCGCCACGCGGCGGAACAGGCCATCACTTTGTACGAGCACGCTGGCTTTATGCACGATGGTAACTTTTTCGCGCTTGTTGGCGCGGGCAAGCTGATAGGTTTTGTGGGCGATGCGTTCGGTGGCGGCGCGGGTGATGACTTTCTCAGAGATGCCGGTTTCGCCAGCATCTTCGGTGTGTTCCTGCTGCACGTAAAGGTCTTCGGTGTTTTCGCGCACAACCAGCAGATCGACATCATGCCTAGCGGTGGGAACAGGCAAATAGCGCGCCGGGCGCAGGTTGGCGTAGGTTTTCAGTTCGCGGCGCAGGCGAACGCCAGGCACGAAATAGCCGTCCACCGGATAGGATGGCGATGCGGCAGCGCCGAAAAGGACAGCGCCAAATTCACGGGCGGCAGCTAGAGTCTCTTCGGGCAGCGGCGTACCCTGCTGGTGAAAAGTATCCATGCCCGCTTCGGCAGAGCGCGTTTCAAGATCTGGCAGCACGGTCTTTAACACTCGCAGCGCCGCCGGCACTACTTCACGACCAATTCCATCGCCTTCAATTACACACAAACGTACCATTACATTTCCTCAACGTTCGGAGCCGGTAGGAATCAAAGCCATAACCGGCATAATACGCCACAAAAAAATGATTAGTTTTACAAAGTAATTTTGGGGGAGCAGTTTGAAATAAGGCGCATATTACGTTGAGCATCCGCTATTGTGGCAACTTTGCCACAGTTTGTCGAGTTTCGGCATGAAGTTTGTGCAATATCACGAATCTTGTAGGAAGAACGCGGCTAATATACGGGGTTTAGCCGAAGCATTAGCGCCAACGCCCGCGATCAGCCTTGATACGCGCTGATCAATAACAGCCCCGCAATCATAAGAGAGAAGATGATCACGAAGCGCCTGCCGATCAGCCACTGCCACCAGTAGGCGATGCCCCAAAGCAGCAGCAGGCCAAGTGACCACACCTGCCCCCACAACTGGGTTTGAAAGCGCGGGGCAATGATGCCGTAAACGTCGGGCAGTTCGGCGGCGATCAAGGGCGAGCTATAGGCCAGCGTGGGAATTTCTGCGCCATAGCCACAGCGCCCGCCGATGCAAGCCGTCCATGCCGCCAGCCCGATAAGCGGCAGGGCGGGGGCAAGGGCATCTAGCACCCGCAGCAGCGGCAGTTTACGCCAGCGCGCCGCGATGACAACGCCAAGAAAAGCGCCGATCAGCACGCCTGACCAGTGAATTCCGCCGTGCCGGGGATCGAGCGCTTCTGCGGGGCGATCCGCAAAATATGCCTGATTGAGCAGCACATACGCAAGCCGCCCAGCAGCGACGCCGAAAACCAGCGCCAGCAGGCAAACATCTGCCCAACGCGCCGCCGAAAGCGCGCCGTAAGTGACGCGGTAAACGCGATAGCCGACGATGGCGCTGACCAATACAGCGAGGCCGATGAGGGCAGCAAATGAGGACACGGCGCATTTACCCCGATGATTAACAGGTGAATTTAAGGTGGGGGGGTCTAATCTGCGACCTCCGGCTGCGGCTGTGGCAGCACCTTAAATTCGGCACCCTCCAGCAGCGATGGCTCCGGCGTGGGCAAATCGTACTGATCGAAAAACGCCTTCACATCATCTGCGAGCAGTTCTTCTTTGGTTATGAGCAGATTGACCAGCGCCTTGATCATGACGGCGTTTTCGCGCAGGCCGCGGCGGGTTTCAGCCAACACCTGCTGATAGGCGGCTTCCATCGCCTGCGCCATCTCTGGTGAAGAATCGCTGACGGCGCCTAACAGACCAGCGCGAATGCCGCCGGTTGCGCCCAGCGGCCCCAACATGCCGGCCTGCGCCATCATGTTCAGCCAGAAACGAATTTGCGAAAAGTCGCCCCCCATGCCTAGCGATTGATTGCCCACGCCGGTAAATTCAATTTCGCCCGCTTTACCTGCCGCATACACTTTGAGCAGGTTGTAATACTGGTCACGGGTGCGCATGCCCTGATAGCTTTCCTGCGCCGGATAATGGGAAACATGGCCGAAGGTTGCCCCCTGGCGGACGATGGTGATACGGGCGATGCGGTGTTCGGGCAAAAACAGGCGCACAGCGGCGGCGCGACAGGCCACGTAATAGGCGAGGCGCTCGCGGGATTCGCGGCTCATGTTCTTGATTGGGGCGCGCAGTCCCATTTCATGTTCAGGCTTGGCGCGCTGAAAATCGGTATAGGTGATATAGCGGCGCCCGTCAAAGAGGGCATAGCGCAGAGCTTCATTGAGCAGATATTTGATATCTGCGGGGGTGTAGCCGGGGGTTTCGCTGGCGAGGATGGTGGGATCCATCGAATTATCGTGGGCCATCTTGCCAAGATAGTAGTCGAAGATTTCACGGCGGCCAAAGGCATCAGGGGCATCAATGCGAATTTTCTTATCGAAGCGTCCGGGGCGCAAAAGCGCCGGATCGAGCGCCTGAATGCGATTGGTGGCGCCGATGGTCAGCACCCGTTTTTGGGGCTTAGGGGGGCTGCGGCGCAGAATTTTCTTATACCACCACCCACGCACACGGGCGCGCCAGCCGTGTTCAAGGCTGAAGCCGGACATTTCGATGAGCATAGTGCTGAGCAAGCCCATGCCGCCGCCGCCCATCATCCCCCCTAAGCCGCCCTGCGTGCCGCCGCCGACAGAGGCCACACCGCCGCGACTGCCCACACTGTCAATTTCATCGAAGAAGATGACCGCCGCGCCGTATTCTTTGGCGGCTTTGCGGGCGCGCCCATAAACCCGCGCCACTTTCATATTGCCCACGCCCATGAACATGGCTTGCAGGGATGAGGTATCCACATAGTAAAAGGGGACGCCGGCTTCGGTGCTGATGGCCTGCGCCAGCCATGTTTTGCCGGTGCCGGGCGGGCCTTCAAACAACAGGCCGTTCAGCGGCTCGCCGCCGGCATCTTCAAAGGCCTTGACGCCGCGCAGCAGCAGCACGACCTGCCGCGCCTGCTCCAGAATTTCAGGCTGGCCGCGATAGTCGTCAAAGCTGATGCCTTCCGCGCCGGGCATGATGGTGTACTGGCGGGTGCGGCTGACGAACCAGTACATGATGAAGAACTGGAAGATAATATAGCTGGCGGCGAAGGCGATTTGGATGCCAAGCCCGAAAAGCTGGATCAGGCCGCGCATCACTTCGGCATCTAACAGCGCGACGAGCAGCAGGCCAAGCAGCAGCAGCCAGAACCAAAAAGACTTGAAGATGCGCAGCACCCGCGCCAACGGGCGATTGCGGCGGTCTACAAGCGTCTCTTCGTCTTCCCACGAGAACCTTTCTTCGGTATCCAAGTAGGGCTGGTTGGGCGCGTTTTTAATGGTCGTCATGGGTCATCTCGTCTTCGCCAACCACCAACAGATCGCTAGAAGGTGGCTCAAGCTGCACTTTTGGCGTATACAGCCCGTAGGCATCAAAAAACTTCTCCACTTCATCGGCCAGCAGCTCTTCGCGCTCCAGCAGCAGGGCGATCAGCTTTTCGCCCATCTCGTGGTGCATGCGCAGCGCCATACGCACTTCGGCCAGCACCATGCGGAAGGTTTCTTCCATGCGTTCGCGCATTTCTGGCGTGAGGTTCACATCACTGATGCCGCCGCCCTGACTGAGATCGGGCATCCTGCCGCCTGCGCCGATCTGCCCGAACATGCCGGCATTCGCCATCATGAACAGCACGCCGCGAATATGCCCAAAGTCGCTGGCATCGCCCCAACCCACGCCCACGCCAAGCGTTTGCGAGCCTTCGCCGCAAAATTCCAGCTCGCCGGCTTTGCCACCCGCAGCCACGCGCAACCGGCTCATCAGCGAGTCGTAGGTGTTGGTGTACTCAAATTCTTCGGTTGCCGGATAATATTTGACGTAGCCATGCGCGCCGCCCTGCCGAATGATGGTGATGCGGGCGATACGGTAATCTGGCCGGAAGAGGCGGATCGCAAGCGCATGGCCGGATTCATGGGCGGCCAAGCGGTATTTATCCTCTGCCGCCAGATTCTTGATCGGTGAGCGCACGCCGTATTCATGTTCGGGCTGCGCCATGCGAATATCGCGCATATTCATCACTGTGCGGCCATCAAAGAGGGCGTAACGCAGCGACTCGTTGAGCAGATATTTGATGTCTGCCGGCGTATAGAACGGCGTTTCGTTCGCCATGGTGAGCGGGTCTATGCTGTCATCGTGGGACATTTTTGAGAGATAGTATTCGATGATGTCACGGCGGCCTTCGAGATCGGGGGCGTCAATGCGAATTTTCTTATCAAAGCGTCCGGGGCGTAAAAGCGCGGGATCGAGCGCGCCAAGGCGATTGGTGGCGCCGATGGTCAGCACCCGTTTTTGGGGCTTGGGCGGGTTGCGGCGCAAGATGGCGCGGTAGAAGGCGGTACGCTTGCGCGCCCAGAAACCATGTTCAAGGCTAAAGCCGGACATTTCGATGAGTAGGGTGCTGAGCAAGCCCTGATTGCCGCCGCCGCCCATCCCGCCCATCATCATCATCAGGCGATCTGGCGCCATATCTTTGTTTTCGACTTCGGCCACGCCGCCACGCGCCCCAATGGCATCAATTTCATCAATGAACACGACTGACGCGCCGTACTGTTTGGCATACTTGCGGGCTTTGCTGTAAAGCCGCGCCACTTTAATGGGAGCGATGCCCATGAACATCGAGTTCATGGAGGACGCATCTACGTAAAAGAAGGGGACGCCGGCTTCGGTGCTGATGGCCTGCGCCAGCCATGTTTTGCCGGTGCCGGGCGGGCCTTCCAGCAGCAGACCATTCAATGGCTCGCCGCCAGCCTCCTCAAAAACGCGGACGCCGCGCAGCAGTTTGACGATCTGCTTGGCCTGTACCAGCACTTCGGGATGGCCGCGATAGTCTTTGAACGAGACGCCTTCAGAGCCGGGCCATACTGTATACATGCGCGCGCGGCCTAAGAACCAGAACATTGCCACAAACTGGATCACGATGAAGGCGGCGGCAAAGACGAAGCGAAAGAGGAAGGTGAACATGGGGATGATGGCGCGCATCACTTCGGCGCTGAGCAGCGCGGCCAGCACGATAAAGATGATCAGGCCGATCAGCCAGTTACTGCCGATGAAGCGCTGGATGCGATGGCGAAGGCTGCGGCGGCGCTTTTCAACCAGCGTCTCTTCTTCTTCCCACGCATAGCGGCGCGGGGGTGGCGCAATCGGGCCGCCGTTGGGGTTGGTCTTGGCGATGCTCATACGATTTCCCACATTTCAAACACTACTTACTGAATGCTGGCGGGCAGCATGTACATCGGGTGGTTGGGGTGGCCTTCGTACAGCTCAAACGACGATGGAGCAGTATAGGCCAGCGTTCCCTGCGCGATCAAATCAAAGAAGGCATCGAGTGAACGGCTGCCGGCGAGATAGCTGGCCGCCGCCGCGCGGTCAATTGAGGCATCGGCAACCACGACGCCGATAAAACTTTCGCCACTATCCAGCGTTTGAATGGACTGCGGCGCTAACAGCGTCACTTGCAGCACATCTGAGCCTTCGCTGTCGAGCATAGTCCCCTGCCAAGTAAGTTCAATGGCGCGGCGCAGCGCGTTTAACTGAGCAATCTGCCCTTCCATGGTGGAGGCGTCTGAGGCGGGCGGGCTGAACAACATATTCACCGAAAACACCCGCGATTCGGCGTCGGCGCGAATTTCGATGATGTCCACATCGCCGCTGGCGGCTTCGATGCGATCTGCGGAAGCCAGAAGCGTCGGTTCCGTCAGGCCGGTTTTATCAGCCATGACGAGATCGAGCGCGGCAACGGTGTTATCAGCCAGCGTTTGCGTATTATCCTGACCGGTCAGGACGCGCAAACCGGGAAGACTATTACAAGCAGAGACAGTCAAGATCAGAACAAAAAGACCAGAGAATTTGAGACCCCGGCGCATAAGTCAACCTTTGCAAAGCTGCTCAAGGGGAAATATTCAAGTGAGGGTTTGAACATTCGTACCCATTTACGTTCATTGAAATACGATAGCACAGATTCAAGAATTTCAGGTGAGAACATCTAGAGTATACGTAGGGGAGGGAGGGGGCAAAAGCAACCTCACCCCTCAATCCCCTCAGCCGCGCACAGAGAGGGGAAGAAAGATGGTGATTTGTGGGGGAGGCCACTACGATACCGCCCTGCTGCCCCCTTTTGTAACTTTCACTTTCTTTTCGCTCATCACTTCCCTAGATAGGACATATCGAGCTGTTTTTCCACTGCCTGATCGGCTTCACGCGCCACGTAAAAGCCGCGCACGTAAGGGCGCGATGTGACGACGCGCTGAAATTGACCATCCACAAAATGTGCCGCCGCGCCGTCCTCCATCGCATAGCCGTTTAATATCTCGCCAGCGCCGATAGTTTTCAGCAGCCAAGGGCGGCGCCCTGATTCGCTGTCATAGTGCGGGCAAAAGCTGCCTTGCAGATAACCGAGGCACCCCGTAACCGACAGCCTGCCAAACACCGAGTCGGTGGAGCATTCTTCAAACCAGCAGTTTGCCCCCGCGCTCACGCCGGCCAGCACCGTACCGTTCGCATTCGCCTCTCGCAAGATGCGATCCAGCCCCCATTCACGCCACAGCGCGATCATACTTTTGGTATTGCCGCCGCCCACGTAAATTGCATCCTGCGATTTCAAAAAACCTTCGATGTCGTAAGTATGCGGCTGGAACAGCGATAGGTCAGACGGTTCAGCGCCAAGCCGCGTGAACGCGCGGTAAAAGTTGATGATGCTATCCCGCGATTCGCCGCTGGCCTGTGGCAAAAAGCAGATTTTCGGGCGGGTTTTGCCGGTTAAGTTCAACACATATTGATCAAGCAGCGGGTTTTCCGGCTCCATCAAAAAGCCGCCGCCACCCATCGCTACGATATGAGAGGTCATGAGGAAAAATCCTGAAGAAATACTGTGTTATGGGTGATGAGTATAGAGTCAAAAGCAAAAGGTTAAAACAGTCAAAAGTAAAAGGGGGTCATGCGCGGCAGAAGAAAGCGCACATAAGGCGCACGGAGAAAATGCGGCTTTGGGCTGCGGGTGTGCCGTTCATCCCTGTACGAAATAGGAACGGCGGAACGAGCGCGAGCCGGCGCGAGTGAGGATTGCGCCGCCGGTGTGCGCGGCAGTGATAAAACCAAAGACCACCACCGCGATGATCGCCAGTGTGGGGATGAAGGCGGCGGCCACAAACAGCAAGCCGAGCAGCACGCCGCCGAGCAGCGCGCTAATCACGGGCGGCTGGCGGGGGGCAAGCCTTGAAGTCACCAGTTGGCCGACGCGCAAAGACGCCCCCGCCAACCCGATTAGCCCCAACCCGATGAAGCCGACGCCGAGGATCAAGGCGATGGGCAGCACCGCCAGCCCCAGCGGCGTGAAGATAGCCAGAAGCAGCACTACCAGCGCAATGATGCCCAGCATGATGCAGAGGGCGGCCACGAACGCGCCGAAACAGTCCTGCCCACGTTCACGCACCGCCTGATCGATCTGATCCAACCGATCAGGCATTAAGGCCACGCCCAGCGCCGAAAGCGCCGCCAGAAAGCCACCGAGCAGCACCGCGCCAAAGACGCGGGCGGCGGTGTGGTCATCCCCATTGCTGGCGGCAATCGTGGAATTGGCGCTGGCAAAGAGATTCGCCTGCTGCACATCGTTGCAAGCGGCCAGCGCGCGCGCCCCGACATTCAGCCCATCAGCATCTACACACGGGAAAATCTGCCCGTTGATCACGGCTTCGGGGGCAATTGTCAGATTGTCTGCCGTGACCAGCAGATCACCAGCAACGATGCCATCAATATGCACGCTGTTGGCGCTGATCGCCACGTCCCCGCCCACTTGCGTGCCGCCTGCGAGCGTCACTGTGTCGCCAATCATCGTCAGGTCACCGGCCACACTGCTGGCGACGTTGATATTGCTGCCGACCAGCGCCGCATCGCCGCCGATACTACCCTCCGCCAGCAGGGCGATATTGCGCGCCATCACCGCCAGATCACCGCGAATACGATCCGTGAACACAAAATCAGTGGCGATTTGCGTGGGGCCAGCGGGCTGATCAGGCCAGCGGCTTTCCGCCCAACCGCGAATCAGCCCGCCAAGCGCCGCTAGAATGATGGCGGCGATAATGATTCGGGCAATGAGGGGAACGCGACGCAGCATGATCTTATTTATCCTTGTCGTCTGGCGGGTTCTGGCGTGAAAGCCGCCGCAACCAGAGCAGGCCAACGGGGATCAGCACGAGCAGCCCCACAGGTAGAATCGGGGCGCTGCTGAACAACGATTGTGCAGACTCTACCAGCGCGCCTAGAAAAGCGGCAGACGCGGCCACCGCGGCAGAAATGGCCTGAAGCACGCTGTTGAAAAATGAGGCGCTGCCCAACGCCGTCACCAGCAAATAGCCGAACGCCACCAGCAGCGGCATCAGCACCAGCGCGACGATGGTTAGCCCGATGGCAAAGGCAAGGCTAGAGAGGCGATCCAGCTTCGGGTTCTGAAGCTCTTGCGCCAAACGCGCCATGATGCGAACAGCCAACCGTTCGGGGGCGCGTTCGTGCGGGGCGGTACGCAGCAGCCGATCTACGGTACGCAGGCGCGAAAACTCGTCGGCTTCTAGAGGATCATCGTCCAGCCGTGAATATAATTCTTGAAGCGCCTCTGGTGAAAGCTGATCATCCAGCGCTTCCTGCATCAATCGTTCGCCTCTTGGGTTCGCCATAATTAGTTCTCCATCAGCGGCATTAGCGCACTGGCGGTCTTTTCGTCAACGCTTTCGGCAAGCATCTGGCGGGCGCGGAAAAGGCGGCTCTTGATCGCGCTTTCGGTAGTTTCCAGAATGCTGGCAATTTCGGTGTATGAGTAGTCATACCAGTAGCGCAGCACAACGGCGGCGCGGTAATCGGCGGGAAGCTGGCCGAGCAAACTTTGCAAGGCCGCGCTCTGTTCGTGGTGTATCACTTCATCTTCCGGCTCTGGCTCATCATCGCTCAGCGTGAGCGCGGGAAGGGGGTCATCATCAATGGAGACCAAATGCATACGCCGCCTACGGAGGCGATCAATACAGTAATTTGAAGCAATTGTGAGCAGCCACGTTTTGAAGGATCGGCGGGGGTCATAGCGCGATAGATTCATAAATGCGCGCAAAAATGCCTCTTGCGCGGCGTCTTCGGCTTCACCGCGATCATAAAGGATGCGGTAGCAGAGGTTGAATACGGCATCCTGATAGGTGTACACCAACTCGGCAAAGGCATCTTGATCGCCCTGCAAAGCACGTTCTACCCATTCCACAATGACCGGATCGACCTGCGGCTGTTGGGGGCGCTCGTCCACAGCTTGCTTGCTCCCACCGCGCGCGAGCGTGTCAAGGCGCGGTGCGTTTTCCCAAACGGTTATCATGCTGAGTATACGTGCTTTTCAAGCGTTTAGTTGCGCGGGGCGGAAAAATAAAGGGGTAAAAGTTCAGCAAATTACCCAAATTAACTTAAGCCCACGAATGAAAAATTACCGTATAATGAATAAACATTACAATTTCATTCCGGCATTCATTTATGATCAATTCTCCTCAGGACGAGCGCGACATTCTCACTGCTCCAGAAGTCCTGAAAAGTCAATTTAGCACCGACAAAAACTTGACGATTCGCCTTGAGATTCACGATCGCTATAGCGTTCCGCGGGTGGATTTTCCCCACTGGGTGCTGGAACGTTTGCCGTGGCGCGGCGGCGAAACGGTGCTGGATGTAGGCACCGGATCGGGGAAATATTACGATGCCGTAATGTCGCTGGCGCCCGATACCCATTATATGGCGATGGATGCCTTTATCGGCATGATGGCGAAGCATCCCGCGCGAACGCGCCTGCTGGCGGGGGATGCGATGCGCCTACCGTTCCCGGATGCCAGCGTAGATGTGGTGATGGCAAACCACATGCTGTACCTGCTGACGGATATTGACGGCGGGATTTCCGAAATATGCCGGGTGCTAAAGCCCGGCGGCGTGCTGGTCACTGCGACCAACAGCGGCCAGTCTATGCCTGAATTTTCCGCGCTCTTCCGGCGGGCAGTCACGCTGCTGACCACGCCGGGAAATGCTTACGCGCCAGCGCCGGACCTGAATTTCCAGACCTATTCGCTGGAAAACGGCCCCTTGATTTTGCGGCGGCATTTTTTCGCGGTGGTGCGCCACGACCTGCCGCAGGCGTTGGTATTTGATCGCGCAGAACCGGCGCTGGCGTATCTGGAAAGTATGCGCTCGATGCGCGAACCGCTGCTGCCTGAGTATGTGCGCTGGGAAGACGTGATGATGATCATGCACGAGCAAATTGACCGGGTGATCGGGCATTTTGGCGAGCTGGTGGTCAACAAGATCAGCGGCGTGCTGATGGCCTCAGACAGCGGCGGGTTCATACGGGGGTTTGTGGAGCGAAAAACAGCTAAAAAAGCCAAGTAATATGTGACGTAAAATTAAAGGTTAAAAAGCGTGGGGTGAGGGGAAGTAAGCGCATCTTCCAGCTTTTCCCCACTCCCTTAACTTTTAACTTCTTCCCCCTATCACTCACATCTTCTTTTTCTTCCATCACGCTTGACGCATCACTCATCACTTCTCTTTTAACTCACCTCCCTCTATACTGGACGGAATTATGTAATACGCTCAGGAGTCTTATGAAGCTCGGAATTATTGGCCTGCCTAACAGCGGCAAAACGACGATTTTTAATGCCCTGACTAACAACGTTCTGCCTACAGGCGCGGCCACCAGCGGCCAATTTGAGGTGCATACGTCAGTGGTGCAGGTGCCAGATACGCGGGTGGACAAGCTGAAGGCGATGTACAACCCGAAAAAGACCACCTATACGCAGATGATCTATGTGGACATTGGCGGGCTGGATAAAGGCATCGGGGAAGGCGGCTTAAAGGGGCAGTTTCGCAACGAACTGGCGAATCTTGATGGGTTTATCCATGTGGTACGCGCCTTCAAAGATGAGAACGTGCCGCATCCGTATGATACCGTTGACCCGCAGCGAGATGTAGAAACGCTGGACAGCGAATTCATTCTAACCGATCTGGTAAGCATCGAAACCCGCCTTGAGCGGCTGGAAGCTGACCTGAAGCGTAAGGGAAAAGCCGGCGATATTGTGATGCAGGCTGAACTGGACATTTTGAACCGGTTGAAGGCGCATCTGGAAGCGGAACAACCCTTACGAGATCTGGGTTTAAGCGAAGAGGAGATCAAGCCGCTGCGTGGTTTTGGTTTTTTGACGCTGAAGCCCGCGCTGATCATCGCCAATACCGATGACAGCAACCCGAATCCTACAATTACTTACAACCACAGCTTATCGAAAGTCGTCAGCTTACAGGGCAAGATTGAAGCCGAACTGGCGCAGCTTGATCCCGATGACGCGGCGGTATTCATGGAAGAATATGGCATCAGCGAATTGAGCGCGGGGCGGGTGATCAGCCTAAGCTACGATTTGATGCAGATTCAGTCATTTTATACCGTTGGCGAGGATGAGGTGCGGGCGTGGAGTGTGCGTATTGGCGCAACCGCCCCCGAAGCTGCCGGCGTCATTCACACAGACCTGCAAAAAGGCTTCATTCGCGCAGAGGTGATGCGCTACGACGATTTAGTTCAGCTTGGCAGCGAAGCCGCGCTAAAATCTGCGGGCAAGTTCAGCTTGCAGGGCAAGGATTACGTGGTACAGGACGGCGACATCGTGCATATCCGGTTTAATGTGTAAGAAAACGCCCTCACACCTGCCCCCTCTCTAATGCGTTGGTTGAGGGGGAAATAAGCTTGAAATCGCAAGTATGTATGACAATAGCAGTCCTTCAGATATGTAGTTGAGCGATGGCTGACAACAACCTTCTGATTGCAACCGGCATTTATCCGCCTGATCCGGGCGGGCCGGCCACCTATTTACACGAGATGCTGCCGGAATTACAGCGGCGCGGCTGGCGGCCACAGGTGCTAACTTTCAGCGACACGATGGCAAATCGCGGCGAGTCGTTTCCGGTGGTACGGATTCCAAGACGGCTGTATCCGCTGCGCATGGGGCATTATGCCGCTTCCAGCCTGCCGCTGGTGGGCTGGGCAAACGTGATCTATGTGCATCAGCTTGGCCTGCCGCTGATCGGCTCACGCCATGCGCCCCGCGTGGTGAAGATCGTGGGCGATCTTTCATGGGAACGCGGGGTGCGGCGCGGTTGGGTTTCGCCTAAAGAAGACATTGACAGCTTTCAAAAACGCACACGCCATGATTTGCGGGTGGGCTTTGACCGTGACCGCCTGAACAGCGAGGCGCGAAGCTACCATTCAGTGATCGTGCCAAGCGAATACCTGAAGCGCATGGTGGCGGGATGGGGCGTTGACGACGCAAAAATTCACGTGATCTACAATGCGCTGCCGGCACACTATAAAGCCAGCGACCTGAGCCAGATTGAAGCGCGCAAAGAACTCGATCTTGATCCTGACCAACCGCTTTTACTGACGGTTGGCCGGGTGCTGCCGTGGAAAGGCGTGGATCACCTGATCGCGGCGCTGGCGCAAATTCCCGACGTGAAACTGGTGGTGGCCGGTGACGGCCCGGCGCTGGCGCTGGCGCGGCGCGAAGCGGCGGCGGCGGGGTTAAGCGAACGGGTCACATTTTTGGGCAACGTGCCACGCGGGCAAGTGCCGCTGTGGATGAAAGCCGCGGATTATGTGGCGCTGTATTCCGGCTATGAGGGCTTATCGCATGTGCTGCTAGAAAGCCTGCGCACAGGAACGCCAGTTATTGCCAGCGACAAAGGCGGCAACCCGGAGGTGATCGCGCACGGCGTGAATGGGCTGCTGGTGCCATATGTAAACCGGGATGCGCTGATCGCGGCACTGCGCGAGGCCTTCCAACCGGGGCGACGCGAGGCGCTGGCGGCGAATACGGCGGCGGGTATGGATCGCTTCCTGTTCGGAAATATGATCGCGGCGACAGATGCCGAATTAAGGCGCTGGCTGTAGGAAAATCTCACCCGTCACAGGGCGGACAAAAGTAAAACTCTATAAAAAACAGGCCGGAATAAGACGAGATAGATCGGTTGATCAGCAATTCTGCATATAATGCTTGTTATGCGATTGGCACTTTTGCACACGTGAAGGTCATTCAATGGGCGACAAAAGCGCTGGAAAACAGCAGCAATCCGCCAACCAAGCGGCCGACAGCAGAAGCAGAACCACACGATCTTCATCAGTGGTAGGGGGCAGCGAAGAATTCATCATCCCCCCCGCGCCACAGCCGGGCGTGGTGCGCTTGCAGCGCAGCATCGGCAATTCAGGCGTGCAGCGATTATTCACCCCTGGCGCTATTGCCACAGTCAAACATTTAAGCACAGCCCCTAAAACTGTCCTTCAGCGCGACGAAACCGAAGCGGAGGAAGAAGAGGCGGAGGAAGAAGGGGCAACTGCCGAAGTAGAAGGCTCCAGCCTGACTACCTTTGAAGATGCGCTCGATTGGGTTCAGAACTGCCGACTGGAGCTGGTAGGCATACAGAGTGACTTTGACGACGGGGCAGCCCCCGGTGAACTGATAGACGCGGCGCAGTGGGGCGAAGATGTTGCCATGTGGATGAACAGCGACAGCGGCAATCTTGACCAGCCGGCTGCCGATGAACTGGTGGCTTACAGCGAATCCTATGTTGGCGCGTATAACGCCGCGCAGGTCGCCAAAGCCGAGATTTCAAAAGCCAAAATGGAAGATGCTAAGACACAGGCAGCGGCGCTGGAAGCCAAGATGAAATCCATGATGGGCGATCTGCGCGATTTGCAGCGCGCCTTATTCCGCGCCGAAGATGAAGATAAGCTGCTAGGTGTGGCGGATACTATCGCCGGCGTGCTTGACTGTTCGCTGGCCTCAAAAGGCTGCATTGATGACATCATCGCCGCCGTCGATTCGATGAAGGGCTATAAGCTCAATCTGGTAACGCTCGAAAAACTGCCTGACGCAGAATCCAAGCTGCCCAAAGTATTGAATGCGCTGGAAAAAGCCAACAAAGCGTATGCCGCGTTTCAGGTGGTGCGCGCGGCGATTAGCGTGATTGACGGGAGCAAAACACAGGCACAATCTACGCTCGCTACAATCAACGCGGCGGCAACAATCGCCAGCGCCGGCGGAACACTGTTAGGATGCTCTGCCGTATTTGGCCTGTACGCGAACCTGTATCTTGGGCCAGCGGTGACGACGGCAGTCACGCTGATCGCAAAAATTCAGGAACATAAATCACGCGGCTGGAACCGAGATATGATCCAGTCACTGGAAGATTTCGATGCGGTAGACTGGTCGCTGGAGCCGGGCGGGCGCGCCATGTTTGACTTCATGCTGCCGGTCATGCACGCCTCCAATTGGGGCGGCGTTCCCGCGCCCGTGCCACAGACGATTTTGAATTATTTCGAGAAAAATGAGGATGAATTTAACGCTGGCGTTGGGAATAACCCGAAGAAAGACAAGACGCCGGGAAAACATTCTATGGGCGGCGAAGGCAGCGCGATGCCGATGGAAGGCATGATTGACGAGACGCCTGACGTGCAGCGCATCAAATACTGGGTGTTCAATAACCGCCAGAATTTATGGGCGATGCTCTACGGTAACTGCGCTGTGCCATCCGGCGGGTGAGCGGGATTCCTTCGATGAACCCAATGAGCATGCACCAGCGCTCGCGCCGGATGCTAAAAGAATGGGGCATCCTGCTGCTGCTGTTGGTGGCGCTGCATGTGCTGTTCTTCGCTGGTTTTGTGTTGATTGACCCGCAGCCAACACGCTCGCTCACACCGATCTGGATATTGACGGGGCTGTACCTGATTGGGTTAACAGCCATACTGATCGGCTTTTACCGGCGGGTGAATAGAGCAGATATTCCGCCGGAGTATCGTTTCACACAGAAACACGGCAGTCCAACCACGGCGAAGGTGCTGGAAATTGAGCATACCCGCTGGAGAAATCAACGGTATCGGCGGTTCAACTTACAGGCGGTGCCGCGCCGCCGAGAATATGCGATGCAAATTCGGGTGAATAAACCCGATGGCTCAACCTATGATGCGCTGCTCAACGTATTTTTGCACGGGGCCTTAGTTCCGAAAAAAGGCGATACGATAGCGGTCAAAGTGCATCCGGAATATCCCGATGTGGTCGTTTGGAGCACAGAAACGGCTATGTGAAAGGGTTGCGATCAGAAAGGATTCAAGGCATGGGTATATGGAGTCAGGGGACAGTTAGCGCCAACGGGTTGGAGGTGTTTTATCACCGTACGGGCGGCGACAAACCGCCAATGCTGCTGCTGCATGGTTATACCGATAATGGCGCGTGCTGGACGCCGCTTGCGAAGGTGTTACAAGCAGATTACGACATTATCATGCCTGATGCGCGCGGACACGGCCAAACCAGCGGCGCGCTTGGCACGCTGAACACAGAGCTGCTGGCACAGGACACAGCGGCCATCATTCGGGCGCTCGGTTTAGGCAAAGCCATCGTATTTGGGCATTCAATGGGCGGCATCACCGCGCTGGCGCTGGCGGCCAATGATCCCGATCTCGTGCTGGCCGCTGTGCTTGAAGACCCCCCTTTCATAGAGGCCGAGAATTTCGTGCCTTCTGAAGAACAGATACAAAACCTTGAAGTCGAAAAAATAGAAAAGCGCGCATTCCGGGAACTGCCATTGGAAGCGCGAATAGCAAGGGGGAGAGCCGACAATCCCGGCTGGTCTGATGATGAACTGAAGCCGTGGGCAACGGCCAAAGGCGAATTCAATCTGGATATCGTGTCGTTTCATCTCGGATTTCGCAGCTACTTGTGGCGCGAAGATATTGCAAAAGTAACCTGCCCACTACTGCTGATCACAGGCGACGCCGCGAAAGGGTGTTTTGTCACGCCAGAATTAGCGGCACTTTCAGAGCAGCTTTGCCGAACCTGCACGACAGCTTATATCGGCGGCGCTGGTCACTGCGTCCACCGTGATTGTTTCGATGAAACGATAGCGGCGGTAGCGGCATTTTTGAATCAGCATATTCAAAAAGAGGCGGGTACGCGGCAATCGGACAAAGGATCGGCAAGAGGTTTTGGATGATCGAAAGTCTCTTACATTTCGGTAAGAGACTTAGGTGTTCCGTAAGTTTATGCGCTACACCACGCGGGGTACGTTAAATTCGCCGCCGGGATCCAGCACAATCGGCACGGCGCTGGTTTCATTAGAGACGCGGTTGGCCCAACCGCTGGCATCCTGCGAAATTGGCGGGACGGTGTTGTAGTGCATGGGTACTACGAAACGCGGGCGAATGTACTTGATCGCCTGAATTGAATCGGCTGGCCCCATGGTGTAATAATCGCCAATGGGCAGGAAAGCTACATCAATCCGCTCGTCGCCAATCAACGCCATATCGGAAAACAGCGCGGTATCGCCAGCAAAATAGAGACGCTGGCCGCTTTCCCGCGCAGTCACGATGAATCCGTTCGGGTTGCCGCCATAGCTGCCATCGGGAAATGACGAGCTGTGAAAGGCGATGGTCAGCTTGACCGTGGCAAAGCCGTAATCGCCTAAACCGCCCGAATTTTGACCCTGCGCGTTCTTCACGCCGTGTTCTTGCAGCCATTTGCTAATTTCAACATTCGCAACAACCGGCGCGCCGCTGGCCTGCGCGATAGCAACGGTATCGCCAAGATGATCGCCATGAGCATGGGAAAGCAAGATCAATTCAGGCGACAGCATTTCCGGTGTGGTGGCGGCCAGCGGGTTTCCGGTCAGAAACGGATCAAAAACCACGCTATGCCCATCAATAGACATATCAAAGGCGGAATGCCCCAGCCATTGAAATTTAATTCCCATTACCCACTCCTTTTGATGCGCCTACGTCAAAAATGAAATCATGTTCAATGAATGATAACGAATTTGGGTTAAGTAGGTTAACTATATGACGATATTTTCCCAATACGGATTGGGTTGATCAGGCCGGCAGGGCGATGATAAAGGTTGAGCCTTGACCGACGCCTAAACTGGTTGCCCACAAGCGCCCGCCGTGCGCTTGCACTAATGCGCGGGCGATGCTGAGGCCGATGCCTAGCCCGCCATTCTGGCGCGTCATATGATCTTCAACCTGAACGAAACGTTCAAAGATGCGTTCAAGGTCAGTGGCTGAAATGCCGATGCCAGTATCGCGCACCATAATCCAAATTTCGCGGCCGCGCTGCTCAGTATCTATCCGAATTTCGCCCTTTTCTGGCGTGAAGCGAATGGCGTTGTTCAAAATATTGCTGAGCGCCATATTCATGCGAATGCGATCAATATTCAGCATAATTTGCGCGGAAGGCGGCTTGATCAGCAGGCGATGCCCTCTGGCTTCGGCCAGCGCCCGAATATCACCAAGATTATCGCGGATAAAATCTTCCAGCGACACTCTTTCGCGTTCAAGGTCTGCCCCACCCTGCTCAAAATAACGCAAATTGGTCAAATCTTCGATGATGCGGCGCAACTGGGTGGCGCTGTTAACCACTTTACCGGCCAGACTGTTGACCTCTGGATCGTTGGTATCTTGCAAAAAGCTGGCATATCCCAAAATGACGCCCAGCGGGGTGCGCAGCTCGTGGCTGGCAATGGCGATGAAATCACTTTTGAGTTCGTCTAACTGGCTCAGTTCTTCGTTGGCTTTTTGCAGCGCGGCCACTAACTGCGCGTTTTCGATGGCAACGGCGGCCTGTGCAGCCAGAACAGATAGAAAATGCTCATCATCTTTTGTCCATGGCAGCGAGCGCTTGTTGACTGCTTCCAGTACCCCGATGACGCGATTTTTGGCGCGCATTGGCACGCCGATAAGCGAGCGGGTTTCAAACGAGATGGCTTTGTCTACCTTATCGTAATGTTCCCGCGAATCCTGCGTGTTATCCACGGTGATGATGCGATTTTCGCGCATCACTTTACCGGCGATGCTGCCTTCCAGCGGCACCACTTTGCCGATCAACTGCTGACCAGCAGCATCATCGGCTGAGGTTGCGGCAAAACGCAGCTCGTTGCTATTGGCATCCCATAACAAAACAGATGCCGCTTCGGAATCAGCGATTTCGGCTGCCGAGTCCATTAAAGCGTTCAGCAGCGGCTTCAGTTTCATGGTGGAATTAAGGACGGTGCTAATTTCGGCAAGCCGAGTCAAAAGCTGAACACGGCGTTCTAACTGTTCGATGGTAGTCTGCTGCGCCATAACTGCCGAATCCTGCTTAAACATAAAGTGTATTTTCAGTGTAACACTGTCTTACGATTCGCGATGCAGTTGCAATATTGAGATTATCACCCCGTTAAATCTCTTTATTTAGGGTAGTCGTAGTAATAGGGGGTGTTCAAACTGTAGATAACTTTTTATTCTCCGGCACATATCCCCTATATAACGCAAACTTATGCCATTTGTATCCCCGGTATGCGAAATATTTGGGTTAAGCAGAACAAAATGTTCAGAAATCATGAACAAGCCGGAGTCGAAAAGAGAGGGCGCTTTTGAACAGGTGTTTACAGGCTGTCGATAACTTTTGCGGGCGCTGCCGTGTTTTCTACAACTGCCCCTGAATTATCTACAAGTTATCAACACGGCTTTGAACAACTAAACGATAGTTTTGAACAGACACTGAACAGATTTATGAACAGGCGAATAACTTTGAAATGTAACATTTAATAGTTGAGATTGTCATATTTGGGTAATCCTGCGATATAACGCCGTTATATCGCAGATTTAATAAAAAATTAAAAGATAAGCATTTTTCGACAAATTCATCAGGGTGTGCTTTACTCAAACATTACGATAGATGACGGTTTATTTCCGAGAACAGCTTTTAATAATGCAAACCGATCACTTCGCCGGCAGGCAAATTCGCGATTTTGTCGTGAATGAACGGATTGGCCGCGGCGGTATGGCGACAGTTTACAGGGCGCGCCAGCTTTCTGTGAACCGGGATGTCGCACTTAAAACGATAACGGTGGATGCAACCCTCAGCGGGAACGATGAATTCCGGCGGCGCTTCGAGCAAGAAGCTACCCTGATCGCCACGCTTGAGCATCTTCATATTTTGCCGATTTACGATTATGGCATTGTGGATAACGATGTGGCTTTTATCGCCATGCGGCTGCTGCGCGGCGGATCGCTTTCAGACCTGCTGCGTAACGGCCCGTTGGATTTTGAGCGCGCAACGGATATTTTTACCCAAATTGCGCGTGGTTTGGGATATGCACATTCTAAGGGCGTAATTCACCGCGATTTGAAGCCAAGCAATATTTTGCTGGATGATTCTGGCAACGCCTACCTGACGGATTTTGGGCTTGCCAAACTGGTTGAGGATTCTCTCGATCTGACCAAATCGGGGAATATTCTGGGGACGCCGGTATATATGTCGCCGGAGCAACTGCGCGGAATAGAAGTAGATACGCGCAGCGATATTTACAGCATGGGCGTGATTCTGTATCACATGATGACGGGGCGCTCGCCGTTCGATTCTTCAGAGAACAATGTCGTTTCGGTCATTTACCATCATTTAGAGTCACCGCCGCCGCTGCCACATGAGCATAACCCGGACATTTCAGCAGGGCTGGAGGCTATCATTTTAAGGGCGCTTTCTAAAAGCCCCGATGATCGCTACAGCACCATTGAAGAGATGACGATAGCCTTGAATCAAGAAATGGGGCGGCGGATCACGATCACGGCTAGCCTACCGGTGGTTTCGGCCAATGGCGGCGCCGATCAAGACAGCAGTTCACCAACGCCGGGGCGCGTGACCCCGAAAGCAGGCGTGATCTCATCGCAGAATACCACCAAAACCGCAGCATCGCCTATCGAAGCCAGCGCGGCGCCCGTAATCAAGACCGGCGCCACCAGAATGATCGCGGGATTAACGGTGTTCTTCGTGATTGCTGTTCTGGCTATTTTTCTTCTGAACAAACAGGGCATGCCTGCCAGCCTGCCACAGGCGACGATACTGGCGGGAGAGACAGGCAACGACGAGGACGCCGTACCCACGAGCGCGCAAATTGCGCTGGCACAAGCGCGAATAGGCGATAACGGATTCATCGCTTACATCACCTGCACGCTGGATTCCGAATACCATGCCACGCAGGCGCGTGAGATGCGCGAACTGGCGCGGACGCACAATATCGACTTTCGGATTTACGACTCGGATGCGGATCGCTACCGGCAGCTTACGCAGATTGAGCATGCCCGCACAGATGGAGCGACGGGGATGATCATTTGCGCGCTGGATACAACCCTGTTAAGTAATGCGCTGACTTCATTAAAAGAGGCGGGGATTCCGGCGGTGTACTTTGCCAGTATGACCGACAATATTTATGGTGGCGTTCGCCTGACCGGAGATTCATACGAAACCGGATATGTAGCCGGGCAATCTGGTGGGGAAATCATCAATCAAGTTTTTGACGGCCGCGCGCGGGTGGTGGTGCTGGAATACCCGGAGATGTCAGAGATCGTGGTGCGCGTTAACGGGATGGTGGATGGACTGGCAGAGGCTGCGCCAGAGTCTGAAATCGTCGCCCGTATCCGCGGCGGTACCCGCGAATTGGGCCACGATAGCATGGCCGATCTGATTGAAGATGGCGTAGAATTTGACGCGATTTTGAGCCTCAACGACGCCGGTTCGTTCGGCGCGATTGATGCCATGACAGAAGCCAATATCTCGCCAGAAAGCGTGATCATCAGCAGCATTGACGGTGAGGCGCTGGCGCGAGAATTCATCATGCGCGATTATTTCATCTGGTCTACGGTCGCTATTGATAGAGAGCAACTTTCCCGTATGGCGATCAATATTATGATTCAGCTTTTCGCCGGGGCAACACTCCCTGAAACCTTTCTGGCGCCGCCGGGAACGGCCGTGACCAGAGCAAGCCTTGAAACAATTGACTCTACAGAGGCGGCGGCCACCGAACCAGCGCAGGAAACGCAAGAGGCCGGGTAGTGCAGACGGGTTCAGATTTTAGCGGCCAGCAGATTGATAATTTTGAACTGGTGAAGCGGATTAAGCGCGGCGGCATGGCTGTTGTTTACCAGGCGATTCAGCAGCCATTCGGGCGGATGGTTGCGCTCAAACTGCTGGATTTTAATGCTGATGATGAGCAGCGCGAAGAATTTATGCATCGTTTTCGCCGTGAAGCGGGGATCATTACGCGGCTTGAGCACCTGCATATCTTGCCTATTTATGGCTATGGCACGCTCGATGATGAATATGCCTATATCGCGATGCGCCTTGCGCGTGGGGGATCGCTTTCAGATCAGCTTACCCATGCGCGCCTGCCGGTAGCACGCGCCGTTGAAATTTTTTTGCACGCTGCTTCAGCCTTGGGCGCGGCGCATAGGCAGGGTATTATTCATCGCGATATTAAGCCCGGCAACGTGCTGCTAGACGAATTTGGAAATGCTTATCTGACTGATTTTGGGCTGGCGACCTTTACAGACTTTGCCACCCGGCTAACGCTGAGCAATGCGCTGATCGGGACGCCGGCCTACGCCGCGCCAGAATTGATTTTGAACCAGCCCGCCAGCCTGCGTTCGGATATTTACGGGATGGGCGCGCTGCTGCATCACATGATCGCCGGGCAGCCGCCGTTCAGCCTAGCGCATATGACCATCACCGAAGTGCTGAAACAGCAAGTTCACGGGGTTCCGCCGCCGCTGCGAACGCTGATACCGGAGGTGCCGGAAGCCTTAGAGGCCGTTGTGCTGCGGGCGCTGGCAAAATTACCAGAAGCGCGCTACGACGATGCTGATGCGATGATCGCGGCGGTAAAACAGGCGGTTTGCTGGTAAAAAATAGGCTAGTCCGGCTTTTTGTGGGTCGGGCGCGAAAGGAATATTTCTATGCCTTCTTCCCCCCTTCTGATTCGTTCGATGGACTGCGGCGCCAGCGGCGTATTTGCTGAAATTTCAGCAGAGCGCGCGAACTGGGAATACCTGAATATGGCGGCGCGGCGGCTGGATATTGGCGGGCGCTATGCTGGCGAAACCGGCGATTTTGAGCTGGCGCATGTGATTCTGGGCGGGCGCTGCAATATCCGTACCAGCAGCGGCGACTATTTGAACATCGGGCGGCGGCCAAACGTGTTTTCAGGGATGCCGTGGGCGCTGTATCTGCCGCCCAATACGCAGTATGAGATTGAGGCGCTGACCAACGGCTTTGAGGTGGCAAGCTGCTGGGTGAAGGCCGACGCTGAATTTCCGGCGAAACTGGTCACGCCTGCCGACTGCGCGATTGAACTGCGCGGGGGCGAAAATGCCAGCCGCCAGATCAACAGCATTTTGCCGCCCGGATTCCCCTGCCAGAAGTTGGTGGTGGTGGAGGTCTATACGCCCGGCGGCAACTGGAGCAGCTATCCCCCGCACAAACACGATGTGCATCGGGTGGACGCGGGCGGCCATTTGCTGGAAGCCGACCTTGAGGAAATTTACTTCTACAAGCTGGATAAGCCCAACGGCTACGCCTATCAGCGGGTGTATACCGGCGATGGCAAGCTAGATGAGCTGGTACGGGCGCAGAATCACGATATGGTGCTGGTGCCGGAAGGCTATCATCCGGTGGTGAGCGCGTTTGGCTACACGACGTATTATCTGAATTTTCTCGCCGGATCGGCGCAGTCGCTGGCGAATGCTGACGGTCCGGCTTATGCGTGGATCAAAGACGAGTGGAAAGCGCTGGATTCACGCCTGCCCATCGTG
>DAOTUZ010000203.1:0-27561 GCA_034437295.1 Anaerolineae bacterium | reverse complement strand
CAAAATTAAGGCTATTAGCCCATTAACAAATTGTCTGGTTCACGCTCGGCCATCGCACGTTTCAGCTCAATCACCTGATCGCGGAGCATGGCCGCCTTCTCAAATTCAAGCGCCTTCGCCGCATTTTTCATCTCAAATTCAAGGTCTTTGATCATCCGATTCAACTCTTCTTTAGGCAGCAGCTCCAGCGGCATGGCCCCTCCGGGGGCGGCTGATTTTTGCTCATCGGTGGCGAGCGCCCGCACACGATCCGTCAGGTCACGCACCTGCTTAACGATGCTCTTAGGCGTGATGCCGTGCGCCTCATTGTGCGCCATTTGAACAGCGCGGCGGCGGGAAGTTTCATCAATTGCCCCCTGCATGGAAGGGGTGATGTGATCGGCATACATAATGACCTGCCCTTCCACGTGGCGGGCAGCGCGGCCAACCGTTTGAATCAACGCCTGTTCAGAGCGCAAGAAGCCTTCTTTATCTGCATCAAGAATGGCGACTAACGAGACTTCCGGAAGATCAAGGCCTTCACGCAGCAAATTCACGCCCACGATCACATCATAGACACCCAACCGCAAGTCACGCAGAATCTCGACACGCTCTAATGTTTGAATTTCGGCATGAAGGTAATTCGCCTTGATGCCGATCTCGTTGATATAGCCTGCGAGTTCTTCAGCCATGCGCTGAGTTAGCGTTGTGACCAGCGCGCGCTGCTTGTTCTTAACACGGGCGGCCACTTCCTGAAGCAGATCGTCAATTTGCCCTTTGGTGGGGCGAACGCTGATTTGCGGATCAACAATGCCGGTTGGGCGGATAATCTGCTGTGCCGTATTCTCGCTCACCTGCGCTTCATATGGGCCTGGTGTGGCTGAGGTGTAAATGGTCAGGCCAGCGCGATCCTGAAATTCATCGAAACGCAGCGGGCGATTATCCATGGCGCTAGGAAGGCGAAAACCGTAATCTACCAACACTTCTTTACGCGAACGATCTCCGTTGTACATGCCGCGTATTTGCGGGAGAGTCATATGGCTTTCATCAAGCACCAGCAGATAATCTTTGGGGTAGTAATCCAACAGCGTCCACGGGGGACTGCCAGCCGGACGCTGTTCCAGATGGCGGGAATAATTCTCGATGCCGCCGGTGAAACCCATCTCGCGCAGCATTTCGAGATCGTAGCGGGTGCGCTGCTCAATACGCTGCGCTTCCAGCAATTTTCCCTGCGCTTTGAAATAGGCAAGCTGCTGCTCTAACTCTTGCTCAATATCATGCAAGGCGTGCTGCATCTTGTCTTGATCAGCCATGAACTGCGAGGCGGGAAAGACAACGATGGTCTCGTAGTCAACAAAGAGTTCGCCAGTGAGTGGATCAAACGCAACAATACGCTCGACTTCATCGCCAAAAAGGGTGATGCGAAAGGCGGCATCTTCATAGGGCGGATACACTTCCAGCACGTCCCCTTTAGCGCGGAAAGTGCCATGAGCGAGATCCATTTCGCTACGGGTGTACTGAATCTGTACTAACCGCCTGAGAATAGATTCGCGGCGCATCTCCTCACCAACACTCACTTTGAGCGTGGATGCGCCCCAGGTTGATGGATCGCCAGTGCCATAAATACAGGATACTGAGGCAACGATGATCGTATCAGGGCGAGATAGCAGCGCGGCTTTAGCAGCGATTCGCAGGCGCTCGATCTGCTCATTGATATCGGTCTGCTTCTCAATGAACAGATCGTAGCGCGGCACGTAACTTTCCGGTTGATAGTAGTCATAATAGCTGACGTAGTATTCAACAGCATTCTTCGGAAAGAATTCTTTGAATTCAGAATACAACTGGGCTGCCAGCGTTTTGTTATGCGCCATGATCAGCGCAGGGCGCTGCGTCTCTTCAATGACACGGGCAATCGTGAAGGTTTTACCAGTACCGGTTGCGCCAAGCAGCGTTTGGTGACGCAAACCCTTTTGGATTCCGCCAACCAGATCAGAAATCGCCTGCGGCTGATCGCCGGTAGCTTTGAAATCTGAGAACAATTCAAATTTTGGCATGGTGATGCCTTCCTAAAAGCAACCCGCGAACATTCATTCGGTCAAAGAACAAGATTCCGGTTACAAATTATCCGTCTAGGCGTTGTCGTAAGCCTGCTGAAGGACATTGATGTTAATTTTGCGCATCTGCATAAAGGCATGAGTCACGGCGGTGGCTTTAGCAGGATTGGAATCGCTCATCAACTTAAAGAGCGCGTTCGGCACAATTTGCCATGAGAGGCCATACTTATCTTTGAGCCAACCGCATACACTCTCCTGACCGCCATCAGCTGTGAGCGCATTCCACAACCGATCTACTTCTGCCTGAGAATCACAGTCCACTACAAATGAAACTGCTTCAGTGAACTTAAATTCGGGGCCGCCATTCAACGCGGTAAAATGCTGCCCGTGAATTTCAAAGGTCACTGTGAGCACATCCCCCGGAGTACCTGGCATGCCTTCGCCATAATACGTCGTTTCAAGGATTCGCGAATCCTCAAAGGTAGAGACATAAAAGTTAGCAGCCTCTTCAGCCTGACCTTCAAACCACAAACATGGATGTATTTTCTGCATGGCGCATCCCCTCTAAAGCTAAGCCCGTTAACCGCATAAGCCACTTATGCTAAATGATCGAATATAGGCGCGGCGTGATACCCGTTTGCCGCTATGGATAGGCGGGTAAGCGCCCAACTTAGATTGCGATCTTCAGTTTGCGCCGACATCTTTTGCCAGTATGCGGCGGCGGGCGAATTAGGATCGATCCTGCGCGTGTCGTTCGCTTATATATTGTCATGTTGTTCATATCCTTCATCAGGCTCACGCCCATTTCGTTTCAGGGTATAGCAATACGGTCAAGTTTGGCGGCCTAATCGCCAACAAACGATTCAGCACACGGCTGAACGGCTGCGTGATAAGCCAGTTCCAGTTCATTTTCGGGAGTCGTATCAGGGCGAATATGGCGCAATACGGTTAGCGAAAGTACGGCCAGCCCGATAAAAGCCAACGAGCCTAGCAAGGCATTCACCTGTAAGCCGTGAACAAAAGCAAGGTTCGCCGTATTCAAGAGTTCTGAGCCTACATGGGCGGGGAGAGATTGGGCAATCACCACTGCCCCGCCAAGCGTTTCTTCAGCAGCAAATGCCACTTCAGGGGACAAGCCTGCAGGCATGGCTACCGCTAACTGCTGGCTGTAAATCATCATGCCAATTGTGCCGAGAATAGCGATGCCTAATGCCCCGCCCAACTCTGCGCCGGTTTCAGCGATTGCAGACGCGACACCGGCACGTTCAGGCGGCGCAGTAGCCACGACGAGATCAATGGTGAGGGTAAAGGCGAGGCCAAAGCCAAGCGATAAGAGCATGTTTCCGCCGACCAGCAAGCCCAGCGAATCAATACCAACCTGAGCCATCACTAATAAGCCAACCGCAGCAGATATCAATCCGGCGGCGACCACAAAGGATGTGCGGATACGGCGCACTAAACGTGGCGCGACATTGGACGCAATTACAGAAATGACGGCGCCGGGGAGTGACCAGATGCCAGCCTGCATTGGAGACAGCCCTAACACTAACTGAAGGTATTGCGCCGTAAATAAACCGAGTCCGATAGCAAAGAAGATACCTGTGAAGTAGGTAACAAGGGATGCGTTGAACTGCGGTATTTGGAACAAGCGAAGATCGATCAAGGGTTCAGCCAGATTGCGCTGTCTATGAATGAACAGGTAGCCAGCAGCAAACCCGATCAAAAGCGCGGCAACCGCAATAAAGCTAAAGCCAGATTCAGCAAGCTGTTTGACGCCGAAGATCAGCGCTAGGACGGCAATGATGGACATGCCCGCGCTTAGCAAGTCAAAGCGGCCAGGGTTTGGGTCTTTATATTCAGGAAGCACCAGCAAGCATCCGACAAACAGCACGGCCATGATCGGCACCGCGATCAGGAAAACTGATCCCCAAGAGAAGTGCTCTAGAAGAAACCCACCAACCAGAGGGCCGATAGCGCCGCCCAGAGAAAAACCAGAAACCCAAACTCCGATTGCCGCAGTACGCTGGCGGGAGTCTAAGAACATATTGCGGATCAGCGACATGGTGGAAGGCATCAGGGTTGCGCCTGCAATACCCAGCAGTGCGCGGGAAAATATGAGCATCTCGGCAGAAGTTGAGGCGGCCGCAAGGATAGAAGCCGCACTGAACGCGACAGCGCCGATCATCAGCAGACGGCGGCGGCCAATGCGATCTCCTAACGTCCCCATGGTGATCAACGAGCCAGCGATCAGGAAACCATAAATATCGGTTATCCAGAGTAACTGAACGCTGGTAGGCTGCAGATCTTCGGAAATGGACGGGATGGCTAGATGCAAAACCGTCATATCCAGCGCGATCAGCAAGGTCGGCAGCATTAATACGGCCAGGCCAATCCACTCCCGGCGGCCAGCACGTGAAACAGGCGACGTATGGGCAGAAGCCCCATGAGCGAGAGACATTTAATTCCTCAGTTAAGGATTAGAACCCGAAATTCTGGCGAATAATATAGACGCTGCGACAAAGCCAGATTAAACATGTGCAAGAACGACCGCAGCATACAAGGCGCGATTCGCTTTCAGAATATGGAGCATATCATAGTTTTAGCGCGGAAGGCGAACAAATGTTCCGTTTTTTCAAGAATTATGGTATGAGATTCCAAACGCGACGGAATTAGCCTAGTTAAGGATGCCCTCACCCCTCAACCCCCTCTTCCTGCTTGTGCGGAAAAGGGGGCGATTACGGAGCGCAATAAACTTACCGCTGCTAGGCAGAGGCTATACGGTGAATTGACCGTTCTTATAGAAGAGTTCGCCATCTACATAGATTTCGCTGTCGGTACGCATATCGCAGATCATATCCCAGTGGACGCTGCTCTTGTTAATACTGCCGGTATCGGGATAGCCAAAGCCTATCGCCATATGTACAGTGCCGCCGATCTTCTCGTCATAGAGGATCTGGCCGGTGAATTTGTTAATGCCAAAATTGGTACCGATGGCAAATTCACCAAGATAACGGGAACGGGAATCGGCATCTAACTGGGCAAACAGCAAGTCTTGATTGGTCTTAGAGCTGGCTTCTTCAACACGGCCATCTACGAATTTCAGTTCGATGCCTTCGACAGCGCGGCCATCTTTAATTGAGGGATAGCTGAAGCGCACCCATCCCTGTACTGAATCTTCAACGGGACCGGTGAAAATTTCACCATCAGGCATATTGCGTTCGCCGCAGGCATTGATAAAGCTGCGGCCTTCGATAGAGAGTTCCAGATCAATATTAGGGCCGATACACTTAATATGTTTCTTGCCTTTCAGCCAGTCGATCTTTTGCTGCTGCATGGCACCCATCTTTTGCCATTCGGCAACCGGATCAGGCAGATTGGCATAGGTGGCTGAATAGACAAAATCTTCATATTCTTCAAGGCTCATGCCGGCATCCTGCGCCAATGCTTCCGTAGGGAAAAGCGTGCCTACCCATTTGAAACTGCCTTCAGAGGCGCGGCGCATACGGGTTTCAAGCCAACCACCCTGCGCCGAAGCGACCTGACGGACACGCTTCGGATCAATATTGCTCATCGCACGGGTGTTGGTGGGCGCATTCACACGGATATAGACATCGGCCTTCTCAAGATAGAGGGACATGGCGGGGTCAAGCCAATTCATCTGCTCGTCGCTAGCATGACGGTAAAACTCGCGGCGCATAACCTCATCGGTGAGCAGCAAGGTTGGGTTGCCACCGGCCTTGACCACCGCCGAATAAACTTCGCGCAGCAAGGGAAGCGCGGCGGTATCGCCTAAGATTCCGACCCATTCACCGGGCTGCACCTTGGTTGAATAGTTCACGAGTACATCGGCTAATTTTGCAGTACGGGGATCGCTCATTTGAAAATCCTTTCAGCAGATCATGCGGGGCTAGCGGGCGGGCATAACGCAAAGCGCGTTTTGCGCGGCGGATACCACGCGCCACGCAAACACGGGTTACATAGATGAATGATATTTGATCGTGAGGGTCAATCCAAGCCGCCATAATGCCATTGACCGCCAACCATGGCAGCCGTGACATTTGTTTGCAGCAGATCGGCCGGATCGAGGGCAAAAATGTCGTGATCCAGCACCACAAGATCGGCCAGATAACCAGAAAGCAGCCTACCCTGACGGGATTCCATACCGACAGCACGAGCTGCGCCGGTCGTGAAGCCATAGAGGGCTTGATCTATTGAGATACGCGCTTCAGGCGTCCAACCCTGCGGGCAGGGCGAGCCATCAGCACGGCGGCGGGTGACGGCGGCATGGATGCCGATGATGGGGCCGATGCGATCATAGGGCGCATCAGAGCCGAAAGCGACGGTTACACCGCGATCTAACTGCAAACGCGGGTTGTAAGAGTAAGGCACACGGGCAGCGCCCCATACACGATCTGCGACTTCGTAATCGGAAGTGGCATGAATCGGCTGCATGGAGGCGATGAGGCCGAGTTCAGCAAGGCGATTTACATCAGCGGGGTGGATCAACTGGACATGCTCAACACGATGCGGGCGCGATGCGCGAGGGATGCTATTTTCAGCCTCAAAGCGGCGTACTGATTCATAAACATCCAGCACATCATGAACGGCGCGATCTCCGATGGCGTGAACAGTTGAGGAGAAACCGGCCTGCGTCGCACGGGTGACCAACTCCAGCATTTCTTCTTTATCCACCACGACGATGCCGTAATTATCAGGCTCACCAAGATAGGGTTCAATCATGTAAGCAGTATGAGGGCCGATAGCACCATCGGCAAACAGCTTCAGCGCGCCGATACGCAGCCAATCATCGCCAAAGCCGCGGCGCAGGCCGAGATGCAGCAGGCTTTCAAAATAGGGCTTGTTGATATTTTTGGTCACGCGAAGCGCGAGCTGGTCACGCTCACGCAGCACTTGAAGCGCGGCGAGTGATTCCTGATCGTCAAAATCATGAATGGCGGTGATACCAAGCGATAATGCGCGAGATTGGGCGACAGTCATTTGTGTGGCGAGGGTTTCAGCGGTAGCTACGGGGATATAGCGATCTACCAGCAGCATGGCATCCCATTCCAGCAAGATGCCTGAAGGCTGCCCGCTTGCATCCAGCGCGACTTCGCTACCCGCAGGGGCAATCGTTTCAGGAGTCACGCCGGCAATTTGCAGTGCGCGGGTATTACACCACGCGGCATGGCCGCTGCGAGAACGCAAGAATACGGGATTTTCTGGAACGATGGCGTCAAGATCGTGGCGAGAGGGAAATACTTTGACATCCCACTCATCCTGCGCCCAACCATAGCCGGTGATCCATTCGCCAGCAGGGCGGGAAGCCGCATATCGGGCAATTTCGGACAAGGCTTCCTGTTTAGAACGCATTCCGAATAACTGCACCATGTGCAGCGATTCGGCGTAGGCTTTCCAATGAATGTGGGCATCAATCATGCTAGGGACAACCAATGCGCCGTTCAGGTTTTCAAGCTTTGTGCCGGACTGAGCCAGCGGGCGGATTTCAGCGTCGCTGCCTACCGCCAGAATACGCCCGGCGCCTATTGCTAAAGCGGCAGCACGATGCGGCGATCCTGGCTCTGTAAGAATTTTTCCGTTATATAAAATGCGTTCAACGATAAGGGATGAAGCCATCATTTAACCCGATCAATCGCTGCCGCCACTTCTTCGGCGTTTGGCGCGCTTGCAAGGCCAACGCGGGTGACGGAAATTGAAGCCAATTCAGCGCCGACTTTGAGCGCCTTGCGAAAATCATAATTTAACGAAGGAAGGCTGGCTAAGAGCGATGAGGCGAATACATCACCTGCCCCAGTTTGGTTGATAAGCGTAACCTGTGGCGTAGCATAAGATTCAGGCACGCCGCCCTGATAATAGGTACCGCCACGCTCGGCACGAGTGACGACCAGATGATCCGCTAGATGCGAGTATTCGTTTTCAATATCTGGCGCCTCAACAATATCTTCTTCGCTGAAAACGACTGTTCCAATTACGCGAATCGCATCGGGTTCATCAAAGCGGCGGAAATATACGCGGCCATCCTGATCCCAACGGCGCAGCCAACCCTGAAGCGTTAGCAACTTCCAGGCATCGGGAAATTCAAAGGCGATACGGGGGTCTAATTCGCCGGCAATTGGGGCAAAATGGACTAAACGCGCTTTTTTGAAGCGATCTGGAATATCGGCGGCGGTGATCGGGGCGGCTACCCCACGCACATACTGAACACGGCCAGATGGCGTATAGATATTTTCGTAAGTCGTGGTTTGTTCGGCGGGAAGCGAAACCACCTCTGCATAGGGCGTAAGCTCTGCGAGAAGCGGTTCATCAATCACTGAGCTGGTGAGCACGGCTACACGTAATCCGAATGCTGCGGCGGTGCGAACTGCGTAGGAAACTGTACCCCCTGCAATTCTACCTTCAGGAGTCAGATCTGCAGTGAAATGGCCGATTAGCAAAAAATCTGGTGGCGCGGTCATGAATTTGCGTTTTTAGGGACGATGGTCACCTTGCGACCGGCGCCTTCACCAATACTGCGGGTGGTGACATCTTCACGCCCGCGAAGGGCAAGGTGGATGATGCGCCGCTCGTGCGGTGGCATCGGCTCCAGTTGAACGACTTTGCCACGCCCAGCAGCATCTTCAGCCATGCGCTGCGCGAGGCTGTAAAGCTGCCGGGCGCGCCGGGCTTTATAGCCATCCACATCCACAATAATTTCGGAACGGCGTTGAAGCTCACGGCTGGTGATTAAGCGGGCGACATATTGCAGCGAAGCCAGAGTGTCGCCCCGACGCCCAACTAAGCGCGAAGAATTACCGCCGGAAATATCCATGATCCAAGGCGCGCTGTCTGATTGATCGCCGGGGCGGGCGCGCTTCACATGGATACGGCCACGAACGCCAAGGCGCTCAAGCAGTTCACCAAGAACAACGCGCGCAATTGAAGCTTCTTCATCAAATTCGGTTTCAGGAACATCGTCGGTTTCAGAGAGGAAGGGAACGGCAGCATCTTCCGGTTCCCGATCGTCTTGATCCATATAATCAGGATACGCCACTGTTTGTGACGACGACTCCGGTATCGGCAGCACAATCGGGGTTGATTCTACATAAGGGCGAGAGATAGTGGTTGCAGGTTCATCGACTACGGGAGCGCTGCGCTGGAAAAGCTGTAACCGAACCACTGCGGGGCGGCCTTCGAGGCCGAAGACGCCCGGCGAAGGTTCTTCGATCACATCAATCATCACTTCAGATGCATTTACGCCAAGCAGTTCAAGCCCCTTGGCAATTGCCTCTTCTATGGTTTCGCCTGTTGTTTCGACGGAGTTCTCAGAGTTCATCGCTACCAAAATCCTTATAGCTCACTGCGAAGATCACTTAGCTTTATCTTTGCCTGAGGAACCAGATCCCGACTTCGCTTTTGAAGGAATAGGCGTGGCCTTGCCTTCGATCTTGGTACCTGCAGTCGTCGCCAATCCGGGCGGTTTTGGCCGGGAGAATAAATTCCGAAAATTTGCGCGCCCCATCATGACCGCCTGAAGGATACCAGCGATATTGGAAACAATGAAGTAAATGGAAATACCGATAGAGAAGGAAAGCGCGAAGAAACCATACATCAAGGGCATGATTGTTCCCATTGACTGGGTCATGCCTGCACCGGGCGCAGGTTTACCATCGGCGCCAGCCGCCGGCGCTGCCGTTGGGGTGGTGAGCTTGAATTGCAACCATGTAGTACCTACCACCAACGCCACCAATGCGATTCCTACCACCGTTTCCAGCGTGCCCCCTGCGCCAATTTTCGGCGGCAGGGTCAGGTTTAGGCCAAGGAACATATTATTCAAGGGAATAAACTGATCTAGGCCGGGAATTAGCAGGCGACCAGAGAGATCAAGCAACTGAGTGGGCGTAGCCGCCAACGCATGAATGATGGCCTGATAAAGAGCGATGAAGATAGGGAACTGGACGACCAGCGGCAAACATCCGCTGAGCGGGTTGAAACCGTATTCACGATACAGCTTCATCTGTTCCTGTGCCAGCTTTTCGCGATCGCCTTTGTATTTCTCCTGCATCTTCTTCAGCTCTGGCTGAAGCTGCTGCATGGCTTTTGAAGATTTCATCTGCTGCGCTGTTAACGGAAACATCAACAAGCGCACAATGATCGTGAAAACCACAATCGCCAGCACCATATTCTGCCCCAAAATGCCATAAAGGACAGTCAGGATAGAGACGAACGGGTTAAGGATTATGTCCATCAGGAATGCTCCACACCATCAATAATGCGCTTAGCGGCTATAAACCCAAACACGCTCACCGTTATCGGCAGAATAAGCGACCACGAATTCGGCTGCATTCATCGTGCTTACAACCACCAGATCACGGCTTAGATCATTTTCTTCAGAGGGCTGCATCAAGAGCATATTTCCGAGTAGTTCGCCCGCTAATTGTCGGGTCAGTTCCACCGCGCCAGTCTCACGATTCACCCAGAACAGGTTATGATCGCGAGAGCCAACGATGATAGACTGATCCGTCACTACCGGCGTTGCAATAATTGCCCTTGTAGCAACCTGAACTGGTTCCCAGACGGGCGTGAACGTATCCCCATCATCGGTCACAGCATACAGCCAACCACTGACATCGCCAAAATAAAGCGTGCCATCCACCAGCGCAGGCGAACCCCAAACCCAATCATGGGTATCATAAGAAGCCACAATCTGGCCGTTATTTTGCGGGTCAAGCTTCAGCAGTTTACGACCAAATGTACCAACGTAGAGGTAGCCGTCTGCATAAACAGGGGCTGAGGTCATCGCGCCACCTAGGGCAGCTTCCCACAACACTTCGCCGGTTTCGGGGTCCATGGCATACAGAGTGTGATCGAGTGACGAGAGGTACAGTACGCCATCAATTAAAAGCGGCTGTGCCCAATTGCTCTGGCGGGTTGTCAAACTCCAGGCTTCGCCAAAACCATTGACCGTACGCGCGGTCATGCTATTGCTGCTCAAGGGAACATATAACAGCTCATCGGCCAGAAGCGCATGGCCGGTCACCAGGCCATTCACCGCATAACCGGTTGGATTGTTGATACGCGCACTAGGAACATCCACTTCAAAAATACCGCGATCATATGAAACGACCAACAGCGTGTCATCATCAATGGGGATCGGCGCGGTGAAGAATTTAGTGGCAGCGCCAGCCGGAGAGGTCACCTCCCACAGGCGGGGATTCCCGGTATCATCAACGCGCGCAGAACCACTAGAATCCCGCAGTTGAATCGGGTTTCCATCCAGCGGATCGAGCATGACGATACGATCACCAAAAGCAAAGAGAATCGTTTGCGGACTACCGTATAAACTGAGACTGCCCCAAGAAACCTCGGAAGGGCCGCCGACGCATCCGGCAAATAACAGCAAGGTGAGCATGAGCGCGGCAACAAGCGCGGCGCGTTTCGCAAAAGTTGACTTCAACAACACAATTCTCCAAGTTTAGGGCACTGGATCATAGCCACCGGGGTGAAATGGATGGCAGCGCCCAATACGCTTGATGCCCATCCAGCCGCCTTTGAACACGCCATATTTATCAATGGCCTGATACATATAAACCGAGCAGGTTGGCTCAAAACGGCAAGAAGAAGGCAGCATAGGCGAAATAAACCGCTTATAAAAGCGTAGTGCGCGGAGTGCCAGCCACTTCATGGGTCTTAGCTTTCTACTACTAAACCTGCCTGCTTCAACAGGCGTTCAAGTTCGGGAACTACGCTGGTCACTGTTTGAGATTGCATTCCCCCACGCGCAATCAATGCCAGATCGTAACCCGAAACGAGGCGGGGATGGAGTAGGCGTAAACCTTCTCGCATCAACCGCCTCGCGCGATTCCTCTGCACTGCATTACCAAAACGGCGGCTGACAATCAACCCATATCGGTTAAAACCAGCTTCGTTTGGCGTAACGCTCAAAACCATCATTCGGCCCGCGAAGGACTTTCCCTCACGACGGAGCCGTTCGAAGTCCTCAGCGCGACGCAAGCGCAGCTCGCGCGGGAGCATCACTTAGCAATCAGTGGGATTTCCAGTTTATTTTCTTGACATGCTTTGGCGTAACGCTCAATTCCCAGCGCCCTTTTGCCCGGCGCAGCTTCAGAACTTTACGCCCTGTCTTCGATGCCATCCGAGCGCGAAAGCCATGCACGCGCTGGCGGCGACGAATTTTGGGTTGGTAAGTACGTTTCGTCGACATTCCGTTTTCCTAACCATCAGGGTCTTCACTACAAGCGCATTAGTATAAACGAGGGGTAAGGGGCGGTCAACCCAACGCTTGAGCGCCGATCATAATTCGAATGATCGGATCATGCTTCCCTCATTTCCGCCGTAATATAGGCATCATTACAGAGACCACGCTTGCAAAGCCTTCTTTCAGTCCAGTATAATTCACGTTTGTATACGCAACGAGATGTTCACAAGTTGCAACATTTCTGGAGGCCATTTACTTGATGCCTAGCCATCACTGGGCGAAGAATTTCACCGTAACTAACGACGACCTCGAATACCTCTCTGGCATTCTGCTCGAAAAAGAAACGCCCTTAAAAATTGATATTCTGGCGCGTGAACTGGTGGAACATCGTCTTCAGCAGGAAAAAGACACGCTCTCCAAACGTTTCGCAAACGTACGAATGTATGTTCCTGCGCAAAGTTATACCGTCGGCGAAAAAGTAATGTTCCCGGAGATGGATCATGCGATGGGAACTGTCGATCTGGTACGCGAGGGACGCAACCCGGAACATGGCTATTTCAGTGTGATCAGGGTCGCATTTGAAGATGGTGGGCTTCCGGCACGAGAGTTCGCGGCTGAGTTCCCCAATCATCGTCTTAACGATTCTCCCGAAGATGGATATACCCTTCCAGGCGCAAACACGCTCACAACCGAAGAGATCATGGCGTCCTCCAAAGATGCTATCATCAACGCCCTTGAGAAGGCCTTACGCGCAGATCCTGAATTGGTGAGCGTAGCGGGGCTGTGGTTCCCGCGAAGTCTGATGTTAGACGCGAACAGCGGTGGACAGCTCCATCTGGCAGAAGCGGTGCTAGACATGGCAGAAGGCGGCCCGATGACGACGGATGAGCTGCTTGAGCAGGTCGGCGGGCTTGGCAACGCGCCCCAGTCGCTTCAAGTATTCTCAATGAATTACAGCCTGAGTCAGGATAACCGTTTTGATGAAGTGGGGCCAGTGGATACGATCCTCTGGTTTCTGAGGCGGCTTGAACCGTCAGAGGTTTTGACGACCCCCCAACTTCTACAGTATTCGCCATTAGATTACGATCCGGAGCTGCTTTCGGAAGAAACCATCCAGTTGATCCGTGAAATTGATGATGAATGGTCGGACTTCGGCAAAGAGGACGATGAACTAGACGAAGCCCAGATCACGATCAATTATCCACATCGCCGTTCCGGCACGCTGCCCCTAAACGCAAGCCTTCGCGCCATTTTCCCGACGGCGAGAAGAACACCGCGCGTATTTGTGACGCTAGTAGATGCGCTCGATGGGGAAGAATTTTTCGGATGGGTAGTGCGTCAAGAACGGTATGTATACGGGTTAGGCAAGCTATTCCGCAAACATCACCTGCCTGTTGGCGCAATACTGACCGTGAGCCGCTCTGAAGAACCGGGAAAGATTCTGATCGAATTCAATTCGCATCGGCCACGCACAGAGTATGTACCGTTGATCGCTCCCAAAGATGGGCGACTGCTGTTTGAATATGACCGCCGCTCAATTGGCGCAGAATATGATGATTTGATGGTACTGGGTACGGATGATCTGGCGGCTATTGACACGTTCTATCAGGAAACGCAAAAGTCGCGGCGTTCGCTAAGCCATATTATGCATAACCTTGTGACCGAGCTAAGCCGCACGTCTCCACAAGGCACAGTTCATGCAAAGACCTTGTACAGCGCTACCAACGTGCTACGCCGATTGCCACCAGAGCCAATCTATGCGGCGCTCGTGGCGAATTCCGATTTTGAGCATGTTGGCAATAACTACTGGAGACTGAGCGGGCGCTAAGTCTATCGAAGCTGAGAAAGATTTAATTTATGCAGTCACCCATTGGAAAATCTAACCCTCTCGCCAAGCCGACGCTGGACACGCCGTTTCATATAGATTACAGCTGGTTTGAACGCACCGAGGATGTAGACTTACGCCGCGAAATCCTGAGTCAGTTGGGGCCAGAGCAGCGCGAGCGCCTTTCCCAAAGCGAGGATCAAGGGCAACTTCTGGATTATGTTGACCTAAATACGGGTGAAGTAACCCGGGTGGATGAGTTAGGATTAGAAATACAGGTCGCAGCGCAGGATCCGAATTTTATCAACCCTCAAACCCCGGTTATTGACAGCATTTTCAGGATTTTCCTCGCGAATTCCAACCAACCACTGACGCCAAACGAAATTGCAGAGCGGCTATCGCGGCCAGCTAAAACTATCCTCGGCGCTATCAGCGGGCGGCAAATTTACAAGGGGATTCGTCCCGCAAGCAGCAGCTAATTTCTAAAGCAGATTGCTTTGTCACAATCCAGCCGTGCCGTGGCATGTCACAGCGTATCTGCATTTACTACTTTAACGTATTCTGTTTTCAGGAGCGCTAACTTCATGGGCCGGGTAATCAATACTGACAGCACAGGCAAACAGCGTAACCAGCAAATGCGACTTGCTGCCGAGATGCTGCGCCGTTTGAGCGTAAAAGCCGGTTTAGATGACGAAGCCCGCGATATGGCAGCAACTTTGATCTTCGCACTTCGCAAAGTGGACGAGGGGATCGAAAGTTCAGCCAGTGTATGGGATAACCGCGATTACTATATGAAAGCGGAAGAACTGCGCCAGCGGTGGGCGTGGGCCGGCCGTATAGCAGATGAATTACAGGCGATCATCATACAGGATCGGTGGGCAGACTTGCCTGCTCTGCTGGCGAAGCTGTTCCCCAAAGTCAGCGATATTACGGTGGTAAAATTCACCAGCAAAGAGGCAGATTGGGTAGGTAATTACAACCGTCTGATGGCCGAGCAAACACCGCGATAGCGATTCCTTGAAACCGGCGTTGCACCTTATTGACAACCTGCACAAAATAGCTTATTTGAAGTAAAGTAATTGTGCAGAATATCTGAAGGCAATCATGACGGATCCAGCGCGCCAAGTCACTGTAGAAGATATAAGAAAACTTGCCCTCCCATTAGGCACTCGCGTAGTCGCTGGTGATGGACTTCTTCAACGTGTGGTGTCGTGGACAACCGTCATTTATCCAGATGATCGCGCATCCACCAAAAACCTACAAAATGATGAGATGATATTGGTTGCGCCCCGCGAAACCACCTTTTCCCGCACATCTACCGATGTAGAGATCATCCGCTGGGCCTTTGATAATCAGGCGGCAGCGGTGGTTTTAAGCGACAACCCTTCATCAACCGCGATTGCCGAAGCAAACGCTTACGGCATTCCAGTGTTGATGCTGCCGGGAGGCGCCCGCCCACGCATCGTTGAAAAGCAGATCGTCAGCCTGCTGGTCGATCTCAAAGGTCAGGTGGAACGACGGGGCACGCAAATATACCGCCAGCTCACCCAGATTTCCTCACGTAACGAGGGGATGCAGGAACTGATCGGCGCAATGGCGCAGCTGACCAACAAAGCAATTGTGGTTCAAGATAAACGCCTGCAAGTACTTTTCAGTTCAGTGCAACCACAATTTGTCTCTTACTGGGAAGATATTGAGGTATTTCTACGTAAACACGACAACTTGCCAATAGAAATTCAAGATCGCCATCGGGTAAGCGAAGTGGAAAACCCGGTTCTGATGCAATCACTGCCCACGCCGGGACTTGCGCGATTTGTGTCGCCCATCATTACCAAAGACATTGGGCGCGGTTATCTTTCAATTATCGGACGAGATGATGATCTCGATGATATTGATATGCTGGTGGCCGAACACGGCGCTGCTGCCTGCGCGCTGGAAATGGCGAAGGCGAAGGCGATCAGTGATACCGAAAAACGCCTGCGTGGAACCTTTCTAGATCGACTGCTGATCGGGGATGTTAGCCAACAGGAAGCCATTCGGCAGGGCGAACGTTTTGAACATGACATGACCCAAATGCACGTAGCGGTGGTACTCTCATGGCAGGGGGATAAAGCGCCCTCACTGCGCCGTTTAGAGACCATCGTCAATGGCATCGTGGCAGCGCAGCGCGCATCTGCGCTGATCTGGCAGCGCGAGCGCGAAAATGAAGTTCTGGTCTTTCAAGCGACAGACGAGAAAGACCCGATCAATACAGCGATCAAACTGGCAAAGGTGTTCACTTCGGAAATTCAACGCCAATATCCGGGATCTCGTGTGGCTATTGGTATTGGGCAATCTGTCCGCGAAGTTGCGGCATGGAGAGGCAGCTACCGGGATGCGACACAGGCGCTTGATCTAGCACGACGCCTGCAAACAGATACGCCGCTGTATATTGGCGATCTTGGCGTGTATCAGCTTATTTTGAGCTTGTCTGACCGCGAAAAGCTCGTCGCATTCTACGAAAAAACGCTAGGCCCGCTGCTAGACTATGATATGCGCCAGCATGCTGACTTGATCAAAACATTAGAAGCATTTTTTGTCTGCCATGGCAACTTGAGCCAGACCGCGGAAATGCTGATCGTTCATCGCAACACGCTGCTCTATCGTATGAACCGCATCAATGAAATTGCACAGATGGATCTTGAGCGGCCGGAGATCCGTTTGGCGCTGCATTTGGCACTCACTATTCGCAGACTGCTGGCACTGGGTTAATCCCCTTCCCCGGATAGCTAAACTTCAAGCCATACTCTCTGCATTTTGGGGCATGTCACAATACGCCCCAAAATTTGCCATTCAATAGACTAAGCGAAAAGTGAGTATGGTTTATGGCCGATTCTTTGGCTGCGGCATCAATTTAATTGGGCGAAATGCCCCAGCCAACAGCCGGCCACAGATCATCTTGTGCAATTTGCCATAATCAAAAAGAATTTTTATCTCACATTGTGAACGTAGTCCTCAGGACTGTAATTTTGATACATTGTGATAAAGAGCGCCCTGCTCTTTTTGTGTCTTTATCACAAATTTTGAGGATACGTCATGACCCATCAGGAAGCTGCGCCGGAAGAGACTTTCTGTGATCCTCTCCACCGTGAGGATACGCGCGAGCGTGATGCGTGCGCCCTGATTTGCGCTGTTCGCAAAGGCGGACAGGCAACCCACGGCAACGTAAAGCGCACTATTGAAGCCCTAGCGCGTATGGGACACCGCACCGGTTTTATAGACGGTGAAGGCGATGGCGTGGGTATTATGACTGATATTCCGCGCCAACTATGGGCAAAAACACTGGCGTTAAAGGGTATGCGATCTTCGCTGGCAACCGATGCAAACTTCTGGGTCGCCCATGTGATGATTCCAGTTTCACAGCATGGCGCTACGGCGAGTGTCATTGATACGATCTCCCGAATCATGCGTGAAGCCGGGTTAGAGGTATTGATCGAACGACCGGGCAAAACTGATCGTAGGGTACTTGGTCGCAACGCTGAAGCCAATGAGCCAGCATTCTGGCAGTTCGCCGGAATGAACGGGCGTATTTCCAGCGATAAATTAGAATCGGCACTTTATCGCCTGCAAGCCCAGATGGAGCGGGATCTCAAGCTGCATTTCCCTTCATTCTCATCGCGCAGCGTAGTCCACAAGGTACAAGGAACGGTAGAAATTCTGCGCCGTTATTACCCTGAGCTGCGCGATCCCGAATATGCTTCGACGGTGACGCTTGGGCATGCCCGCTACAGCACTAACACAAATCCGATCTTTGAGCGGGTACAGCCGTTCAATGTGATTGGACACAACGGTGAGTTCAACACCATTTCGCGCTTTCGCATGGAAGCTGCCATGCTCGGCGTTGATCTGGATACTGGCAATTCCGACTCGCAAGACGTTGATCGTATGATTGACGCGCTTTGCCAGCAGTTTGGCTTCGATCTGATCGAGGCGATGGAATATATTTTCCCTCCGTACAGCCACGATCTGATTCAGAACGCGCCGGAAATTCACGAAACTTACGCTAAAATGCGCGGCGCGTTCGGGCCATTCGCGCAAGGGCCAGCAGCGGTAGCGGCGCGCGTTGGCGATCAGTGTGTTTTTAGTGTTGATGCACTTGGGCTGCGCCCGCTGTGGTTTGGCGAAACTGAAAAAGAATACTTTGCCAGCTCTGAACGCGGCGTTTATCCGCTTGATATGATGTCCTCTGACCCAAAACCACTGGCGCCAGGCGAAAAGATTGCGTTGATCATTCAACCAGGGCGCTCAATTGAGGTGCTTGATTACCCGGCGATCCAGCGCCATGTTTACCAGCGCAGTCGGGATCGGGGGATGTTTAATCCAGCCGTGGTTACAAGCGGCGAATGGGCATCACAAACAGTTCATCCTCAGCCCGTTCCTTACAACAGCCGCCCGATCAACGGAGGCGGCGGGAACAGCGGCTATGGCGGCTATGGCGCGACCAAAACAGCAACGGCGCCGGTTATGGAAGCAATTGCCGAAGCGATGCAGGTTGGTTTACAAGCATCCTTTCCGTGGCAGCACAAAACAATACCGATCAATACGACGGTGATGGCGGCGCTTGGATGGGAACGCTATCACACACAGGTGATCGAAACGCTCGCAGAAACCAACAAGGAATTAATTGGTTCGCTCGGCTGGGATGGGCCACTGGGCGCCATTAGCAAGACACGGGTGAATCTGACAGATTACTTCAAAGAAACAGTTGCCGTCGTCACCAATCCGGCAATTGATCGCGAACGTGAACGCGCACAGTTTTCGACAGATGTCTTGTTGGGAGCGAGGCCAGAAATTGGCTTTGCAAACCATCCGGATGATGTACTGGTGAAGCTGGCCGTACCTCTTATCGTCGGCGGGCACGCAAGCCTCGGTAGCGAAGCCGTTTTGCAAACGATTGCCCGTAAACACGGTACGATTACAGTCAATGAGATGCTGGATACCTTCGCCGGGCATGCAGCCGTTTTGCCGATGACCGCGCGGCTTGATGAGCCGATTGAAGCAGCGATTGAGCGCCTACAAGGGATGGCCGCCGAAGCAGCGATTAATGGCGCACAACTTTTAATCCTTGATGATACTGATGCCCTCTCTGGCGGGGAATTGTGGATTGATCCGCTGGTGATAGTAGCGGCACTGGATCGCAGCTTACGCGAAAGTGGAACTTCTCCGAATTTGCGGCGACAGGTTGGCATTGTGGTTCGATCCGGCGCCATCCGCGATCTGCATGACGTGGCGCTGCTGTTAGGCTCAGGCGCAAACGCGCTTATCCCTTACGCGGTGTACGCAGTCGGGTTAGGCATTGCCCCGCGACCGCCGCGTGAACCCTTAAGCGAAGAAGGCACGATCAAGTTACTAGGAAATACGATAGGCGCCTTGGTCGGCGGACTGCAAAAAGTCACTTCAACAATCGGATGCCACGAACTACGGGGATTTGGTCAGGCATTTAGCTCGGTTGGGCTTGCCACAGATGTTGCTAATTTGATTGGCACGCCTAATTACTTCGGCTCCGAATTTGGCGGCATAACGTGGACAAAACTACGTGCCGATGCAGAGAAGCGCGCCGCAGAACTACGCGGCGAAGCAGCAAACAAGCTGGAAAATCCGGATCGTTTGTATCCGAAGATGTGGAAGAAGATCGAGGATATTGCGCTTGGAGCCATGACTTTAGACGAATACACCGAGGCTATGCTCGCGCTTGAGGCGGATATGCCCGTTGCGCCGCGCCACCTGCTAGGATTAAAAATTACCGACAGCCCAGTAGAGCCTTCGGAAGTTGATCTGACCATAGGCAACCACAGTATGCCAGTGTTGATCGGCGCGATGTCTTTTGGCTCACAGGGTGAACTAGCGTACACGGCCTATGGTGAAGCGGCGGCAAAGCTCAATATCCTCTGTGTAAATGGCGAAGGCGGCGAACTGCCACATATGATGGGTCGGCACCCGCGCAATCGCGGCAATCAGATTGCTTCTGCCCGATTCGGCGTGAACATTGAGTTCTTGAACTCATGCGACTATCTGGAAATCAAGATTGGTCAAGGCGCAAAACCCGGCGAAGGCGGCCAACTACCTGGCTACAAGGTTACCGAACAGGTGGCATTAGCGCGGCATACCACGCCGGGTGTGGACTTGATTTCGCCAAGCAATAATCATGACCTGTATTCGATTGAAGATCTTGCTCAATTGATTGATGAGCTAAAGACGGCGAATCCGAAAGCCAGAGTGTCAGTCAAGGTTCCAGTGGTTCCAGGCATCGGCATCATCGCTGTGGGCATCGCAAAAGCAGGTGCCGATGTCATCAATATCACCGGTTATGAAGGCGGCACCGGCGCAGCCCGCGCTCATTCCTTGAGGCATGTTGGCCTGCCTGCCGAGATCGGACTCTGGTTAGCACATAACGAACTAATCAAGAGTGGCCTGCGGGACGATGTTGAACTGTGGGCTGATGGCGGTATGAAAAGCGGGCGTGATGTGGTGAAAATGCTGTGTCTTGGCGCAAACCGCATCGGTTTCGGGACTCTTGCGATGGTGGCAATGGGCTGTACTGTCTGCCGGAAATGTCAAGAAGGCACATGCCATGTTGGCATCACCACTCACATCAAAACTAAAGAAGAGGCGCTTGAAAAAGGTATCAAGCACTTCGATCCCCGCGATTATGATCAAGTCGTTGCGGGAATCTGCAACGTATTTAACCTGCTTAACGAAGATATTCGGCGGTGGACAGCAAATTTAGGCTATACCCGCGCACAAGACCTTGTAGGGCATGCCGAACTGCTGGAACAGATTGCCTTGCATGACCGGATTGACCTGACAGTACTTACCATTCCTGCGCCGAAGATTCAGAAACGAACACCACAGCCCGGCGTGGGAACGCGCCTCGCCCGCCCCCGGAACACCATCAGCAAGCAGATCACGGCGTTAATCGCTGAGCGTGTCTCATATGGCGACGGCGAAATCACCTACGATGACGAACAGGTGATGGCAATGGATCGCGCATTAGGCACACACCTTTGCGGCGCGCTAAAACGTGGCGAAATTGACACCTCAAACCTTGAGGCCGTTCACTTGAGCTTCAGCCACTCAGCAGTTCCGGGGAACGGTCTAGCAGCTTTCATTGACAGCCCGGTGGATGTACTGGTGGAAGGCGGCGCACAGGATGGCGTTGCAAAGTGCGCCCGCGGCGGAACCGTGACCATTCTCAAGGGGCTAAATCACAATGGCAAGCGGTTGGATGGCTCAGTAGGCAAGAGTTTTGCGTATGGCGCGCAAGGCGGTAGTTTCATCGTACAAGGTAATGCTGATACACGCGCCTGCATTCGCTTGAGCGGTGCAGATGTGGTGTTTGGCGGAGAAATACGCGAGCCACTGCGGGATGAACTCGGTGGATTGGCGACCCGCGCCAATCTAAAAGGTTATGCCTGTGAGTATATGACCTCCGGGCGCGTGCTGGTCATGGGTGATCCGGGGCCGTGGCTGGGCGCAGGTATGTCTGGCGGTACAATTTATCAGCGCGTTCAGCCAGAGATGGGGCTAACGATTGAAGCTATTCGCCGTCGTATTGCTCAAGGCGCAATTGTGGATATTCACCCACTGGACGATACAGGCGTTGCCGATGTGCGTGACCTGCTAGGCTTCTACATCACGACGCTGGAGCAAAACAATCAAGGGGAACAAGCGGCGCGGCTTTATACGTTGATGGCAAATCCCGGCGATTACTTTGTGATGATTGCCCCACCCACGCGGATTGCAATGGATTAAAGCCAACCACCATTCAACCACAAATAAAAAGCCGGCTCATTTCTGAGCCGGCTTTTTATTTATTTCTCCACCGGATAGGACATTTTGTCCCAATCAGCTTTGCTGACAAACTTCGTCAGATTGCGGTTATCGCTGGTCTTTCCGCGAACACCGTAACGAGTTTGCCCGTTCTTGGTAGTGAAGGTGGTTTTCTTGACGTTTTTATCATCAATTTTCACCTTCTGGCGGGTCTTCACATCATAAAATTCGACGGCCATTTAAAGCTCCTTTAACTAAAGATTATACGAGACAACCAGACAGAGTACCGGCCAAAAAAGAGGCCGACCTATTTCTGGGTCGACCTTCTTACAAGCAGTTACTTTTCAACCGGATATGATGATTTGTCCCAGTCACCTTTGCTAACAAACTTCGTCAGCGTACGGTTGTCACTGGTCTTGCCGCGCAGCCCGTAACGAGTCTGCCCGTTTTTGGTGGTGAAGGTAGTCTTCTTGACGTTCTTGTCATCGATACTCACCTTCTTGCGGGTCTTTACGTCATAGAACTCGACAGCCATTTTAAGACTCCTTTGGCGCAACGATTCACACAAAACGTATTACCAAATCCGACTATACCATAGTTTTTTCAAGATGATCAAGCGAAATTGAGGGAGGGAGGTTTGTAGATTGAAACCATTCTCTCTTGGAAGGTTAGGAAATGCCGTAACATTACGCTCAGTAGCCGGGAATTGTCGCTAAAACACGCTGGATCTTTAACGCAAGATGTAAGATTAAACGATTATCTGAATCATCTATATCTAGCCCGGTTAATTCGGCAATACGATCTAAGCGATAGACCAATGTATTGCGATGAACATCTAGATCGGCGGCAGCCTTTGCAAGGTTGCCATTGGCTTCAAAGAATCCTGCCAGTGTACGCATTAAATCCCCGTGCTTGCGCGAGTCCTGCTCCACTAGATCGCCCAGGGTCTCCTGATAGAAACGGCGCATTGGCTCAAGATTACGTTCCTTCAGCGCAAGCAGCAGTTGGAAAAGTTTGAGATCGCCGTAATAAATTGTCTGATCACGATCTCCGAGCTGAGTGGCAATACTGACGGAATTCCGGGCTTCGCGATAGGCTTCGCGCAGATTGACAAGGCCATCGGCGGGGCGGCTGATACCGGCCATCACTAAGCCGCCTGGCGTACGGGCAGCAAGCTGTGTGCGCACTTCTTCGATGATATGCCAAATGCGCGTAGACTGCGCGGTATTTTCTATCGGATATAAAGCAACGATCACATCCACATACTGACCAACGGCGCCATTTATTTGCCGCCGCGCCTGATCATCCTTGACGAGTGGAATGAGGGACTCCAATGGAAGATTATTGCCCTGACCGGTTGTGGCGCGAAATACCGCCGCAACAAAGGTCATCTGAGGGTCGAAACCAGCCTGCTGGGCGCGAGATGCTAACATATCATCTTCAGAGGTCGTGTCACTAAGCCACATTTGAACCCAATCACCACGCGCCTGTTCAACAGCGGAGGCAATCGCCCTACTTTTTGCCAGTTCAATGGCACAAACATCGGCGCCGTAGGTCAGCACCAAATTATCAAACTCATCAAGTTTTTCGTGATTACCCACTAATGATAAGTAGCCGGCAACACGCCTCTCCACTTTAAGCACTGTGGTATAGCCAAGTGGGCTGGGAACAATCGAGCCTTCGCTATGGGGGGCTTCATGGCTGAGCCAATTTTGAAACGTCCCATACGGCAAGCTGTTCAGCAAGGCTCTGCCACTCGTTCCAGGGCGATGTGGCGCATTCGGATATACCTGTGCCATTAAAACGCCGGCATCATCATGCACAACAATCGGCTTTGCGGTTGCCCGCGCCAAAACTTGCAGCAAACTATTGAAGTCACGATTTTCAGCAGCAAGACGGGTAAGCTGCCGTTGAATTTCAATTGCGCGCTGCTGCATTTGCGCCTTGTGATTGATGATCAGGGTATTGACGGCCCGTTCAACACGCGGAAGGTTGCTATCTTCCGGCAGTAGTAACAACGTGGTACCCGTATCACTGGCTGCGACAGCAGCAGCATTTGGCGCCTCTTCCTGTACGGCAACAGCTGCTACTCCCGCCTGCGAAAGGCTGCGAATTACATCGGCAAGTGTCATACGGCTGTCGTAGCTGCGTAGTACATCCATAGACACCAAAGCAAGTTCGCCGCCATAAAGTTCAGGGAAGGCGGGCGGCTGTGCGCGCACCGTAACCGCATAGGTTATTGTTTGATCAGGCGATCCCGTAATCAGGGATGTACCCAGTGGAAGCGCAAATTGGAGAAGCGATTGTATAGAAACACTGTTGGCTTCAGTCATTTTCACGAAAACCTTACGCAGCACATAATTCTAGGAGCTTTAATCTAGCAGGTTTGCATGAATTATAATGATTTATCTGAACAAATGACGCATCTTTTTATAAAGAACGGCTAAACCTACCAATAAAAAAGCGGGGCGGCATGGTTTGAATACTGCGCCCCGCTTTCTACTTTGTAAAACCGTGACAACTAGACCCGCTTAACAGCCAACTTCAAAGTTTCGCCATCAATGGATGTATCTTTGCGCGGGTCACCTTCAGGATCGGGCGCATAGGTGGCACGATGATAGCCATTTACAGGTTCACCAGTTTGCAGCGTCGCGGCCAGCGTTTCGGATTGGATGTAATCGGCAAACTGCTGAACAGCTTTCCCAAGCTTGTCCGACGCGACATAGCAGATTTCGATCTGATTGCTGATGTCAAAGTCAGCTTCGCGACGCAGCGTTTGCACGCGGCGCACCACTTCACGAGCCATGCCTTCCATGATCAGGTCATCAGTCAGGCGAATATCCAGCGCGGCAACATAACCACTGTCTTCAGCCACAGCGAAACCTTCTCTTGGAAGCCGTTTCACTTCAACTTCTTCGGGCGTGGCTTCAAAGGTGGCATCTTCAAGCGTGACGACGATATTTTCACCTCGCAGCAGAGCCTCGGCATATGCCCCCACCACCGCAGGATCACCTTCACGCAGATATTTCTGCACGCGGGGGAAGTCTTTGCCAAACTTCTTGCCCAAAACACTGGGCAGCGGGTTCAGCTTATACTCTACAGCCGAGCCAGTATCTTCCAGAACTACGACCTGCTTCACGTTCAATTCGCTGGCGATCAACTCTTCAAGACGATTGACAGCGGCCACCTCAGATTGATCGCGCACGGCGAAACTGGCGGAAGATAGCGGCTGGCGAACGCCGATGTTCACCGTTTCACGGGCAGCACGCCCCAAACTGACTAACCGCTGCGCCAGACGCATCTCGGCAATAAGCGGCTGATTGATTAGGGTCGGGTTTGCCTCAGGAAACAACGTCAAATGCACACTTGATGGGGCATTCTTATCGGCAGACAAGGCGAGATTACGATAGATAGCGTCGGCAACAAAAGGCATAGACGGCGCTAGCAGTTTAGATACCGTGATCAGACATTCATACAAAGTGGCATAAGCGGCAAGCTTGTCCGAATCGCTTTCACTTTTCCAGAAACGGCGGCGGCTCAGGCGCAGATACCAATTGCTGAGGCTGTCAATAAATGTCTGGATCGGGCGGGTAGCGCCGGGAACATCATAATTATCAAAGGCTTCGGTGACCTGCCCCACGAGTTGATGCAGTTCTGCCAATATCCACTGATCCAATGGATCTCGATATGCGACAGCGGGCGCTTGTGCAGATGGAGACCAGTTATCAAGGTTGGCATAGGTGACAAAGAAGCTGTAGGTGTTCCATAACGTCAGCCAGAAATTACTGATCACCTTGCCAACTAAATCTTTAGAGAAGCGGCGCGGCTCTCCGGCGGGGCCACTGGTGAACAGATACCAGCGGAATGCATCGGCGCCATGCGAGTTCAACACATCCCAGGGATCAACAACGTTACCCTTGCTCTTGGACATCTTCTCGCCTTTTTCATCGAGAATCAGGCCAAGGCAGATGACATTTTTGAAGGACGCCTGTTCAAAGATCATGGTACTGATAGAATGCAGCGTGTAAAACCAACCGCGCGTTTGATCAACCGCCTCGCAGATATAATCGGCAGGAAACTGCTGTTCAAACATGCCATTTTCATCGTGCGCGGGGTAGCCCCACTGCGCTACGGGCATCGCACCGCTGTCAAACCAAACGTCTATCACTTCAGGCACACGGCGCATGGTACCGCCGCGTCCGTTTGGATTCGGGAAAGTGATCTCATCCACATAGGGGCGATGCAAATCTAAGCCGGTTAAATCGCGCCCTACAAGTTGGCTCAATTCTGCCACGCTGCCGACACAAAGCATATCGCCGGTCTTATCATCCACCCAGATTGGCAGCGTAGTGCCCCAATATCGCTCGCGTCCCAATGCCCAGTCTTTGAGTTCGGTCAGCCAGTTGCCAAAACGTCCATCACGCACATGGCCGGGAACCCAATTGATCTGATTATTCTCAGCGATCATCTTGTCACGGTAGTCGGTGGTGCGAATGAACCAAGTATCCCGCGCAAAGTACAACAACGGCGTGCCGCAGCGCCAGCAGAACGGGTATGTATGTTCATAGGTATCGGATTTATACATCAGGCCGCGGCGGCGCAGATCGCGGGAAATTTCAGGATCGGCATCTTTGACCCACATACCGCGCCATTCTTTGACGGCATCAATAAATGCGCCTTCAGCATTGACCGTTTGAAGAACTGGGAGATTGTTGGCTTTGCCCACGGCCATGTCATCCACACCGAAAGCGGGGGCGATATGTACGATACCGCTGCCATCTTCGGTACTGACGAAATCACCGGCAACCACATAGGCGTAGTCTTTTTCAACCGGCAGGAAGCTGTACAGTGGGCGATAATGCTCACCAAGCAGATCTTTGCCTTTGAACTTACGGATAATCTTGTAGTTTTCGGGATGTTGAAGCACCTGCGTCATTCGGGATTCAGCGAGAATTAGCTGTTCGGTTTCTTCGCTGTCTTTGACCGGGCCTTCAACCTGTACATAGTCCACGTTTTCGCCAATTGCCAGCGCCACATTGGCCGGAAGTGTCCACGGGGTGGTCGTCCAAACCAGAAAATAAACCCCGGGTTTATCGCGCAGTGGGAAACGCACATAGACGCTGGGATCGCGTACATCCTTGTAGCCAAGAGCAACTTCATGGCTGCTCAAAGGTGTGCCACAGCGCGCACAGTAAGGGACAACTTTTAGCCCCTTATAGAGCAGTTCTTTTTCCCAAAGCCGCTTAAGTACCCACCAGATACTTTCCATGTAGTCATTGGTGAAGGTGACATAGGCTTTATCCAGATCCGTCCAATAGGCCATACGCTCGGTGAAGCGTTCCCACGCGCCAATATTACGCATTACGCTGGCGCGGCATTTCTCGTTGAACTGAGCGATGCCGTATTCTTCAATCTGATACTTATGCGAAAAGCCAAGTTCTTTTTCAATCGCAAGCTCTACAGGTAAGCCATGCGTATCCCAACCCCCTTGACGTAGCGCATAGTAGCCGCGCATAGTTTTATAGCGCGGAAAGATATCCTTGAAAGCACGTGCCAGCACGTGATGCACGCCCGGATTACCGTTTACGGTTGGTGGGCCTTCATAGGTAATATAGGGGGTACCACCGGCACGCTCTTCCATAGATCGCTGGAAGATGCGGTTTGCGCGCCAGTAATCAAGC
>DAOTUZ010000202.1:0-14650 GCA_034437295.1 Anaerolineae bacterium | reverse complement strand
ATAGTTTTTCTATTGACCATTGTGATTTCCCTCTAATTTTGTGTCATCAAAACAATTCACGCCGTGGAACCTTTTGATGGAACAGACTCCTTTCAATGAGCTACTATAGAAAAGCAGCGTGATTACTATGAATTATTCCTCACTAATCTATGAGATGCAACAAGATGTCCGGACAGGTCTCGTCAAGTTCGTTCAAGTTGACAGAAATTGTGGAATTTCAGGGTGCGCTGCGAAAGCAGGGATTTCGTGAAAGTTAACGGGGTGAAAGATGCGGGATCACAACCGTTGCGAAAGAAGTTGCCTGATTTACATTTCACGCTTAACCGGAGGCGTGGAAAAGCCAAGCAACGCCTTGATAGGATAAGACTATCTTTTGAAAGCGACACAAGATAGTTTGGAGGCAAGGCAGCACGATGGACGCGATAGCAGATATTGGCCTGTATTACGGGAGCAGCTCTGGCATTACGGAGTATGTGGCCGACGAACTGGCGAAAATGTGGCAAAAGGCCGGTTACGGAACCCTGACGACGATCAATATTGGCGGGATCAAAGATGCTGGCGAATTGGTGAAACACCACCGCCTGATTTTGGGTATCCCCACATGGAATATTGGTCAACTTCAGGATGATTGGGAAATTCTGTTTCCGCAGCTTGATTCGCTCGATTTCACGGGGATCACGGTCGCTATTTTCGGCGTAGGCGATCAGTATGGGTATCCAGATAATTTCCTAGACGCGATGGGGATTTTGGGTAAGAAGCTGATTGAGCGCGGCGCGGTGTTGATCGGCCACTGGTATGACGAACACTATGAGTTTAGCGAGTCGCTGGCGTTTGAAGACGGCAAGTTCATGGGATTGGGCATTGATGATACCAACCAGCCTGAGCTAGACACTGAGCGGCTGAGCGGGTGGATCGCACAGATCGCCAGCGAATTTGAGCAAAAGCCGTTAAGCGAAGCGGTGGTGTAAGGGTTTGAGTGGGGGCGGAACGGACAAGGCATGCCTTGTCCCTACGGGGAAACCTCACCCCTCAATTCCCTCTCTACAAGCAGCGGGAAGAAAGATTAAAAGAAGGGGCATCATGTATGATGCCCCTACGGGTGGGTTTGAAGCGATTCGGTTCTATTCAAAAGCGCGTTGAAGCACGCCTACAGTACGATATTCCCCCTATTTTTAGGATATTTTTCGCAAATTCTTTTGGGCGACGGCGCTCACAAGCGTGTTATACTTAGCTAATTGAATTGTGAAGGGATGTACAAATAAGATGGCCGAAGTCCACATCGCAATCATCGGGGCGGGGCCAGCAGCCTTCTACGCCGCAGAACACCTCCTAAAATCCGGCGCTGCCGTCTCCATGTTTGAACTATTACCAACGCCCTATGGCTTAGTGCGCGGCGGCGTTGCCCCCGATCATCAGAAAATAAAATCGGTCACAAAAGTTTATGACCGCATCGCCGCGAACCCCAACTTTCGCTATTACGGCAACGTAGAGTTCGGGCGCGATTTGCTGCATGAAGATTTGCCCAATTATTTCCACGCCGCGATTTACGCCACTGGCGCGCAAAGCGACCGGCATATGAATATCCCCGGTGAAGACCTGCCCGGCAGCCATGCGGCCACCGAATTTGTGGCGTGGTACAACGGGCATCCGCATTACCGTGATGCCAGCTTCGATCTCTCGGTGAAGGCGGTGGCAGTTGTTGGGAATGGCAACGTAGCGATGGATGTGGCGCGGATTTTAGAACGCACGCCGGAAGAACTGGCGACGACAGATATTGCTGATTATGCGCTGGAAGCGCTGCGCAAAAGCCAGATTGAGACGGTGTACATTCTAGGGCGGCGCGGGCCGGCGCAAGCGGCATATACCACGCCAGAAATTAAAGAACTGGGGGAATTGGCGGCGGCAGAGGTGATCGTCTCGCCGCAAGATGCCGAAATTGACCCCTTGAGCGCGAAAATTATGCAAGCGGAAGCGGATCGGATGGTGCTAGGCAACGTAGAAGCGATCAGCCGCTATGCCGCGCATGAACCCGAAGGCAAGCCGCGCAAGATCGTGATGCGCTTTCTGGTTTCGCCAGTACGGCTGATCGGGACGGATCGCGTTGAGGGGATCGAGATCGTCAAGAATCAACTGGTCGCCACTGATGACGGGACGCTGCGGCCAAAATCAACTGGCGAAACTGAAATTCTGCCGGTAGGGCTGGTGTTCCGCTCGATTGGCTACAAAGGCACAGGGCTTCCGGGCGTGCCTTTCAACGAACGCGACGGCGTGATTCCCAATACTGCCGGGCGGGTGGTGGCGCAAGATTTACAGCCGATCACTGGTGAGTATGCGACAGGGTGGATCAAGCGCGGGCCAAGCGGGATCATCGGCACGAACAAGCCGGACTCGGTGGAGACGGCGACGAATTTACTCAAAGACGTGAAGGTAGGCATAAGCTGGCATCCCGCCAACCCACATCCCGAAGCGGTGGAGGCGCTGCTAGAAACCCGCGCAGTAGATTACGTGACCTATGCCGATTGGCAAGCGTTAGACGCTGAGGAAGTGGCACGGGGCAAGGCATTGGGCCGCCCGCGCCTAAAATTCACCAGCATTGAAGAGATGCTCGCCGCTATCCGCGAACGCCGGCAGCAGCCAACGGCGGGGGATTAGGCTTAATATACGTATCAGTGGAACGGACAACGCATGCGTTGTCCCTACGGGCGGGTTTGAGTTCACGCGCACACGGGCTGAGGCACGCGGTATCCTAAATTCCTAACCGCCCCGCCCAGACAGCGCCGGGATGCGCGCCGGTGAGCAGGTGATCTACGGCGCGTTCGGCAGTACCCGCGCCAGTTGCCAGCCCATGACCGGTGAAGCCGACGGCAAAACCCACACGCGGCATATCCGGCAGAATGCCTACCAGCGGCACGCCATCCACGCTAAAGCCCATAATCCCCGCCCAGCGCCGATCCACTTTGGCGGTCACTTCAGGGAAGAAGCGGCGTAGATAGTTATCCAGATGGCCTTGAACCCGCGCTGTGATTCGATCATCGGTGGTGTCATTTTCCACGTCAAAGGCTTTGTTGCGCGCCCCGCCGATTAAAAGCCGGTTGTCAAAGGTCATGCGGTAGTACATATAGCCGTAATCACTGTAGCCGCACACGGGGATTGCCGTCTCTGGCAGCGGCTCGGTAACCATCACCTGCGCGCGCATGGGAGTCACTTTATCGCCAAAGTAGGCGGCGATGGAGGGGGAATAGGCATTGGTACACAACAGCACATGCCGCGCTTTGAAGATGAACTGACGGGTGGAGACGGTCACAATTTCGGGCGTGGTCTGCTCGATTTTATAGACTTCGTTATTGGCGATCAGCTCTGCCCCGCTCAAGTTTAATACTGCGCGGGTCAGTTCCATCGGCTGAACTGCGCCATCCCAAGGCTGCTCAACGGCGGCAAAGTAGCCACGCCTGAGCGGATCGCGGCTGTGATAGATAGCTTCGATGCCGTCGGCATTCAGTGCGCGGGCGTCTAATTCCAATTCTTTCGCTTCTTCAGCACTTTCGGCCAGCAGCATGGAACCGCGCTGATCCATCTGCACGCCGCCAGCTTGAGCGGCAAATTCACGCCAGTAGTTGTGCGTTTTCAGGGAAAGATTCCAGAGATCGCGGGCGGCATCATGCCCGTAACGCTCGATGCCGCGATGATAATAGGTATCAAGGCCGGTGATCATAAAGCCGGCGTTGCGGCTGCTTGCGCCTAATGCCACATCGCGCATTTCGGTGATCACGACGCTGCGGCCTGCCTGCCCGGCAAACAGCGCCGCTGTACAGCCGACGATTCCCGCGCCGACGACGAGAAAATCAACTTCACGAACCGGCTGAGTGCCGTCTGCCTGCCAGATTGAGACCGTCATTACTTACAGCCTATCGCTGAGGGGGAAGGAAAGTCACGCTGGTGACATTTTCAGAAAGCACAACCATTCCCTCAAAACCGACCTTCAGTATACAAGTTTTTCGACCATGCCACCTAGATTTGAGTGGGCTGGGGAGCGGGGTGATTTGTTTGGGGACGGAACGGGCAACGCATGCGCTGTCTACGGGGGCGCATGAATGGGGGGGCGCGCCTTCCTGATAGGCGTCATTCCTGTCCGTTTTTGATAAAAGCATTGATATTGTCATATCGTTAACATTGAACTGAGATTCTACATGGGGGATCGCTGATGTACGGATTACGATGGCTTGCGATATTAGGGGTGCTGCTAAGCGTGACGCTGGCGACGGCGCAAGATGGGGTTCAGATACCAGACGGCACACCGTATGCGATAGGGCAGCCCGTGATGCGCGATGTGTATATTGACCCAGAAAACGGTGATGATAACGCCGATGGGAGCGCGAGTACGCCGTGGCGGACGCTGGATTACGCATGGCGGCAGCTTCCCATGGGCGAAACGCTGTCACAGGGGTACCGGATGATTTTACGGGCAGGGGATTACAGCGCCGAGAATATCCCTACCTATTGGGAATCTCGATATGGCACGGCGGACTCTCCGATCATTCTGACCAGCGAATCGGGGGCGGACAGCGTGCGCCTGCCGAATGTGAACATGTTTGATGTGCGCTATTTTTACGTGCTAGATATTACGATGGCCGGCGGTGGCGATGTGTTCCACTGTGAGCGCTGCGATCATCTTTTGCTGCGCGGCGTGACGGTGATTGGTGATGAACCAGAAACCTATAATACCCAAGAGACGATTAAGATTAACCAAAGCCAATGGGTGTCTATCGAAAACAGCGATATTAGCGGAGCGTGGGATAATGCGCTGGATGCGGTGGCAGTACAGTACGGCCAATTGATTGACAGCCGCATCCATAACGCGGGTGATTGGTGTACGTATGTGAAGGGCGGCAGCTACGGTTGGTATATTGGGCGCAACGAATTTTTTGACTGCGGAACGGGCGGCGTCACGGCGGGACAAGGCACAGGGTTTGAATTTATGACCGCGCCATGGTGGACATATGAGGCCGCCGACATCACCATCACGCAGAATCTGATCCATGATACTGAGGGGGCGGCATTTGGGGTTAACGGCGGCGACAACATCTTGATCGCCAATAATATCGCTTATCGGGTTGGGGCGCGCAGCCATGTTTTAGAGGTAGCGCATGGGCTGCGTTCTTGCGATGGCGATACTGAACAATGTACGCTCAATCAGGCGGCAGGCGGTTGGGGGCCGACGACGGTTGGAGTTGAGATGTACATCCCTAGCCGCCGGGTGCATATTTTGAATAATGTGATTGAGAACCCTAGCGGCGCCCCTAGCCAATGGCAGCAATTCTTCATCGCAGCGCCGCGCACCCCCGCCCCGACTGCTGATCCCGCTCGCGCCGATGATGGGTTGGTGATCGCTGGCAATATCATCATCAATGGCAGCGAGACGCACCCATTGGGCATCGAAGATGGCGGCGCGTGCGCGGATACGAACCCGACGTGTAACGCCGCACAACTACGGCGCGACAATCAAATTAATACGCTGAGCCGGGCATTGGTTGATCCGGAAAATGGGGATTTCCGCCTGTTAGAGGGCGTTGAACTGCCCCCGATGCCGATCATCCCGTAGCCAAGCGTTTCGTCATATTGCGCGAAAGCGTTTTAGATGCGGAACGGACAACGCATGCGCTGTCTACGGGGGCGCATGAATGGGGGGGCGTTCTATTCAAAGGGATTTTTGTCTAAGCTCAAGCCGCGCATGATTGGATCAAATGGCCGATTTACTATTTTCGTAAGTAGGGGACAATAGAAGTATGGATGGCTAGGCATTTTCAGAAAGGGATACCATGTTTGCTCAGGCGACGTTGATCCGTGTTCCTATCGGAACCATGCCCCAACTGCGGGAACTGGTTGCCGATGCGTATTTACCGGTTGTGCAAGTGCGCGAAGGATTTGTATCGGCGCATCTGCTGGAACAGATAGATGATCCTGAGGCCGCCCTATTGATTGTTTACTGGGAAAGCCAGCAGGCGGTAGAAGCCTTTCATCGCACCGGAATGCTGCAAGCTTCAGTACAGATGCTGGCAGCGGTACAGCCGGGGGTAAAGGTGGTGCGTGAAAGCTATCTGGTGACTCTTGAGACAGAAGATACGGCCAAAGGCGCACCCTATGCAGCGGCGGGGCAGTTGTAAGGCTGAATTTCTACTCTCACTCCCACGTCAGTTTCACGTCGCGTTTCCAGTATTTTCGCACCCGCGCGCCGCCGGGAAAGGCCGCAACGATCCGGTACAGCAAATCATAATCATCGCCCGCCAGCGCGCCAGCAAACAACACGCCTGCGGCATACACCAGCACCCCGCCAATCATGCCTAACACCGGCAAAACCGCGCCTAGCGCCAGCATCGCCAGCAGGCTTCCCGCACACACCAACGCCAGCCGCGCAAACTGCCCCAAACGCGCCCACCAGTTCAACGGCACCATCCAGCCTAATACCAGCATCACGCCTGCTTCTGCAATCACTGAGGACAGCGCAGCGCCCACCACGCCCACACGTGGCAGTAAAAAGATCGCCAGCGCCAGCTTGACCACCAGCCCAACCGCCCGCACCACTACATAGCGCCCCTGCTGGTTGGCAGACATCAACGCCTGTGCAAAGACGTTGGCGATCATCGTCAGCGCAGCATACCAGATCATGATCCGCAGCACGTCCGCCGTTGGTCGGAAATTTTCGCCAAAGATCGGCACCGCCACCTCCGCCGAAAACACCGTCGCTGTTAGCGCCACTGGCAGCCCGATCAAGAGCGCGAAATAAGCCAGCTTTTGCACGAGAAAATAGAAAGATTCATTTTCGCCCCGCGTCCCGCCCGGCTTGTACAGCCGCGCCATCAAAGGAAACAGCGCCACCAGTATGGTGGTATTCAAGATCTCAACCGTTCCGGCCACGATCACGAAAGCGGCGTTGATGTGCGCGGTATCTTGTTCGGTCAAAACACTGGTCGAAACCAAGCGATCAAGGTGGGTATAGGCGCTGTTGATCACCGCCGAAAGCGCCAATGGAGCCGCCGCCAGCAGCAGCGGGATGCCAATGCCCCAATGAACAGGCCAGATCGGGTGTACGCCGGTGCGCAGCATCAGCCACCACAGCACAATGAGCCGCCCAACGCCGGTGATGAGCGTGGCAATATACACGCCCATCAACCCGAAACCTGCGCTCACCAGCAGCAGCGCCAGCGCGATCCGGATCAGCACATGGGCAATTTCTACCACAGAAGCGCCAACCATCTTTTCCTGCGCGATCAACTGGTCATAAGCCATACTGCCGATCAAATCTAGAAACAGGCTAATCGCCGCAACTGCCGCCAGCGCGCGCAGTTCAGGCGAATAGCCAAGCGCCAGCCCGGCAAGATTCAGGCCGATATAGGCGATGATCGCAAATAGGGTTTGGATGAGCAGCGTGACCGAAAGATATTTGCCGGCGTTTTCAGGTTTGCGAGCGACTTCGCGGATCACGATCACGCCGATGGAGAAGCTGGCCGCCGTCGCCGCGATGGTATACAGCGGCCCGATGGTGCTGTAAACGCCAAACTGCGCTTCGCCCAGCAGCCGCGCCAGCAAAATTTGCCAGATAAATAATGCGCCACTGCTGAGGATGCGGGCAATCGCCAGCGCGCCGGCATTTCGGGCCGCCCGCCGCGCCTCAACGCCAGTCAGCGGCATTGAAGCGGCGCCGGTTTCACCAACCTGTTCAGTCAATCGTGATTCCTGTCGCGCCAATACCGTCCGCGGGTGCTGGCGATGGCTTAAACTCAAAGGGTATTTCTGCCACTTTTTTCCATACGTAGTTCATATGGCGAAGCTTACGGTTCTCAAAAAACAAGGCTTCAACCGGCTGCCAGATGATCACCCATAAAACAATCGTCAGTATCGGGGTAAGCGCCTGTTGAATAATGCCGTTATCAATCACATACAGGATGATCAGGCTTAGCAGCGTAATCAGCACTACCAGAATGACACTGTAGGTCGCCATTCGCCAGCCGTCCCGCTTATTCGCCAGCATCTCATTCTTATTGGCGATTATCCTGCGATTCTTAAATCGTTGTAATGCTTCCTGAAACTGCGCGGGCAGTTCTGGCGTGATCTGTTCCGGCGGCAAATAAATCAAGACGCTGGCTGAAGCGGTCACTGTCTGCGCCTTTAGATAGTTTGCGATGATGTCCAGCCCGGCAATTTCATAGCTATTTTTGTCAAACGGATCATATTCTGGCGCAGCAAATAAATCTTTAATCTGATTAAATTCCAGCGCAATACGCACAGATTCAGCCATAATATTCCTTTTTGAAGGCTTCTAAAGTTGGCGTTAACTGTTGTGATCTACTGAACAGTTTTACACTAGAGTTCTCAGTGTGTCATTAGCGAGAGTGCCAGTTTATGTCTGTAATGCGACGCTTAAACGATCCTTCCCGTAGACCGAATGAAACGCCGGACATTAATTACGGTTCGGCATCCGATACGCCGGAGCCGCCGCCACAACCCCCTGTTAGTGCTTACACCGGCACTATGAACAAGATCATTATGCCGCCGAAACTAGCCAATTTGCGCAAGCAGCTTCGCGCACGTGTACTGCGAACCCCAGACGAAGCTGATACATGGCAGCGTAGTGAGGCCGATAAAGTGACGCTGATCGCTGAACGTCTGCGCCAGATTATCGAGAAGTTAGCCAGCGAGAAACCAGAATTTCGCCTAAACCAAGCGGAAATGACCCTGCTGCGCGAAGCTATTCTTGACGATGTGCTCGGCTTTGGCGCAATCCAGCCGCTGGTGGATGATCGCTCTGTCTCCGAAATTATGGTCAACGGCCCGCAGCATATCTGGAAAGAGCAAAAAGGCATCATTTCCGAAAGTGAGCACACCTACGACGACGAAGATCACATCCTCTGGACAGCGCAGCGCATCATCCGCCCGATGGGCAGCCAGTTGAACCGCGAACATCCGATGGTGGATGCCCGCCTGCCGGACGGCTCGCGGGTGCATATTGTGACTCTGCCATCGGCGCTCAATGGCACCACCATCACAATCCGCAAGTTCCCTGAAAAGCGCATGACCGTTGAAGACCTGATCAATTATGGCTCGTTCACCCGCGAGACGGCAGAATTTCTCAAAGCCTGCGTGATGTCCCGCATGAACGTGGTGGTTTCAGGCGGTACTGGCTCCGGTAAAACCACCCTGCTGAACGTGCTTTCCGGCTATATTCCCGATGAAGAGCGCATCATCACCATTGAGGACTCGGCAGAGCTTCAGCTAAACCAGCGCCATGTGGTGCGATTGGAAACTGCCCCGCCCGTGCCAGACGGCGACGGTAAGATCGGCGCGCTGAGCGTGCGCGATCTGGTGCGCGGCTCGCTGCGTATGCGCCCTGAACGCATCATCATTGGTGAATGCCGCGGCGGTGAGGCGCTGGATATGCTCTCGGCCATGAATACCGGTCACGATGGCTCAATGACTACCGTTCACGCCAACAACCCACGCGACAGCGTCGCCCGCATTGAGACCCTGGTTTTAATGTCTGGTATGGATTTGCCGCTGATCACCGTTCGCAAGCAGATCGTGAGCGCAATTGACCTGATCGTGCAGATTGCCCGCCTGCGCGATGGCAGCCGCAAGATTACGCAGGTCAGCGAAATTCAAGGGATGGAAGGTGAAAACGTAATTTTGCAGGACATCTTCATCTATCGTATGCCCGGTTCTAATTCCAGCAGCCCTGCAACCGTTGGCGGCGGCAAGCTGGAAAGCACCGGCTTCCGCCCCAAGTTCATCGAACGGCTGGAAGAAAATGGCTTCCGCCTTAGCGGGCGCATTTTCGGCGCAGGTCAGAGCACCTTCGTCAAAACCAGTTTGTAAGCGATAGCGATCCTTAACCTCACCCCTGCTGCACTACGTTTAGCTTCCCCTCTCCGTGTACGGGACTGAGGAGAGGGGATTGAGGGGGGTAGTGGTGAAGGGTCTACTCCGCAAACACCCAGTCTTTAAGCATCGCCGCGATCAAGGTGCAGCGGCGTGGCATACTGTTCAACACCACATGCTCATGCAGCGCATGTAGGCCGTCGCCCTGCGGGCCTAGCCCATCCAGCACCGCCACGCCCAAACTGGCAACCGTATTGCCATCTGAACCGCCGCCGCTGCTGGCTTCGGTGATCGTCAAGCCCTGCGCTTCGCCTAGCTGCTTCGCCTGTTGATAGTTGCGAATCATCGCCTCATTGCGCTCCATCGGCGTGTGACCGTTGATGCGCTCAATCTTCAGCTTTGCGCCCGGCACTACCGCCTGCAATTCCAGCAGCATTTCTTCAGTTTCCTCAAACTGCTGCACGCTGATCGCCCGCGTATCCACAAAAGCGGTCACATGTGCCGGAATCACGTTGGTGGCGCTGCCGCCTTCCACCACCGTCATCGAAACGCTGCGCCCGTTCTTTAAGTCGTTCATCCGGTTGATGATCAATGCTTGATTCGCAAATTCGATGATCGCGTTCACGCCCTTTTCCGGCTGGTTTCCGGCGTGGCTAGGCAAGCCTTCAATATCTAGGCGGTATGTTGCCACGCCTTTACGCATGGTTTTCAAGGCTTCATCAATGGTCGCCGGTTCCATCACCAGCACCAGCCCGGCTTTGGGCGTTTCGCTCTTGATGGTTGGGTTGGAATACACACTGCCCACTTCTTCATCAGTGGTCATCAGCACCCAGATCGGGCGATTAGGCATCTCGCCGCGATCCTTCAACCCGCGCAGCGTCTCCAACACAATCGTTATGCCGCCCTTCATATCAATTGCGCCCGGCCCGAACAGCCGATCTTGATCGTCAATATAGGTCGGGCGTTCTGCAAGCGTCCCCAACGGCCACACCGTATCAATGTGGATCAGGAACATGATCGGTTTGCCGGGCGCATCTTCATTCCACTTCGCCAGCAGTAAATCGCCAACTTCGGCCTGCGGAAAGCGGGTGACTGATGAAGCGCCCAGATCATTGAATCTGGCTTCCATGAATGCGCCCATCTTGTCTACAGAGGCTTTGTCGCGGGTAGGGGTTTCATAGCTGACCAGCGTTTTCAGAAGCTCGACCATATCGTCGCGCCGGCCTTGAAAAAACGTAAGCAATTCAGACATGCTTTGACCTCGAAGAATGTGGTTATATAAATCACTTTTGCCGGAGATACTGCCGCTCACTTCAATACAAGCGCCGCTATCGCGGTTCACGTCTATATACGAAATCCCCGCTTCCTAAGGGAGAGGGGCAGAGGGGTAAAGGTATCGGCTAAAAGCTAAACAAGTTCGGGCAATTGTAACACAATTTCAGTACGGGCAGATCGTCTCTGGCCTGTATGGCTCGCTGGAACTGCCATAGCGATTCATCAGCCCGATCCCTTCCGGCCTAGTGGACAGCGTTTCTAACACCGCCATACACGCACTGTGCAAATTCGCGCTGGTTTGCAGCGCATCCCAGAAGCGGATTGCCAGTTCGGCATACACCGGCGCAGCTGCCAGATCGGGGTAAAGCTGCAAAATTTGCGCGTGCATTTCGACCAATTCAGGCGCTTCCATATCGGCATAGGCCAGCAGCATACGATAGCGGGCATAAGCCGGCAGGATGGTAATATCATCGTTCAGCCAGTTTTCCAGCGCGGGGCTGTTGATCGCCAAGTCGTACAGCGCGATTGCATCGCGGGTGCGCCCCTGCTGAAACGCCTGATCTGCATCGTGAATCATCTGAATACGGAATCGCGGCGGGTCGTACTGTGTGTAGCTGCGCACGTAGCTGGCGCCGTCCCAGTCATACACAATTTGACCGGTGCGCAGCGGGCCAGTTGTGGAATCGCCATCATTCGTCAGGCGCATCACCAGTTCACTGATTCTATCGCCGTCCACATCCAGCGGAGTCGGGGATTCATCGCCACGCACGCCACCGCCAAGCAGGTTCAAAAATCGGCCCCGCGCCGCATCCCACGCCGTAAGCTGTGTAAGCTGTTGGCAGTTTTCCCCATCAGCATCACAAATTTGGCTGGCAAACAAGAGGTCAGGCCGCTGGTTAAAATTCAAATCGGCGGCGCTTAATATCTGTGGCGGCGTTCCGCCGTCATCATCGCCCATGATCGCTTGATAGCGTTCGGTGTAGCGGCCATCGGCGCAGACATAAATCAAGAGCATGCCGCCTACTTCCGGAGCGCTGAAAGAGACCAGCACTTCGGGGATACCCTCGCCGGTCAAGTCAAGATCGCCGCGCACAAAGCCGCCTTCCAGCATCGCCCAGTTATCGCGCAGCACCATTTCAATCTCGCCGGCATTACCACCATCGCTCAAGTAACGCCCAATCGCGTCAGACACGGCGGCGGATGTACGCGGCGTGCCGCCTTGCGCGGAAGCTTCCAGCGAAGCAGACGCATTGGGCGCGGGGCAGGCCGAAAAATTAGGCGTCGCTGTAGGCACGTTCGCCAGCGCAATAGCCGTTGCCGGATTAGAAAGCTGCCCATCTGCGGGGGGCGGCGCTGCTGGTGGCAGCGGGCCTTGAATCAGCCGTCCAGCGGTCATCGTCGGGAACATCACGCCCGCAGTGACCGGCGGCGGAGTAGGCTGATTTGTGCAGGCCGCGCCAAACACAAGCATCAGCGTTAACAGCAAATAGAGTCGCATCATTCGTCGCATAACGGCGAATTGTAACATTAAGTTCAAAACGAAACACAGACGGGGATATTGCCCGCTAAACTGGACTATAATCGTCATTCGTATTCAACCTCCTCCCCCTGCGTGCTGAAGGTAGAGGTGAAGGCTTTACCGATGATCTCAATACGTCCCGCGCTCGCCAGCGATGAAGCAGTCATCATTCAGATGATCCATGCTGAGCAGCTTGACCCGACTTCGCTCAATTGGCAAAACTTCCTAGTGGCCGTGGATGAGGCGGCAGATAACCAGATTGTTGGTATCGGGCAGATCAAAATTCTGCGCGGCGCGCATGAACTAGGCAGCCTTGTGGTGGTTGAGGGGTATCGTGGGCGTGGCATTGCTGGCAATCTGATCCGCGCATTACAAGCCCGCGCACCCCGCCCGCTGTATCTACTGTGCGAAACAAAAATGTGCAGCTACTATGCGAAATTTGGCTTACAGCGGATCTCTTTCTGGCACGCGCCGCTGATTATGAAAGTTAAATGGCTAATCCCTTCAGCCATTTTCTTCCTAGCCGGTTATCGTTTTGCGCTGATGGTACAGCAGAAATAACCATGCGCCTCACTTGCATCATATTTCACCTTCGCGTTCTAATTGATCTTCTGAATCAGGCACAACCTTTAGGAAATTAACGTTATGCGTTCTGTGATCCCGTTCAATCATGGTTGGTTGTTTGCCCCTCGCGAGTTGAGTCCATCGGCCGCTGATAGTGATTTTCAGCGCGTTACGCTGCCTCACACGAACATCGAACTTCCGCATCACAGTTTCAACAATCTTGATTACCAGTTCACCAGCACTTACCGGCAGCGATTCACCCTACCCGAACCGCTAAAAGGCCGCCGCCTCTATCTCGATTTTGATGGCGCGATGACGGCCTACACTGTTACCGTAAACGGTTTTACATTGGGCACATTCGACGGCGGCTATACACCCTCATCATTTGATCTCACGGATGCGCTGCGTGATGGTGAAAATCTACTTCAGGTCAGTCTCGATTCGTCTGAGCGTCCGGATATTCCGCCGAATGGCGGGCTTGTGGATTATCTCACCTTTGGTGGCATTTACCGCGAAGTCAGCCTGCGTTATGTAGAGCCAGTTCACATTCAAGATGTTTTCGCGCGCACCCATGATGTTTTAAGTGGTGAACCGGTCGCTGAAATAGATGTCACCATTAGAAACCTTAGCGATCGGGATGCAAGCGTTGATGTTGCCATCAGCATTGGTGATATGGAATCTGGCAGCGCAAAGGCGCAAGTTGTTCCAGCTAATGATCACATCGTGGTCACGCTTACCTTATCTAGCGCGCAGTTTGCGCTCTGGTCTCCAGACTCACCCACTCTCTACACCTGCATAACCGCGCTTTCTACTTCCGGCATATCGCTAGATCGGGTACACACCCGTTTCGGCTTCCGCCACGCCGTTTTTGCAGAAGATGGTTTCTATCTAAATGGTCAAAAGCTGAAGCTGATCGGCTTGAACCGCCACCAGACCTATCCTTACATTGGCGCAGCGGCTCCAGCGCGGTTGCAGCGTAAAGATGCCGATATCCTCAAATCTGAATTGGGCATCAATATCGTGCGCACCAGCCACTATCCGCAGTCGCCGCACTTTCTGAATCGCTGCGATGAGATCGGTTTGCTAGTATTTGAAGAAATTCCCGGCTGGCAGTTTATTGGCGACGAAGATTGGAAAGCCCTCTCATTGATGACCGTTGAGCAAATGATCCTGCGTGACCGCAATCACCCCTCCATCGTGCTGTGGGGCGTGCGGATCAATGAATCATTTGACGACGATGCGCTCTATACTGCCACCAACGCGCTGGCACACAAGCTAGACCCTACCCGTCAAACCGGCGGCGTTCGTTATTTCCAGGGCAGCAGCTTTCTGGAAGACGTGTTCACCTACAATGATTTTTCCAACACCATTATCGAGCCAAACCATACGCCCTATATGGTTACGGAATACAACGGTCACATG
>DAOTUZ010000201.1:0-7175 GCA_034437295.1 Anaerolineae bacterium | reverse complement strand
CCGGAAAGCTGGCGCCTGTATCAGCAAAATAACCGTCTAATTCCGCCGAAACATCTATGTTGACCAGATCGCCTGCTTTCACAACGCGCTCACCGGGGATGCCATGCGCAGCCTCATCATTGATGCTAATACACGTCGTGCCAGGATATTTATACGTGAGAATTGGGGCGCTGCGCGCCCCCCGTTTTTTCAGGTATGCAGCGCCGATTTCATCCAGTTCTTTTGTGCTGATGCCGGGGCGCAGCGCTTCCGCCATCAGCAGCACCGTTTCGCCTACAATCTGGCCGATACGCATCAGGCCGTTGAGATCGCTTTCAGAATCTATCGTCATAGAATTGCCTTACGTCTTTCTTCATTCGTGTAAAAGCTATGAGATTTCGCGCGCGCCCGCTTGTTCTACCAGCAAAAGTTCAGCGCGGCGGCGGCGGTAGCCAGCAGGCGGCGGCGGCGGCGTCTCTTGATAATAGCGCACAATTCGCGCCAGATATTCGGCTAGCGGGGTATAGGTCAGGCCTAGTTCAGTTTTGCTGAGTGTATTATCAAGTTCGCTCATCCAGCGTTCGCTAAAAGGTGAGCAGTCGGGTAAAAAGCCATTCGCCTCTAATAAATCACGACGCATCCGTACCACTTTCGGCGGCAGCTCTAATTCCATTAACTGCGATAGCAAGTGCAGATATTCATCCAGCGTGACCGTTTCTTCCTGAGAAATATTATAGGCGCGGCCTTTGCCTATTCCAGTATCGATCAAACGTAGGCAGGCGGAAACGACATCTTCAGCGTAAATATGGCGCAGGCGGAAATTTGGCGTCGTCGGCACAAGAATCGGGCCGCCATCGTGCAACCGCAGGATATAAGCATAGGTTCGGTTATAGTGATCCCGTTCGCTGTTCACCATCGGTAAACGCAGCGATGTCGCCGGAAAATTACTTTGGGCATAGGCCTCAAACAGCGTATCTTCAACGCGGCGTTTATCGACGCCATACAACCATTCTTCATATCCAAAGGTGTTAATTTTAGGCGCAGGCATCAAACGCCCCGCATAATCAGATTCATCGAAAGGGCGCTCTACCCCTTCACGAACCAAATAAACCTGCCCACTGCTCAAGAAAATATATTGTCCAACATGGCCGCTCAAAATATCAACGACGGCTTCCGCTTCCGGCTGCTTGTAAAGCGCGTTGTCTATCACAACATCAAAACTGCGTCCCCCCAAAGCCTTACGTAGGTCATCAGGGTCATTACGGTCAGCCCGTAAGCGCTCCACAGCATCAGGAAGATCATCCCGCGTTAGTCCCCGATTCAATACAGAAACGTTATAGCCACGATTAAGGAACGCAGGAACCATAAACGTCCCAAGATTGCGCGTCCCGCCGATGATCAGAATATTCATTATCAGGTTGTTCGCCGCTGAGCAAAGCGGGCGAATGCTCCTTTCAGAAAAAAGCTAGAAATAAAAGCGGCATTTCCCAACATCCTGCTGCAATTAGAAGGAATCATACCCTCATAATGTGTTTTGGGGTTCGTGATCCTTTTGAATTTCCCACCTGAGAGATTTTACCCATGCATCATGAGAAGATCATATCCGATCTCTTGAAGCCCGCTTATTCAGCTCTCTCACCGTAAATGTTGCGGTCAGCCCTACCGAGATTGCATAGAGAATATTGAGCGACAGCGCCCCAGCAGCGGCCACCGCGCTAGAAGCGCTAATGCCTGCGGCGAGATAGGGCGCATTATGCATGAACGATGACCACAACCAGATATTCAGGGATACCCCTTCTGACGCCGCGCTGATCAGCAAGGCCGCAGCAGGCAGCGCAATTGCCAACGCCGCAATCTTAGCACCAATCGCCAGCTTCATCTGCCCGAAGGCGCGATAAAGCGGCGCAAAATTACCGCCAATGCCGGTGATCACCCCATAAACAGCTAGCATCACCACGGCGGGAATAGCAGGCCGCCATGCCGCCCCGAATAATATCGGCATCAGCAGCGGCGCGGTGAGCGCCATCGCCCCGAACAAGGCCACGTTATAAACGACTGTCACCCCCTGAACACGGGCAAAATTGTGGCGTAAGTTTCGATAATCACCGCGCCCGATAGCCTGCGGGATCGCTGCGTTCAGGTTTTCCAGAACAGCGACTCCTAGTACGGTAACCTGCTGCACACCTCGTATCGCCAGTCCAAGGTAGCCCGCGGCCATGCTCCCGCCAAAAGCGCCGACAATTTGCATAATCAGCGGCGCAGATATATTTGAAATATTCTTATCAATCGCGTTCGCAAGGCCGAAGCGCCAATATGGGCGCGGCGACTGGGTAAATACACGCCCCACTAGCACACCGATCCGCGGCAGCTCAAAAGCACCTTTTGAACGCAGTCGAATATAAACGATCAGAATTATGATCAGCGTAATCAATGAATATAACAACCGCGCGGCCACCAAACTTTCAGCTTGCGGGGCAATAAGCACCGCGCTAATCATCAGGCACGTGAGCACCGCCTGATTGATCGTTTGAAGGGCGCTGGCGGCCATCATCGAACGCCGCGCCTGTAATGCCAGCAGCAGTTGGCTGTAGATCGCATCCATCGGCCCGCCTAACGCAATCACAATCGCCATCATGCCAATACTGGAATCGCCCTGCGTTGCAGCGGCGAATGCCGGCCCGATCAATAAAATCAGCAGGAGAATACAACTTCTCATGAAAACGCTGGATTGCAGCCCATACGCCAGCACATTAGCAGATTCTTCCTCATTACCAGCGCCAATCGCCTGCGCCATACGGGTATTCGTACTGGCTGCCGAGCCGCTAATGTCAATGATGGTGAACAGTACAAAGAGATTATCAGCCAGCGCGTATAACCCGTACTGCTGCGGGCCTAAAAGCCGCGTGACGAGAATAGTTGAGATCAAGCTCAAGAGCGTGACGCTGATTTTGCCCATCTGCAAAATCAGGGTGTCACGAACAAATTTACGTTGGCTAAAACGTCGTAAACGATCCATAGATCAATTGTGCCGTTTCTCAAGGGGTTCGCAAATGCTCAATCCCTATTTGATTCAGCAGTCCTTATCATTTCAATTTATTTCAATGTTGAAATTTATTATTGACATCAATCGCAATTCGCGTATAATTTAAATTAATTCAATTGGTTGAAATTAGTCAATATACCTTCTAAAGTATAGGGAGCGAACTATGTCACACGAATATCTCATTATGCGTCAGGATCTAAAACGGCGGATTGCGGAGGCAGAGCGGGAACGCATCAAAAAAGAGGCGCAGTCGAAGGAACAAGCAAAGAAATAAGCAGGAATATGGGGAATTCTTCCGTCTCTTAATGGAAGAGTTCTCGCATCCGCTGGAAATACAGCCCTATAGCGTGTATGCTTAAATGCCATTGCTGCCGCCCCTCTTGTGGTCAGCATGCAGCTCGGAAGCTGCCGACAAGGCATACAACCTAAGACAACCGATGACCGATACTGAAATTCAACCAGCAGCACAGGATTTTAAGCCTGCCGAACGTTTTACTATCACCACACTTGAGCAGCTCAAGGTTTTTGCTGACCCTCTGCGCCAGCAAATTGTTGAATTGGTGCTAAAAACGCCCAGAACAGTTAAACATGTTGCGTCAGAAATCGGGCTGGCGCCAACTAAACTGTACTATCACTTCAATTTGCTAGAGGAATTAGGCTTCATCACCGTTACCGAAACCCGCATCGTCTCCGGTATCATTGAAAAGCAATATCAGGCGTCTGCTGAAACCTTCGCCATTCAGCGTTCGTTGTTGAATCCCGGAAGCGAAGATGGTGGCGGCCTTACAACTGCGCTAGATGCGATGATCGATCCGATCCGCAGGGAAATTCTTGAAGGGGTAGCGAAGGGCATCATTGACATGAGTCAAGATGCGCCCACCTCCCGCCGCCTGCGAATTTCCCGTGAACGAATCACCATGACTGAAGCCGAAGCTGAGATTTTCTATACGCGGATGGATGAACTAATTGCTGATCTGGATATGAAGAAACACGAAAAGGCAGCCTCATCAGAAGCCACCTTTGAATATCAGGTTTTGATCGGCGTCTACCCGATAAGATCAACTGGCGATAACAGTTAGACAACACGCGCCTAGCATAAATGTTAGGCCGGCCCCCGCAGCATAGGGAATGCCCTGCTAATTACAACCCTTACTCATCTTCGGCAAACACAATTTGCCCATTATCCATGCTGGTAATCATTGCCAGCGCCTCAATCGGGATGTCATAGCCGCTGCGCAGCATGAGATCGCGGCCATCTTCAAAGGTCTTTTCGACAACCACGCCCACACCCACGATACGGGAACGCGCGCTTTCCACCATACGAGCCAATGCGCGCAGCGTCTTTCCCGTAGCGAGAAAATCATCAATGATCAACACATCTTGATCTGGCGGCAAAAATTCTGCTGAAACCAACAGGTTCACTTCCATGCCTTTGGTATGGCTAGGGGCTGTTTCCAGAAATACCGGGCCAAACATCGTAATCGGCTTCACTTTGCGAGCATAGACGACAGGCACGCCAAGCACTAAACCGGTCAGCACAGCAGGGGCAATGCCGGAAATTTCCGCAGTCAAAATGCGATCAATCTTATGGCCTTGAAACCGCGCCGCCATTTCCTGTCCCATGCCCATCATTAAGTCGGGGTAAATCTGATGGTTCAGCAGGCTGTCAATTTTGAGAATGCCGCTCCCAAGATTACGCCCTTCTGCCAAAATCCGTTCTTGCAGCGCCTTCATTTGTGCCATGTTTAAAATGATGCTCCTGTTTGACCGCCGGTTTCTTCAAAAACTTCAGCAAACAGCATTTCTACACTGTTTGAGGGGAAATTCATCAGAGTTTGCCCGGCAGACTGCCCATCAGGAGAGCGCAGCGATTCTTCAAGTGCAGCCTGATTTTCAAAATAGACTTCAAGAATACGAAAGAGGTTGGTTTCTCCGCGGGGTGAGCCGAGGATGTGTACCACCTGCCGGCGGGTAATCAGCGGCATACTTTCAATTAGCGCCAGAAAACGATTGTAGTTCTCCTCAAATGCCGCAAGGTTGCCCGGACGCTGAAAGAGAATCATAAATTTGACCATAGGCTTCAAAAATGAACCGTTATCGAAACTCTGTACAAATGCGGATTATGTCTCTGCGCTCACGAAAAACCAAGAACGCTTAGTGGTTAGATTTTTCGGGTTGCCGCTTGAAAACAAGTAGTTTTCGTTTACAATGTTTTCAAGCTGGCCCCGTAGCGCAGCGGTAGCGCAGGTGCCTTTTAAGCACTTGGTCGCAGGTTCGAATCCTGCCGGGGTCACACATTTAAGCTGTTTCGCTTCCTTTCTCCCTCCTCCCTATATTTTCTCGACAATCAAATTACGCCCCTCAATAGAGAATAACTCGGCCAAAGAACAAAGTAGCCGATTCAAGGCTTAGGCCGGGCGATTAGCTCCAATAGCTTATCGTTTGAAAATCATGCTTTTGCATATGTCGTTCGTGTGTTAGATGGTGACGGATAGCTTTCATCGCGTGCTGCTCCCCAGCCGCCCAAACATAGCCTTTACCGTCAGGCCATACAAAGTTACGGAGTGCCTGCTCAAGCAGTTTACTCTGTTTAGCAGGGGAAGTTCCGCGATGCAGCCATTGAATCGAAGTCTGAGCTTTAAGCTCCAGCGGCACTTCATCAAGCTGATCAGCTACTTCGATAAAAGCATAGGCGCGGCCGCCTTCTGGAAGTGATTCCAAAATGGCGGCAATGGCCGGGAACGCGCTTTCATCTCCGATCAACAGCTGCCAATCAGTACCAGCAGCAGCGCCCTTATAGTCGTGACGCGGCCCGATAAACCCAACTTGATCCCCCGCACGCGCAGTACGCGCCCAAGTCGAACCAAAAGTATCGCCGTGCAGGAAAATATCAACATCTATTTCTGCTGTCGCAGCGTTAAAACTGCGAATAGTATAAGCGCGCACCTTAAACGGATTTTTGCGACTGGGCAGCATAATATATTGAGGGATAACTGCATGACTACCCGTTTCAGGAATATACAACTTGATGGCATCGCCGGGCAGATGCCTATCTGTGAGTAGGCTCAGGCTTTCACCGCCTAGCGTAATACGACGCATATGCGGCGTAATATCAGCAGTGCGCACAACTTGGACGATTGAGCGAAACATTGGCGACTTGGCTCTGACCTGTAATTCATCAGCAGTAAACATCCGTTTTTCGTCTTTCTACAGGAATTGACTAAGGCGAATAACGGTGCATATTAGCGGTTCTATAGGCGGAGATTCTACGCACAGGGTTAAATAAAAATACTACGCAGGCGAAGAATGATTTGAACCGCTGGCAAAATGAGGTGTTACCATCTGAAAACGATGTTTTTGCGGGGCAAAAGCAAAAGTCCGTAAAATTGCAAAGCCGCCCCCTAAAACACCTTTCCCGGGGGAATGTTCACCTGCGCAATCTGACCGCTGGTTGCAGCTTGCCGTTTCAGATCGCGTAACCGCCGCAAAAAACGTCTCCGCATAAATACGTAAATGACGATTCCCAATGCGATCATAATCATTGCTGCCAGCTGACCAATGAGCAGTGCTACCGCTATACGGGCAACTTGTTCAGGATTCCCTAAGTAAATGGGCAGCCCGAATAATCCCCGCTGTGCAGCAGTTACAGTTTCGCTCTCTACAATCACCGCTTTTGCGCCAAATTCCACCAATACCGGCACGCCTCCTTCGATGATCGTACGCGCAAACCGGGAGTCGCCAGTGGGGCTAAAGTCGGCACTGGTGATCAAGACAGTATATTCACCCGGCATGATATCCTGAAAACCAATCAGCCCCTGCGATGCAGTTGGCACATCATCCAGTAAGGCGCTGGCAACAATCACTCCATCCTGATTTAAAATCTGCACAAGCATGCCTTGTGTGATCAGCGGCTCTCCGGCGTCTAGCGCAGCATTTTCATTGATATCTTCATAAAAACGCACCCAGAGCAAAGGGCTAGCTTGTGCAAAAGTAAACGAGATTCCCCTAAGCATGAACACAACAAGCGCAAGCAGGCAAAGGGTGTGGATTGTGAGGGAGATTTTTCGCAAGGTAATACTCTCACTGTGGCTCATGACGAAAGCCTATATTCACTTGAAACCGACAGGCCATTATAGCGTAATTGAACGCACTC
>DAOTUZ010000200.1:0-12673 GCA_034437295.1 Anaerolineae bacterium | reverse complement strand
GCGCGCAGCTTTGCCAGTATCACGTTGTAGTCCAGCGCACCAGCAGGATCGCCAAGTGCGCGGTGTACATCCAGAATATGGTCATTGTTATTTAGATGCGTATGCACCAACCATGGCTCCACCGTTTGCAGCCATACATCCACCGGCACATCTGAAAACAGGCTGGCATGCCCCACATCCAAACAGGCGCGCAAATGGGGATGGTTCACGCCCGCCAGCACCTCACAAATGATATTCGGGTCAAACTCCCACATATTTTCAACTGCGGCAATCACCCCACGCGCACCAGCATAATCAGCGACCTCTTTGAAAAAGCTGACATTGCGCTTCTGCCAGCCAATCCGGTAATCCTCATTCTTGAGCGAGGCGATGAAATTAGCATGAAACACCACAATTTTTGCGCCCATCATCTCCGCAATGTCCAGCGCCTGCTGGTAGCGATCCATCACCAGCGCATTGATACGACGATCAAGGCTGCCGGGGGCCATATCGAAGAAAGGCCCATGCAGCGTGATCATCCCGCGCACAGGGGAAAGTAATGCCTGTGTATCCGCGACGGTTTTGCGCCAATCGCCATCTAGAATATCTGGCATTGCGAAGGTGAGTAATTCAACGCCGAGGCCATATTCGGCGGCAAGGCTTACGACATCTTCTACGTTACGCGGCGCTGCGCTCAGCAGTATCTGTTCGGCCAACCCGGCCCCCACTTTTTACAAGATCATAAAAGTCAGTCTACACCCATAATGCTGACATGAGCAACCACTATAGATTGAGACTATTGAGTTGTTTCATCGTACTGCGAACAAATTGTAACAAAAATTGAACAAAACAGGATAGTCATGCGCAATTTGCTTCACCTACAAATGCTGCTGGCGTCCATACTGGCGTCGTATTACCGAGCGACTCTGGCAGAACCCGCACTTGGCCGGTATTCATATCCACTAAGGCCAGCGCGTAGGCGCTGCGAGCCGCCAACCAGCGGCCATCGGCGCTAAAACGCGGCGCATAAGGGTAAATCAACTCTGGAGATTGAAAGAAGATCGTGGAATCGACATCGGCGTTCCCGACCAACGGAATACGCCAGAGGGTGTTGGTCTCAACGCCGCCAATGAAGCGCGCGGCGGTCAGCATCGCCGTGCTATCCGGCAGCCATGTTAAATCCAGCGTCAGCACCGACTGATAGCTTAACTGTGTCGGCACAGCATCGGGCGCATTGCCAACCATCCAAAATTGATCGGCGTTGGGCGACGGCGAATACACAAAGCCGATCAGATCGCCATCTGGCGACCAGCGCGGAGAATGCACGCTGCCCGATGGATAATTCGTCAGGCGGTATTTGGTCGCCCCATCGGCGCTCACGATCCAGAAATCGGCTTCGCGCACAGGGGAAACATCGCCGCTCTGATCGTAAGCCACATAGAGTAACCAGCGCCCATCCGGCGACCAGCGCGGAGTGTGTTCGTCGCCTGAAACGCTGTAAAACTGTGGAATTCCGCCGCTGGATGGCACCCATGCGATCCGGTGATCTGGCACGCCATCGCCATCATCTTCGGTACTGTAATAGGTGAAGGCGATGCGGTCATTGGCCGGATCCGGCGACCACTGCGCCTCAAACACGCCGTAGCCGGGTTCCATCCCCGTGACCAGATCGCGCATGTCGCTGCCATCCAACCGCGCCGAATACAGTCGCCCCGGCTCATCACCTTCGGTCAGCGTGAACAACACGCGGCAGCCATCTGGCGAAAAATCCCATACATGATGCAGGCGGTTGTCGAAGCGCAAATCGCGGCGCGCACCGGTAATCGCATCCACCAACACAATGCGATCTGCCAACGCAGTTTCAAATGCCACCACCGGGCCAGTTAGCGCCACATCGCCGGGCTGCCCCGGCGCAGCCGCAGTTGTTGAGAAATTAAAGAGGAAGAAAATACACAGGCTTAAAACAGCGCGCTTAAAGGTCATCAGAATACTTCGCCGCCGCAACTAGGTGTAATAGATGGCGATCCGTTTGCCGTCAATATCCTTTACGGCAATATCAATATCATAGACGTTACACATGACATGCGTGCTCATAATATCGCGCGTGCTGCCATGGCAAGCAATCTTACCGTCCTTCATCGCAACGATGTAGTCTGAATAACACGACGCAAAATTGACATCGTGCAGTACCAGCACAACCGTCTTACCTAGCTCATCTGCGGCGCGGCGCAAAATTTTCATCATCGCCACCGCATGTTTCATATCGAGATTATTCAACGGCTCATCCATCAAAACATAGTCGGTATCCTGGCACAGCACCATCGCCACGAATGCCCGCTGCCGCTGCCCGCCAGAAAGCTCATCCAGAAAACGCTCAGACAGGTTTTCCAGATTCAGGTATTGCAGCGCCACCCGCACGTGTTTGAGATCCTCAACCGTCGGGCGACCTTTGGAATACGGGTAGCGCCCAAAAGTGACCAGATCGCGCACCGTTAACCGCGATCCGATATGGTTATCCTGCCGCAGAATAGACAATCTACGCGCCAGCACATCGCCGGAAGTGGTTGAAACATCAAGGCCGTCCACCAGCACCTGCCCATTGTTCATCGGCAGCAGGCGGCTGATCATCGACAGCAGCGTAGATTTTCCCGCCCCGTTCGGCCCGATGATCGAGGTGATGCCGCCCGCCGGAATTTGCAGGGTTACCCCGTCAACGACCACCGCTTTATCGTATGCTTTAGTGACGTTCTTAATTTCGATCATCGGCCAATACCACGCACTAATAAGACAATAAACACAATGCCACCGAGAAACTCAACCACAATACTCAAACTGGTATTGAATGAAAACAGGCTTTCAACCACCATCTGCCCGCCCACTAGAAACAAGATAGCCAGCCCGACAGCGAACGGCAAAATCCAGCGATGCTTATACGTGCCTGCGATCTGGTACGCAAGATTCGCCACCAGCAGGCCAAAGAAGGTGACCGGCCCCACCAGCGCGGTAGAGACCGAAACGAAGATGGCGATCACGATCAGGATGATGGTTACGGTACGCTGGAAGTTAAGCCCCAGATTGACCGCTGTTTCCCGCCCTAAAGCGAGGACATCGAAGGTGTGCCTAATGCGCCACAGCACAATAGACCCGCCCACGATCAGCGCCGCTGAAACCCATAATAATTCACGGTCAAAGCTGTTGAAGCTGGCGAACAGCATATCTTGCAGCACCACAAACTCATTCGGATCGATCAGCCGCTGCATCATCCCTGCCGCGCTGCGAAACAGCACCCCGAAGATGATACCCACCAGCAGCAGCAAATGTAAGCCGCGCCGCGTTCCCCCGAAAAGCCAGCGATACAAAATTCCAGCGAACAAGACCATGCTCGCCACTTCCATGAGGAAGCGCAACTGCGGGTTTAGCGTTGAGGCGGCATGCGCCCCTAGCGCAAACACCAGCGCCGTTTGAATCAGCACGTAAAGCGCGTCGAAGCCCATGATCGAAGGGGCTAGAATACGATTGCCGGAAACGGTTTGAAACAGCACCGTAGAAACCGCCACCGCATAGCTGATCAGCACCAGCGCCAGTATTTTTGTGCCGCGAAACGGGATCACAAAATCCCAGTTTCCCCGTGAATTTATCGTCATGAAGAGGGTGATCACACCGGCAACCAGCAGGCCGAGGAAGAACAGTCGTTTAGCGGGCTGTGAAAAGGCGAGCCTGCGAGGCTGCTTTGTGGTCACAGTTGAGGAAGACAGACATGTATCAAGCGACATGAGCATCCTTACGCAGCAGCATAAAGAGGAACAAGATGCTGCCAATCACACCTACAACCACGCCGATGGGAATTTCATAGGGGAAGTGAATTACCCGCCCGATAATATCGCAGACCAGCACGAACCCCGCGCCAATCACGATCACCCATGGCGTCGTGCGCCGGATATTATCGCCCTGCATTTGCCGCACTACATTGGGGACAATCAGCCCCAGAAACGGGATCATGCCCACCGTGACCACCACGACCGCTGTCACCATCGAAACGATGATCAGGCCAAGCGTCATCACGCGATTATAGTTCAAGCCAAGATTGGTCGTGAAGTCCTGCCCCATTCCGGCAACAGTGAAGCGATCCGCGGCGATATAGGCCACGATCATCAGCGCCAGCGAAATCCATAATAATTCATAGCGCCCGCTCAGAATCCCCGCGAAACTGCCGGTCAGCCACGTATTCAGCGATTGCAGCAAATCCATTCGGTAAGCAAAAAAAGTGGTGATCGCGCCGATCACCCCGCCCAGCACGATGCCCACCAACGGCACCACCAGCACCGAACGCAGCGGGATCAAGCGCAAAATGCGCAGAAACAAAAACGTCCCCAAAAGCGCAAAAAAGCTGGCGACCAGCATCTTGCCAAAAATGGGCATTCCCGGCGCAAGAATGGTGACCACCAGCAGCCCTAAGCCAGCAGATTCAACCGTACCCGCCGTTGAAGGCTCAACGAAATGGTTGCGCGCCAAAATTTGCATGATCATGCCCGCCAGCGCCATCGAGCCGCCCGCCAGCAGAATCGCCAGCGTTCGGGGGATGCGGCTGATCAGCAGCACTTGCAGTGCGCGGCCATCATCTGAATTTGCAAATAGTTTTTCAGGCGTCACATCACTGACACCGATGAAGATGCTCAGAACTGCCAGAGCGGCAATCGCCAATATGGCAGCTCCAAGCTGTTTTTGATGAGTATCTAGCACGGAAAAAATCAACGCTCCCGATCTATAACAGATACAGCAGCAAGCGCAGGCACATCGCTATGATGTGTTCTGCGCCGCTGCTGAAAACATAACGTTAGGGCGGCAGTTGTGAAAAGCAGTTCAGCCGCCCGTTCAGCGCGTTTGTTATGCCTCTGCGGTTGCTTCTACTTCCACCACTTCAATCACGCCGAGCGCGATGCCAACTTCATCCACCATTTCCTGAAGCGCGCCAAGCCCGCCCGAAACGATGTACCAGTTGGAGGGGGTCAGGTTGATCACCTGATCATTCTGCCACGCAGTCGTCTGCGCAACCAGTTCGTTATCCAAAATTTCCAGCGCCGCCGCAGATTCTTCACCCACAGCAACATCACGATCCAGCACGATCAACCAATCAGGGTTGGCTTCCAGAATGAACTCGAAAGAGATCGCTTCGCCATGGGTGGCCGCTTCAATATCTTCGATCGCTGGCGTAAAGCCCAGATCATCATGAATCCAGCCCAAACGTGAGCCAACGCCGTAGGCATTCACTTCGCCGCCGCTCACCATCACGATCAGCGCCGTGCCAGCTTCAGCAGTCGCTTCCTGTATCAATTCCACGCTGGTAGTAATTTCTTCTTCCAGCGCGGCAACTTCTTCTTCTAGCCCGAAAATTTCGCCAAGAATTTCAGCGTTGTGAAAATTGCTGGCGAGAAAATCGCTGTTGTCTATCGTCAGGTCAATCGTCGGCGCAATCGCCGCCAGATCGGGGTACACAGCCGCCGTGCGCGCGCTCACGATGATCAGGTCGGGATCAGCGGCGGCAATCGCCTCATAATCCGGCTCAAACAGCGATCCGATCTTCAGATAATCGTCAGATGCATACTGCTCCAACGCTTCAGGGAACGCAAAATCCGGCACGCCGGCCACTTCCACGCCCAGCGCGTGCAACGTGCTCAGCGAAGCAAGGTCAAATGTAAGCACAACTTCAGGGTTCAGCGATACAACCGTCTCGCCCTGAGCGTGTGTCACGGTAATTTCATCAGCGGCATTTTGGGCGCTCACCAGCCCAAGCCCGCTTACCAACAAAGCCAGCAGCGCCAGCAGCGCAGCAGTCGTCTTACGAAAACGCAGATTGAAAAGACCAGCCATCCTAATACTTCTCCTTAAAGCGTGAAAATACAACAGCACGATGCTGAGTTTCAAAATTATCGGGGTTTACTCGCTCAATTTCCACGCAGCGGGTTAATTGTGAATTTATTAACGAGAGCGACTAGAATCATCCCTGAATTACAAATCGTCTCATCTCATGCGATAAAACCATATTTCCAAATCGCAGATTATGATTTAACGTGCGCGAAATTATTGATAAGTCGCTGTTTAATGCAGCGGGAAATGATTCATCGGCACCCATCCGTAGATCGAACGTCAGGCATCCGTATGAGCTTGTAGGCCAGCTAGGCGGTATCGTCATCCTTGTCTGCCAGATGCCCCCCACATCTATCGCAGATGAGTTCCCCAGAACCAAACGCCCCCCTCGTGGAGGCGTTTGGGCATTTTATGCCTACTGCCAAGTATTCAAGAAAACGCTCATCTGTGCTAAAATCATTTTATGTATGCACAGGTCATCTTCAACCTTCCGCTGGATCAGCCATTCACTTATGCTGTGCCTGACGCGCTCATAGGTCGGCTTGCTGTTGGGCATCTGGTGCAGGTGCCTTTCCGCACAGCCACCGAATACGCAGTTATCATCGCGCTAACCGACGAAACCCCGCCATATGCCACCAAGCCCATCCTGACGCTGGTCGATCAACTGCCAGTAGTCACACCGCGTGAAATTGAACTGGCGCTCTGGCTCAGTCAGTCGCTGGCCGCCCCGCCGGGCTTGTGCCTCTGGCTGTGGCTGCCGCCGGGGTTGACCACCCACAGCGACATTCTGCTGTCTATCGCGGGCGATGAAGACGGCAAAACCCCGCTGGAACGTGAACTGATCGCCCTGCTCAAACGGCGCGGCGCGCTGCGTGGCCGCCAGTTAGATTTTGCGCTGGCAGGCGATCCTTGGCGGCAGGCGATGGATGATCTGGTCAAAGCTGGAATCCTCAAAAAAGAGAGCGTACTCGCCCCGCCCCGCGTGAAACCGCGGGTCATCGAAACCGCCATGTTAGCCATTCACCCACGCCACATGGAAACAGCCGTTGAGGTCATGTCTCGCCCTTCTAAAGTGGCCGACTTGCTGGAAGTATTGGCAGATGCTAAAGGCAAGCGCATCGAACTTAAGAAGGCGCTCAAAGCTGCTGGCGCGAATAAAACCCACGCGGCGGCGCTGGTCGAACGCGGCGTCGCTGGCATTGACGATCAGGATCATATCGCCATGACCATGTGGGCAGACGACGTGCCGGCGATGCTGGCCGACATGCGCAAGATTGACAAGCCGCTGCGCGTGCTGCGGGTCTTGGCGCGTCAAAACACCCCGATGGAGGTGAGCTGGCTCTATGCCCAAACCGGCGCCAATATCAACGATCTGCGGCGCATGGAAGAAGCCGATCTAATCTTTCTAGGCGAGAAAAAAACCTACCGCGACACCGTTGCCGACAGCAACTTTCTACCCACCTCACCCCCTCCGCTGACCGCCGCGCAGGCGGCAGCCTTCAATGAAATTGCAGCCGTGATGCACAGCGGCGCGGCGCATACCTTCCTGCTGCACGGCGTGACCGGCAGCGGCAAGACCGAAATCTATCTGCGGGCAATTGAGATTGCGCTTAAATTGGGCAAGAATGCGCTGTTTCTGGTGCCGGAAATTGCGCTCACGCCGCAAACTGTTCGCCGCGTCGCCGGGCGTTTTACCGGTCAGGTCGCGGTTGTCCACAGCGGCTTAAGCGAAGCCGAACGTTATGATACCTGGCGGCGCGCACGCGAAGGACTGATCCAGATCGTGGTCGGGGCGCGTTCGGCGCTCTATACCCCGCTGCAAAATATCGGCGTGATCATCCTTGATGAAGAACATGACGCCAGCTACAAACATTCGCCGCCGCTGCTGCCCCCCTATTACGACACGCGGCACGTCGCAGAGGCCATCGCCATGCGCGATAAGGCTGTCGTCATCCTCGGCAGCGCCACGCCAGATGTAGAAACTATGTTCCGCGCCGATAGAAAAGAGATCACCCGCCTCGCCCTGCCCAATCGCATCATGGGGCATCGCCAGCGCATCGCAGAACAGGCGCGGGAAGCTGGCGTTCGCGCACAGTACAGCCCCGCCGATGATGAGGCGCTGACCATTGAGCTGCCTTCGGTGCAAATTGTGGATATGCGCGCCGAACTGCGGGCTGGCAACACCCGTATTTTCAGCAGCGCCCTACACGAAGCGTTAGAAAATACGCTGTCACGCGGCGAACAGGCAATCTTATTCCTGAATCGGCGCGGGCAGGCTACCTATGTTTTCTGCCGTGACTGCGGCTATGTGGTGCGCTGTCCCCGTTGTGATACTCCGCTTACCTATCACCGTCACGGTCAGTCGCTGCGCTGCCACCGCTGCGATCATACCGAGCCAGAGCCAGAAATTTGCCCGCGCTGCCATTCCCGCCGCATCAAGTATTTCGGCGCTGGCACGCAGCAGGTTGAGCAAGCCGTGATCGAAACCTTCCCCCGCGCCCGCATTTTGCGCTGGGATGCCGATACCGCCTCCAGCCAACCCGCGCATGATGCCATCTTGCAGCGTTTCATGCACCGTCAGGCCGATGTGCTGATCGGCACGCAGATGATCGCCAAAGGGCTGGATTTACCGATGGTCACATTGGTGGGCGTGGTCAGCGCCGATGTTGGCTTAAACTTGCCGGATTTCCGCGCAGGCGAGCGTACTTTTCAGGTGCTAACGCAGGTGGCCGGGCGTGCCGGGCGCGGGTTGCTAGGCGGCCAGGTCATCTTGCAGACCTATACGCCGGAACACTACGCCATTCAAGCAGCTGCGCGCCACGATTACGAAGCCTTCTATAACCGCGAGATCGCCTACCGCCGCGAAATTGCCTATCCGCCCTTCCGCCGCTTAATCCGCATCCTCTTTCGCTATCCCGGCGAAACGCAAGCCAAAGCCGAAGCCGAACGCGCCGTAGGCATCATCCGCAAACAAATAGAGAAGCTGCAAATGACCGGCATCGAGCTGATCGGCCCTGCACCCTGTTTCTTCACTCGCGAAAGCGACATGGTGCGCTGGCATTTGCTGCTGCGCGGCACAAACCCGCTGCCCGCTGTGCAGGGACTTTCGATCCCGCAGGGATGGTATATAGATGTTGATCCGCTGGAAGTGTTATGAGAGAGGCTAACGCCTGTTCAGACAGTCCATCAGCCCCTCCAACCGGATAGTCAGAGGTCTACGGTATCACCCGATAATTCAGCATGTCGCCCAGCCGCTTGGCAATCCGCCGCAGTTCAGCCGCCAGATCGTCGCTAATGCCATCTACAACCGCTACATCCATAAAGAGATCGCGTGCTTCCCGAAGCTGTGTCTCGCCGCTTCGTACCCGCGCCAATGCGGTTTCAATTTGTGCGCGTGCTTCCCGATCAGCAGGCACAGTATACGCGCTGGGGAAATCCCATCCATGCTTGATCGCCACTTCGCGCAGGCCATACGCCAGATCATCCGCCGTATTCAGCTTCATGGCCGCGCCTTCTTGAAGCAGTTCCTGTAACGCCTTGCTCAACGCCGGCTCAATTCCGAAATCCAGCGCCGTAATCTCTTTATAACGCTGTTCAACTTCCGATTGTGACCCCGGTTGTGGGCGCAGCGCAGTTTTCTGCGGCGACATACCCGTAAAAATCGAATACAGAATGCCCACACATAAGTTATGAATATCCTGCCGGAAGACCTGCTCATTTTCCTTGTCTGAACCGCTCAACAGGCGCGAACTGTTCCAGTCAATGATCGTCAGCGCTGCGCCATCCCAATACACATGCTCCAGCTTGTGATCCAGATATACGATGTTCTGTTTATGTGCTTGGCGCAGCACATCCGAAAACTGAATTGCCAGTGCCAGCCCTTCTTCGCTTGGCAGGCGCAAACGCACCCCCTGCTTATCCGGGCGCATCAGGTAAAACAGGCTGCGGCCACGCGGCGCATACTCCAGCGCCAAATACGGCCGCCAGCCCTTTTCCGAATAGGCGCGCAGCTCGCGGTTGAACGCCGCCGCATCTTTGCCAAACGAAACAATTTCGCCAGAGGCCGGCGCTTCCGAGTCCGAATCCAGATAACCGCAGTCCAGCAGGCGGATCACATGCTGAATCCCATGCAGTTTGGTCAGCAAATCGGCTTCGTTGCCAAAAGCGCGGGTTTCCCATGTGGGATCGTCATCCGGCGCAAGATGCTCTGTGCGCAGCACTTTGAAAGCGATAGTGCCGCCGCTGATCTTATCCTGCGCGCTCAACACGCGGGCATAATGCCCTAGCGCGAAAGTGTCAATGAAATTTTCGATACGATATAAGTCGGTTAGCCGGGTCATTCAGTTCCTCGCCCTGCCTCCCTTTGCAGATGCAGATTGCGATACTCATGCAGATAAGGACTCTACCACTTCGATGCGGTCAATGTCAGGGGGATACGGCTTTCGTAGGCCGAACGAATCCTAATTGCAAAATTACGTCAGCATAAATTTACGCATTATGGACTTACCCGCATTCCGCCCTGATTTCCCCGTAAAACATATCTTTGTTTCATCGTTCTCAAAATGTCCCACGCTTGCGCCACTTCAGCCCTCTAGTAGAATAAGAATAGTCACTGCAATCCAAGGACGTCGCGGATGAGCGATTCCCAGCACCATGTCCGGCTTGTCAGCAGCGCGCACACCAGTGTAGGTCAGGTACGCGAAAATAACGAAGACAATATCCATCTGTGGGGGCGCGCAGAATTTGCTCTCGCTGTGGTTGCTGATGGTATGGGCGGCGCAGTAGCCGGCGAAGAAGCCAGCCGCATCGCGGTTGAAGCAGTCGAAACGGCGCTGGTCAAGTCTGAATATGCCAACCGCGAGTCTTTAGAAACCCTTTCTGACGAATTCATCGCTTCAAAAATGCAGGAGGCGATCCATAGTGCCAACGCCGATATCGTGGCGCGCACCTTGGAAAAACCGGAAATGCGCGGCATGGGTACCACCATCACGCTGGCTTTTGTGCGTGGAACGCAGGCCATCCTCGCGCATGTGGGCGACAGCCGCGCTTACCTCGTGGAAGCCCGCGCCCAACGTATCACGCAGGTCACCGCCGATCACAGCTTTGTTGAGGCGCTGGTAGCCGCCGGTCATCTGACGCAGGAACAGGCCGAAGTCCATCCCATGAAAAACGTGCTCTACCGCGCACTCGGCCAGACTGAAGACATTGATGTAGATATTTACGAAGTCCAGATGCGCGTGAATGACCGGCTGGTTTTGTGCAGCGACGGTCTCACCCGGCATGTCAAAGCGCCGGAAATTGGCGAAATTTCGCTGCGAAATGCCAACCCTGAAGATGCGGCATCTGCGCTCATTGATTTAGCGAATCGCCGCGGCGGTGAAGATAACGTCAGCGTGATCGTGATCAAGGTCGAAAATGATACCAGACAAGAAGCAGGCGAAATTTCCACCACTGAAATGCGGCCTGTGAACGTGAATGATGAAGATACGCTGCGCATGAAGGAAAAAATGTTCTCCGAAAGTCCTATCGTCGGAAACAGCGCAGACGATACCATCCGGCCAACGCCAGCGCAGTAATTCACGCAGCTCACCGCCCAATGATGCAGGCTATGCCATTCCAATCACCTCGAAAGATGATATTTCGTTTGTGACAACCTACAATTCAGATATAATCGCCTGTAGAAAGTTGTTTTTTCGTTTGCAGCCAGTCAGGGGATTTCCGTATGTCTGATCGTCCGACAAATGATCTTCCGCCAAATGACTCAGACATCGGCGGATGGCGGACGCCAGACTCGGCGGAAAACGCCCCCGATGAAACGGAGAACGCTCCGCTCCCTGTCGAAAGACCGGAGCCGACAGCCTCTGAGACATCCGCGCAAGAACCCGCCTTAATGAGCGCCGCCGGATGGCGCGCACCAGAAAAAGCTGGCAAGGTTGCCATCATCCGTGAGGGAAGCCAACCCCGGCAGGCGTGGAAAATTCCAACGCTGCCCAAAGAGTTAGAAGCGCAGCCCCGCGAGCGTGGGCTGTGGCATCGCCCTGATCAAACCCTGTACACCGACGCAGATGAAAGCGTCGTCCTCGCAGAGGAAGCGCCCTCAGAAGAAGCGATTCCGGTTGAATCAACGGAAGTTGCCCCCATCCCGCTGGAAGATGTGGGATCGGCTGTCCTGCCAATAGATGAAGCTGTGGCGCAGGTTGACGTGCTGCCCTTTGAAGATCATCAGGTTGACGAAGCGCCTGTTGAAGAAGCGGCGGGGGCAGAAGGCGAAGCAGAAGAAGACGTTGAAGATGAAGAGGATGCCGAAGATCGCTTCAGCATGAGCCAGCTTGTGGCGCTCGCCAGCCTTGCCGAAAAGGCGCCGGGTGTCGAAGTTGAGGCCGGAGACGGCGCAGAAGCTCAGGATTCGGCGGAATATGCCCGCCAGCAGATCGAAAAATTGCGCGGCGCTGGCGTTGAGCCTATTGCCGAAAAAGTAGAAACGCTTAAAGTCGCCCTCACGCCCGAAGAACAGGCCGAAGCCAACAAATTCCATGAGGCGGAATCCCGTATTCGCGCACTGCGAGAGCAGTACCGCGCCGGCGCCATGACCCGCGATCAACTTTCCGAAGCGCTGAAAAAAGAAATGGTGCTGGATTCGCAAAATTCGTGGTGGATGATGGGCGTCGAAAGCGACAACTGGTACCACCACCAGAACAACAAGTGGGTGCAAGAACAGCCGCCGGTATTGCAGAAGGAATCCGGCATTAAAGCCCCGGCGGAAGACCGTTTAGACCTAACAGTACCCACAACCAGCATTGATGCTGCGGAAATGCCCCTGCCACGCGCC
>DAOTUZ010000199.1:0-3400 GCA_034437295.1 Anaerolineae bacterium | reverse complement strand
GCCTGATCAATGGCTGCAAGCGGCGGCAGATTGCGATCGGGAAGTCGTGGCGATTATCAAACATACGCCAGCATGGGCCACTGATGGCACCCCCGGCATTGGTGTTCCGCGTGGGCTGTATCTGGAAATAGATAACCCCGAAAATCTATGGGCCTCATTCATGCGTGAAGCCGCCGAATATTACGCGGGGCGCGGTGTGAGCCGGTTCATCATCTGGAATGAGCCGGATATTCCCGCCGGCACCTATGGCTATGAATTTGAAGGCGGCCTTGAAGATTATGCGCGTTTGCTGCAAGTGGCTTATCTGGCTGCGAAACAGGGAAACCCAGAAGCCGAAATTATTCTGGCGGGGACGACCTACTGGCATGATGTGAATGTGGGCCAGCGGCTCTATGCAGATCGCCTGCTGGAATATCTGAGCCAGCAGCCAGATGCCGCCGAAAATGGGTATTTCTTCGATGCGCTGGCGCTGCATATCTACTTTCGCACCGACACGATTTACACCATCGTTCATGAGTATGCCGTAGTGCTTGGGCGCTATGGTATGCAAGATAAACAAATCTGGATTGTAGAGACCAACGCCTCACCGAACCTTGATCCGTTGTGGCCGGTGACGCGCCCGCAGTATCAAATCTCGCTGGATCAACAAGGGGCGTTTCTGGTTCAGGCGGCGGCGTTAGGATTGGCCGCGGGCGCTGACCGAATCGGGGTATACAAATTCTTCGATTGGTCACTGCCGCCGGGCGCGGAAGCTTTTGGCCTGATCCGTGCCGACGAAACCCACCGCCCGGCCTTTGAATCATGGCGAGCCGTGATTACTCATTTTGAAGGGATTCGTGCTGCGCGCATCGCCCAGACCGATCTCTTACAAGTGGTGGAATTGCGCAGGGGTGATGGCTCTACGATGCTTGCTGCATGGGCGCGTACCGAAGCGCCGGTTGAAATCAGTTTTCTTGCTGACGGTCAGACCACGATCACGGATCAGTATGGTAATATCATGCCGTTGGCTATGTCAGACAGTCATCAATTCATGATGCTTCCGGGGGCAATATGTAACCGTCGCGATGGCTGCGCGGTTGGCGGCAGCCCGGTTCTGATTGACAGCATAGGTGAATTATCAGAAGTAAGTATCGGACAATCAGGCGAGCGCGTATTGCTGGCCTTTGGTGAGGAGATTTTATTGCATGGCGGCGAATAGCAGCGCACCAAAACAGTTTTCATACGGCGGTCAGGCGGTCATTGAGGGCGTGATGATGCGCGGCGCGCATAAGGCGGCAATTGCTGTGCGCGCGCCTGATGGCAAGATAGCGATTCATGAACAGCCCCTGAATGCCACGCTGTATCGCGGCAAGATTGCCCGAACGCCATTCATTCGCGGCATGGTTGGCCTGTGGGACGCGCTGGGCTTAGGCACTCGCGCCCTGATGTGGTCTGCGAATATTGCGGTGGGTGAGGAAGAAGACTCGAAGATTTTTGACGGCCCGTTGGGTTGGGCAACCCTCGGCTTTTCGCTGGTGCTGGGCGTCGGGCTGTTCTTCTTGCTGCCGACGGCGGCTGCCAGCGGCTTAGAATCGCTGCTTGGGCTGCACGATAAGTCATTTCTGGTGAACTTGCTCGAAGGCGTTGTTCGCCTTGTCATCCTGATCGGCTATATCTCGCTGATCGCCCTGATGCCCGATGTGAAGCGTTTGTTCGGTTATCATGGCGCTGAGCATAAAACTATCAATGCGTATGAAGCCGGTGCCGAACTGACGCCCGAAGTAGTGGCAAAATACCCGATTGAACATCCCCGCTGCGGCACTGCATTTTTGCTCACGGTGGTGCTGGTGAGCGTACTGGTATTCTCGGTTTTGGGGCGGCCTCCATTCTTAATTCTGCTGATATCGCGCATTTTGCTGGTGCCGGTGATTGCGGGTATCGCGTATGAGATCATTCGCTTTACCGCGAAGCATATGGATAACCGGCTGATCCGAATACTCATCATCCCCAATCTGGCAATGCAGCATTTGACCACTCGCCAGCCTGATTTGACGATGATTGAGGTGGCGATCTCGGCGTTTAAGCGGGTGCTAGTCAGCGAAAATGTGCTGCCTGAAGCCGAAGAATCGCCGGTTGTAGATGAACTGCTTGCGCCGGTTGGCGGGGATTAACGGCTATTTTGCTTGTGCGCCCTTCTGGTATAGAAAAGAACCACTCCTGCCAGAATTAGCGTTCCTAAACTGAATGCCATTCCAAGTATGAACGTCGGAGGGGCAAAAGACACCTGTACGCGGTGCGCCCCTCCTGTCAGTTCAACCCCTAGAAGTGCGCCACTCAGGCGCTCAACCAACACCGTTTGACCATCTACCACAGCGTGCCAGCCCGGCGCCCATGTTTCGCTGATTACCAGCGTCATCGGTTCAGGCACATCAATGCTTAAATCAAATAGGCCATAGCCAGCCTGATGGATGGCTGCGGGGATGATCTCTGAAGGATGTAAAACGGTGGGGCTGTCAGCATTCAGGCTGTCTGTACTGGCCGCAAAGGCGCGGGGCAGTTCGGCATCATTCAAATAGAGACGATGATCCCCATCTTGCGCGATGAGCTGGAATGATGGCGGCAAGTCCCCTAAGTCAAAGGAAGCAAGCATATAACGCACGTTTAATAAACCGAGCAGCGCCGGATTTGGCCGTGTCAAAAGCTGAGCGTCTGCCTGTACTTCAGGTGAGGCACAGGAAGGTATGGCTGCGGTTATTGCTTCTAGCGGGCATCCACTGGCGGCGCGCATGAAGTTGGCGTAATGCGTAAACTGGAATGAATTTAGGCCATCTGCCGACTGTAAGTTATTGAGGGTCAGAATATGATCTGGCAGTTCACGTTCTACGCTGAATAACCTAAATAACGCTCCATTCTGGCGGTCTTCAATCGGCTGATCTGCAATGGATGGGGTTTTGAAAATTTCCTCAAATGTCGCTGGTCGCATATAAGAGGCGGCCAGAGGCAGTAATTCGAGGACAATACAAATCATGAGGATCGGCTTAAGCTGATGCTGCCTGAATATCAGGGCGACCCACGCTGCAATGACGCTGAGACCAGCCAGCAGCCCTAATAGCCAATCGGATTCTTCTGGGCGGCGCATGAAAAAACGCCCGGCAATGGTCGTCGCTGCTAGTAAAATAGCGAAGCCGATCCAACCTCTAGAGAGTGATGCCCGATTTTTCAATAACACGTCAATGCCAAGCGCGCTTAAGGCCGCCAGCGCCATCACCGCGAACATCAGCATGCGGGAAGGCACGCGCATCAAACTGAAGCCCGGCACCGTCTGAACGATGAGGCCGTAAAGCGGCGTTGTCGTTCCTAATGCGAAGATCACCGAAAATATGAAGATGCCAACCCACCACCAGAACTCACGGCGGGCAGG
>DAOTUZ010000198.1:0-6760 GCA_034437295.1 Anaerolineae bacterium | reverse complement strand
AGTTATCTAGTGATTGATAACGACTACGCAAATACCGATACCAGCGATCCTACCGGCCTGATGCGTGCCACTTTCACCCACGAATTCAACCACGCGCTTCAATTCGGGTATGATGGCAACGAAACTCATAACTGGATGTACGAATCAACAGCGACCTGGATGGAAACCGCATCCGCGGGTAAAGATCAGGATGCCACTGGCTATGTTGAATATGCCTACCAGTATCCTGAAATCTGCTTCGGAACGACTTCTGACCCCGGAGATGGACAGTTGCAATATGGCGATTGGACATTCATTCAAATGCTAGCAGACTTGTTTGGCACAGATGCAGTACCAACCTACTGGGAATATATCGCCCAGTATCAAGGTTGGGACTCGCTAGCCCACCTGCTCAGCGATCACGGCATGACCATCCCCGAAGCGATGGCCGCCTACCGCTTGAAGAATCTTGCGCGTGATTACCAGTTGGCGCCGTTGTTTCACGCTTCCGTATGGATCGAAAACACGATTAACGATACCGGCACTTGGACGTTTACAGGCGAAGGCATTCAGGAGTTAGGCGCCAATTACTATCGCTTCAATATGCCAGCAGGGATATATTTTGTCGGGGCTTCAGGGAATTCCCCCCTTGAAGTATGGGCTGTCGGCGTGCTAGGCGACGAAAAACTGGAAGCAATTCCGCTGGAACGCGGCGGTTTCTTCGATACCACACCCTACAGCGAGGTTTATCTGATGGTCTTCAATCCGGAATTTAACGCTGACCCGGAAAGCTGTGATTATGCCGACTACAATCTGGTTGTCGAAAGTGCGATTGGCACCCCGGTAGCGCCATACTATATTTTCCCGGCGACCTATTTTCAGTCAGCTAGATAAATCCGCGCAGCCCCCTTCTCCTACACAAGTGGGAAGAAGGGGGCTGCGGTTGCTGGGTAACTTGCGTTAACTCTCTAACTGATAGCCGCTGAAAAACGCCCACATCGCCGCCGAAGCGTTAATATCCTGCGTAGTCCTTCCGAGCAGAAAAGAAAATAACGATTCAGATCCCGGCCATGTATGCCCGCCACCGTCAATGCTGTACAAGATAACATCTGCATTCTGCTCACAGCCTGTATAGCGAATACCAGTCACTTCACCGGTGGCGGGAAGCATTTCCGGTGTCAAATTACAGCCATTACGCCCCGCCCATTCCAACGCCCATTCTTGAATCGGCGGCAGCATGGTATTCCATCCTTCATAAGGCACAATACGATCGTTCGTGCCGTGAAAAGCGATGAACGGCATCGGGCGTTCTGGATGGCAGCCGCCAAAATCTGCATATGCCCCCGCAACCCCGCCCGCCGCGGCAAATACATCCGACGCTTCGCAGGCCAGACGGTTGCTCATCCCACCTCCGTTAGACATCCCGTTTACATAAACGCGGCTCAAATCAAGGCAGTACTGCCCGTCAATATCGTTAACCACTGAGCGTATGAAGGCCACATCGTCAACCAAACGCGCAGATTCAGCCGGTTGCCAAAGATCACCTCCAAACCAGCGTGCAGGGGCGCCAGTCGCCTGTGGATAGGCCGCAATAAAACCGTATTCATCAGCCAGCATATTCCACCCGGAGTTATCTTCCTGTTGAAGCGCATCTGAAGCGTATCCATGTAGGCTCAATACCAGCGGAACCGGCTGATCTGCGGGCAGCGTTTCCGGCGCATATACACGATAAAGACGCACATCACCATCAAATTCCAGCGTCACTTCACGGCTGCCATAAGCGCCGCTGTTCCCACAAACGCCATTTGCGCCAGATTGCGCCGCGGCTGGAATTGTGGCCGCCGCCATAAAAAACAGTACGCTCAGGGTAGCCATTGTTCCGATAGTTCGTATCTTCAAGGCGATACTCCATTCTTACGGTTCAGCGCGGAGGAAATATTGTCCATCTAGCCCCTCAGCCACGAAACCAGACATGCCAGAAGGCGCTTGTACCAGATACCAGCGCAGTCCATCACCATCAATCGGGCCGCCAACAATGGTCAGCACGGCGTCGAAGTTCAGCCCTTCAACGACATTTCCATTGAGCGATGGCGCGTCACGCATATTCACGCCGTCCGGCCAAGTGACCCGCACCAACTGCTGCCCCGCAAAATCTGAAACCTGCTGCTGCGGCACATCCACAGGTGGCGCTTCCGCCGGGGCATCTGACAATATCGCGCCTTGCGGCGTATTCGTCACCCACTCTACCGCCAGCGCATCGGCCACTTGCTGCGTAATTTCCTGTAGATTGCCGTTCACTTCAGCCACAAAATAACGCGGACGCCCATTTTCTACCGTCACCACCAGCACCGCATCCCGAACCGGACTCCACTCAACGCGAACCGGCGCGCTGCTGCCGATCAGCCCGGTTATTGGCGTGCCGTTGGCATTGTACAGCGCCACCGGCCCCGGCCCCCCCGAAGCCGCCAGCATATAGATTTGCCCGTTGGTGCGTTCAACCGCGTTTTGAACGTACAAACCGTTGGCCGAACCGTTGAAAATCATGCTTTCGCCGCCAGAAGCGCGATCAATGCGCCGCACAGCAGATATACCATCCGGGCCAATGCCGCTGACGATCAGGCTGCCCCCATCGGGCGACCAAGATGCAAATTCGTAGCGATAGGCGGGGCGCGGCGAAGCAGCATAGTTCGAATCGGGGATGGTATCCACGATCACGAAGCCCCGCCGCCCCTCGTCTACCAGATCAACCGCCACCAGCAGCGCATTACTCTGGAAATTCCACTGGAAGTATTGGCTGCGGCGGCGTTCTGGTGGGTTAATCAGGTCACAGCCAGCTTGTGGCGGGCAGTCCCGCACCAGTTGGTAAGTGGGATCGGTTGAAGTTGCCACACTGGGTTCAAGATACCATACGCCATCATTGGACGAGTCGTTTTGCGTATTTTCGTCGCTGTCGGTATCCACCAGAAAGGCCAGATAGCGGCCATCTGGCGACCATGCCACCTGCGCCACCCGCGCATTATTGCTCTCTGCCGACTCTGGCGGGAACTGCGAGAAGGGCGAATTTTCAAGGCGAGCGCCGCCTTCAGTAAACGATGGCGAGATGAAGATTGCGCCCTGCGTGTCTACGCGGGCAATTGAGCCGTTCACACTGTTGACCGAAAAGTTAACCGCGCCACCGGGCGGCTCAAACAGCGTCCCCACCACTGCGCCACCTACAGTAGAGAGGGCAAATGAGCGCGTTCCCGGCGCGGGGGCTGTGGCATTCAAAACCGGATCATTGGGGATCAGGTTGATATCTGTCGGAAGCGGCGTAGTGCTTGGCACAACCGCCGTAAGCGTGATTTCACCTACGCCTTCCGGCGCTATTGAAGCGCCGGGGGTAGGCGTGAAGATCAGCGCCGTTTCTGTGCCGGGGGCGGCGGTCACAAAATCTAGCGTAAGCGGCAGCGGCGTAAATGGCGTAGGCGTGGGCGGTTGACCAACCGGCACCAGCGTCGTGATTGGGGTTGAAGTAGCGACAGAGATGGCATTTTCAGTTTGCATCAGCGAGATAGCAGTCTGCGTCAATTCCGGGCGTTCACCCAACGGCACGATTCCCGGAGTAAGGGTGGCCGTGGGGAAAGGTGTAAACGTACTCGTCAAAGTGCTGGTTGGCGTCGGTGATGATGTAAATGTGCGCGTGGGCAGCGGCGTGATCGTCGCCGGGGCGATGGTTGGCAACGGTGTAGGACTGGGCAGCGGCGTAGCGGTATCCGTAAACGTGGCCGTAGGTGTCAGAGTCGCAGTATGGGTATCGGTTGGAATCAATGTGTCGGTGATTGTCGGCGTAAAAGTATTGGTGCTGGTTGGGCGCGGCGTGCTGGACGGCTTATCGCTAGGGGTATAAGTTGGCGTAAAGGTATTCGTTAAGGTGTCCGTCGGAGTATTCGTTTGAGAAGGGATCGCTGTTTCGCTCGGCGTAGCGCTGGCTGTTTCCGTCGGAACCGAGGTTTCAGTGGGCGCGGGGGTAGCGGTAGCTATCAGCGTGTTTGACGGGATTGGGGTTACGGTTTCGGTATTAGTTTCCGTCGGCAAAGGCGTAGAGGTTCGCGTTTCCGTCGGCGTTTGGGTCAGTGTTAGGAAAGGTGTGAGCGTAGGCGGGCGGGTATCCTGCGGGGTGAATGTTGGCGCAAGCGTAGGCGTAACAACAGGCACGTCGAAATTGCAGGCGGCAAGCCCGGATACCATTCCTAGAATGCCCAACATAAGCCGAAAACGTGCCATACAGCCTCCACACTGCATGATTATACCGGCTGACAGCATTTATCGGCGCTACGACTACAACACGAAAGGGCGTCTTTACTGTAACGCCCTCTCTAAGAACACATTTGAATATACAGATTTCCCCCTCATCCTGCTTGTGTGAGAGGGGGATGAAGTTGTACTTTTACCCGGCTAGCCGCCAAAGCAGAGATTTTCCTCGCAGGGCAGCCCATCCAGATCCGGATCAAGGCTGGTATTACCGGCGGCAAGGCAGGCTTGCGCTTCCTCGCAGGACAAAAGCTGGGCGCAGGTGTACAAAACAGAGGGACACATGATCATTCCGGATGGTGTCCCCTCCATAAAGATAGGCGCTGCAGTGATGACCACCTGCCCAATATTCGGATTGGTGATCACGTTGCCATTGGCATCCAGCGCGATACCCTGCCCCGCTTGCCCACCAAACATGGTTAGATCGGTGAGCATCACCGCTAGATCGCCTGCCAGATCGCCATCTAGCGGCGTAGAAGTATCGCTGATGATCACCACATACTGCCCGGTTTCAGGGATCAGGATATTGTTCAAAGCCACATAATTTGTCTCTAATGGCAGCCGCCCGCTGGCAATAAACCCGGTCGGATCATTGAAGCTGCTAACGGTGAACTGCGGGGTGATATTGCCCCTCACACGTAGCCCTTCAATACGGAACTGCTGCCCCGCCGTACCGTCAAAGCAGAAGCCTAGCACACGCTCGTTGCTGTCCACCCGCATGACAACCGGCGTCAAATTGAGCAGGCGCGGGATGATTTGCGTGAGATTGCCAAACCTGAACAAACATTCATGGTCAGTGATCTGGCGATCCGGCGGCAGCAGCTCAACAATGCGCTGGCGCAAGCCGGGATAAATAGCATCTGCGTTATTGGCGGATTCCAGCCCGATGCTCACCGCGCCGGAGCCAACGGAACCAGCGGCGGGCTGCGGGAAGCTGCACGCTTCGATGAGCAGCCGGATAGAATCACGGATATGGGCCATCATCACGTTGAAATCTTCGGAGATTGGGCCAAGCGTTGGGTTGAAAGTCGCCAGCAGCGGCGTAGGAATATTGAAATTACTGGGCTGCGCCGGGAAGTTACCACACTGTGCCTGACCGCCAAGGCCAATCGTCGTCCAGATAGCGCGGATCTCATCCAGCGAAACCTTAGCAATATCCAGTCGCGCCAGCAGCAGGCGCAGGGTATCTACATAACTATCATAGGTGTTATCTGAGAATGGCAGGGCATCAGCCACAATACCATCAACAGGCGGCACAGTGAAAACATCCGGGCTGTTAAACTCCAGCACCTCTTCCAGCTTAATCCAACCAAGCGTGCCTTCAAAATTCACCTGAAACCAAGTGTTATCAGCCATGCGCCCCAATACCGGCATGATGGTATAGCGCGGCGCATTGGCGAGTACGGGATAACCTGTACTAGGGCCAGCGCGCAGGCGCATGCCGCTGTCACGCAAGCGCACCGTCAAACCGCTGGTCACACTGGTTAAGCCCGCGCGTGGATTTTCAAAGCCGCCATAGGGAATAGTACGTGGATCGGCCACCGGCAGCGCATTCAAATCACCCGCCAGCAGCGTCAGCACGGGAACGCCGACCCATCCCTGCTGGCCGGCAACCGTGACACGCACCCACTCGTTATCGGCGCTGCGCGCCTGTACATCTTCAAACAACCAACCGGAATTGACAAAGCCGACGACTTCCGCGCCAATCGCTGGAACTAACCGCACATTTACGTTATCGCGGTTGACGACCATATCTACGCCACTTGGCGGAATCGGAACAGCCTGCCCGGCATTTGCAGGGCGCGGCAGCGGCGTGCGCGTGGGCGGCGGAGGGATAAACGTAGGCGTAAGGGTATAGGTGCTGGTAGGTATTGGCGTAAATGAGGGAAGTGGGGTCAGTGATGCCGTTGGCGTAAAAGTTGGCGTAAAGGTGGCCGTCTGGCTGGGTGTCGCCGTCGGCCCAGAAATTGAAAACATGTTGGGATCTGCTAGGTAATCATTTACAGGGTTCATATCCAGCGGGGTGGTGATGGTCACGGCATTCGTAATGTTGTCTAGCAGTTGCGCCGCATTCACCGTATAGGTGATGACCTCAGTCGTACCCGGCAGGATGGCCCCGTTAACATTCTGGCATCTTACAAATGCTGTGCCTAGCGCGCCACAGGTGAACAGATTATTAGGCGAGCTGCTGACAAAACTAACAAAGGTAAGCCCACGAATATCTATCTGGTTATCCATCGTGACTGCGGCCAAATCGGCATTACCAATGCCGGCGTTTTGCACCGTCACGACAATATCAAAATTTGTACCAAGGTTATAGCTTGCGTTGAGTGGGGATCGCGTTAGGCTGGTAACCCCCATATCTACGCCAGGCGCCAGTTTCTGCGGTTGCGCCTCTACTTCAGCCGTAGGGCTTACCAAAATTCCCGCTGCCAATATCAGCAAAATTGCCGTGAGTGCGATCAACGTCAACCAACGCGAACGCGGCTGC
>DAOTUZ010000197.1:0-29447 GCA_034437295.1 Anaerolineae bacterium | reverse complement strand
GGTATTCTCTACCGGTCATGTCGCGGATTCACTTGTAGCGTTACTGGAAGATGGTATCTTTAATGCCAGCAGCCAATCCTTACATCCACATCACCTTTCGCACTTGAATTCACATCAAGGATGCCAGATGCCCGACTTTTATCGTTCTGACGTTCCATCTGTCTTAACAGAAATTGACAGTAACGCCGAAACAGGTCTCAGCAGCGCGCAGACCACCGAAAGACTCAATAAATTCGGACGCAACGAACTTCCACAGGACGACACCACCCCGCTATGGAAAGTCGTTTTGCAGCAGTTCACCAATATTCTAGTCATCGTGCTAATTTTTGCCGCCGTCATCTCCTTCTTTTTAGGAGATATTGAAGACGCTGTGGTTATCTTGATCATCATCATTCTGAATGCCGCGTTAGGCACTTTTCAGGAATACCGTGCAGAGCATGCGCTCGCCGCTTTAAGCGCCATGCAAGTCCCCAACGTACGTGTTCGCCGCAGCGGAAAACCAGAACAGGTGTTAGCGACTGGGCTGGTTCCCGGCGATATCGTGCTGCTTCAAGAAGGGGATCGCGTTCCAGCCGACGGTCGGATGATCTTGAGCGCCAATTTACAGATTGAAGAAGCCGCGCTCACCGGCGAATCGCAGGGTGTCTATAAATCTGTCGAGCCAATAAAAGAAGAAAACCTACCTCTCGGTGACCGCAAAAATATGGCCTATATGGGTACATCAGTCACCTATGGCCGCGGCGAAATGGTTGTCACCAGCACCGGGCTGGATACAGAGCTTGGCAAAATCGCCAAAATGCTGATGAGCGTCGAAGATTCGCAAACGCCATTACAAAAGCGTCTCGATCAATTGAGCAAGTATCTCGTTTTCGGCGCAATCGGTATCGTAGGAATCGTGTTTGTGGTTGGCCTGCTGCGCGGAATCCCGCTGGAGGAAATGTTCCTCACCTCTATCAGCCTTGCCGTTGCGGCTGTGCCGGAAGGGCTTCCTGCGGTCATCACAATCGCCCTCTCGCTTGGCGCTGCCCGTATGGTGCGTCGCAATGCCCTCATTCGCAAGCTGCCCGCAGTTGAAACACTCGGTTCTGTCACCACAATTTGTACCGACAAGACCGGCACCCTGACCAAGAATGAAATGACCGCTACCATGCTGGCTCTGCCCGGGCATGATGATGTTCGCATCACCGGTATTGGTTACAGCACAGAGGGCGGTTTCCTTGATGAAACTGATAAACCAATAGACCCCAAAACAGATGATGATCTGGGTCGTTTTCTTAAAGCGATGGCCTTAAACACCGACGCCTATCTTGAGGGCAAAGGCAGCGGCGACCTGAAAGTTGTTGGCGATACAACCGAAGGCGCCCTGATCGTCGCCGCCGAAAAAGTTGGTTGGTCACGCAAATCGCTCGAAGAAAACCTGCCGCGTGTGAATGAACTTCCCTTCAGCAGTGAGCGCAAGGCAATGACCACTATTCATAAAGTGGTCAAAGCAGATCAGCGGCTTCTATTCACAGATACGCCTTATGTCGCGATCACTAAAGGCGCGCCAGATCGTCTCGTCACCTGGGCAAGTAAAGAGCATATGCCGGAGGGCGTCGTTCCACTAACAGAAGAACGCCGCCAAAAATGGCAGGCACAAGTGAACAGGATGGCCGGGCAAGGGCTGCGCGTTATTGGTGTAGCCTATCGCCCATGGGCTGATATCCCCTCAGAAATAACCCCCGAAATCGAGCGAGATCTTACCCTGATTGGCTTAGTGGGCATCGTTGATCCCGCCCGTTCGGAAGTCAAAGATGCCATTCAAACCGCTAAAAATGCTGGTGTACGCTCTATCATGATCACCGGCGATCATGCGCTCACCGCCGAAGCCATCGCCCGCGATCTGGGTATTATCAATTCAAATCAGCGGGCAGTTCCCGGCGTCGAAATTGATAAGATGAGCGATCAACAGCTTAAAGAAGCCACGCACGAGACCGCCGTATTTGCGCGTGTATCGCCAGAACATAAAATGCGACTGGTCAAAGTACTGCAATCTGAAGGCGAAATCGTCGCCATGACCGGCGATGGGGTGAACGATGCGCCAGCGCTGAAGCAGGCCGATATCGGCGTAGCCATGGGCATCACCGGCACCGAAGTGAGTAAGGGCGCTGCCGATATGGTGCTGACGGACGATAACTATGCGTCTATTGTGGCCGCCGTTGAAGAAGGCCGCCTCGTTTACGACAACATCCGCAAATTCGTACTGTTTCTGCTCAGCTCGAATATTGGTGAAATCCTGGTGATGTTCGTCGGCATTCTGGCCGGTCTGCCGGTGCCGTTACTCGCTATCCAAATTTTATGGGTGAATCTGCTCACAGATGGTCTGCCCGCCATCGCGTTGGGCTTCGAGCCACCAGAACCTGACTTGATGGAACGCAAGCCTCGCCCGAAAGATGAAAGTATTTTTGCGGGGGGCATGGGCGGAAGCATCATCTTCCGTTCCACCCTACTGGCCGTGATCACGCTGGCAGCTTTCCTATTTGGACATGCTGCCCATAATCTAAATCCATTGAGTCATACCTTAGGCATCGAGTATCTGAGCGAAACGCAACTTGCCGGGCTAGCCGGCACAGCGCCAGCGAACTGGGACAACCTCTCAACAGATGCCCGTATTGAATTACTGGAAGCGAATGGCGAAAATGCCGATGAGGATGCCTTGAGCATTCTGGAAGCTGCCGAACGCCTGCCGCGTACTATCGCTTTCACCGTACTCGCGCTAGGGCAGTTGTTCCATGTCATCGCCATCCACGCCGGTGAAAAGACACTCTTGTTTCAGGTATGGTTCAAGAAAAACATGCTCATGCTTTGGGCAGTTTTGGCGACGGCAATTCTTCAGTTTGCCGTGATCTACATCCCCTTCTTGCAGGGTATCTTTGAAACCTACCCTGTAGGGTTAAACGAGATGCTGGTTGCTATTGCGCTTGCGTCATTGATGTTCTGGGTGATCGAGGGGTTAAAACTGGTCAACCGTAACAAGCCAGTCACAGCTTGAACGACCCTATAGCACCGACTATCCACCATTAGCTAACTTCACCCCTCTCTCCACAGTTATGTAGAGAGAGGGGTAATAGGGTGCGCTGCGGCGCATCCTAAAGCGCAGCCTAGTCAGAGCACAATTTGCCTACGACCATTTTCACAAACCAGCGTTGTAGCATTTAGTGGTATAAATAGAGAAAATACCGTTTAGGGTGGCATGTGCAGGTAAACTAACTGTCGCCGTTCGCCCGGTTGTCCATTACAATATTACGGCTTTTCTGTTTGAGGCATTTGTATTTTGACAGTTTGTTATTGTAAAAAGCACAATATAAAGAAAATGCCGACAATCGTCGGCACTTTTCTAAAACTAGATTGCGAAGATCTTAAACTAGAGCTTCGCCATGGTTTTGATGCACTTTGTACAGGCACTCTTCTGCACGTACTTCCCACCCTCAAAAACGCGAACGCGCTGAATATTTGGGTTAAACTTGCGGCGCGTCGCCCGCATCGAGAAGCTGCGCTGATTACCAAACTGCGGCTTCTTCCCGCAGAGTTCACAGACCGCCATTTTTCTGCCTCTATTCTCAATTCTACGTACAAACCGGTTGGTGATGCTACCATAGCCCGCCTCCAGAAACAAGGGCGCGCCACTGCCCTCATTGACCAGATTCCTTACTGTGAGGTGTCCTAATGATTACCCGTCAAGTATTCCGTGATAATGCAAACATGATGGCTGATGGCTATCTAGTGAAACAGCTTTTTGGTGCTGGTCTGCAATGGCTGGAACACAATCGCGATACCGTGAATCGCCTGAATGTTTTCCCAGTACCAGACGGCGATACTGGCACTAATATGCACCTGACCATGCGAAGTGCCTATCTTGAAATTGCACAGATGGAAGAAACCCATGTCGGTAAACTCGCCACTGCAATTGCAGAGGGGGCGCTCAAAGGCGCGCGCGGTAACTCTGGCGTCATTCTCTCACAAATTTTCGCTGGTACCGCCAAGGCACTTGAGCGCCACGACAAAATCACCGCTGAAGCATTTGCCGAAGCCTGCAAGCTTTCAGTGGATTATGCCTATAAAGCAGTTGAAAAGCCTGTGGAAGGCACCATATTGACGGTTTCCCGCCATATGGCGATGGCTGTCGAAAAGAACTACCAGCAAAACACCGATCTGATTGTCTTGCTAAAGAGAATGGTCTTTGCTGGCCGCGCCGCCCTGCGCCGCACGCCTGAAATGATGCCGCTGCTCAAAAAAGCGGGCGTGGTTGATTCCGGGGGGCAAGGGTTAGTTTATATCTTTGAAGGGATGCTCCGCGCGCTGTGCGGCAAAGACTTAAGCGCCCCGCTTCTGGAAGTAGACGTGCCCACTAAAGCCGAAAGCTGGGAAGATGCGCTCGTCCCTGAAGATGAGCTTGGTTATGGCTATGATGTTCAGTTTCTAATGCGCGGCACTGATTTGAATATTGATCAGGTACGCCGCGATATTCAGGCGATGGGTTGGTCTACATTGGTAGTAGGTGATAATAGGCTCATCAAGGTACACGTCCATGTACACAACCCCGGTGATCCCTTAAACTACGCTATTCAATCCGGCGCGGCGCTCGATGATATCGTTGTTGAAAATATGCAGCGCCAATACGAAGATTACGTCCAAACCCGTCAGGTTCAACAAAAGATCGCTGCTCCACGCACCGACATTCAAGGTGTCGCCGTGATCACCGTCGCCAATGGTGAAGGCTTGCGCCGTATCTTCTCTGAACAGTTTAACGCGGCCCATGTCATACTCGGCGGGCAAACTATGAATCCTAGCATTGGCGATTTCCAGAACGCCATCAATGCGCTGCCTAATGAAGACATCATTTTGCTGCCAAACAACAAGAACATTTTACTGGCAGCCAAACAAGCCGCCGAACATGCCGGTAAGGATAAACGTGTTCACGTTGTCCCCAGTTACTTCATTCCGCAGGGCATCGCCGCGATGTTTGAATACGCTAATTTGTACGACAGCGGTAATTATGAGATGCACGAAGTTGCTGAAGCCATGACCTCTGCCCTATCCCATATCGTCACATGCGAAATTACCCACGCCACCCGCGATGTCGATCTTGACGATCTTCACGTCGAAGCCGGTCAAATTATCGGGCTGATCAATGACAATCTAGTGACCGCGGGCGATGATATGAATGTGGTTACCGCCGATTTACTAGAAAAAGCGAATATTGATCGTCACGAGCGAATCACCGTATATTTTGGCAGCGATTCCAGCCAGCGTGAAGCGGAACGGTTGGTCGTGCATTTACAAAAGCTGCACCCGAAACTCGAGTTTGAAATTATTGATGGGGGGCAGTCCCTCTATCCCTATATCATTAGTGTCGAGTAATGACCAATCGGCCAAACATTGCCGTTCTCACCGATAGCTTTGCTTCCTACAGCGGATTTATCGGAAGGGATACGCCAGCACTGACGATCTTGCCAAACTGCATTCAGATTGGTAGTCAGCGTTATCGAGAAAATCTCGACCTGAATAGCGAAAGCCTACTTAGTTTACTGCATCAGGCTGATCACGCTCCGCAGGTGATACCGCCTTCCGTGACCGACTATGTGGAAGCCTTCACCCGAATCGCAGAAACCGCTGATGGCATCATCTCTATTCACGCCTCCAAAGAGATTTCGCCTAGCTGGGCAAACGCGCAAGTGGGTGCCCGGCAGGTCAGCTATTGCCCAATTATCGTGCTTGATTCACGCACCATTTCTGCCAGTCAAGCTATGCTCGTTAGGCTGGCGCTGGAACTGGCAGCCAATGGTCTGGCTCTTGAGGAAATTGCCCGCGTCATGCGCAGCGCAGTAGACCGCACCTACTGTATTTATTACATAGAAAACACAACTTTCGCTTTAGAAAATCGCATTATCAAACCCGCCCATGCCATACTAGGAACGGTGATTGGCGTTAAACCGGTACTCACTGTTGAAAACGGGCATCTGGCGGCGATGGAAAAAGTCAAAACCCGCGCGCAGGCAGTAGAACGATTAGTCGAGTTTGCGCTAGAATTTGCAGAGGTCGCCGATACTGTGATTCTGCAATCGAAAGCACAACCAACAGATACCCGCAAATTACTGTTGGAACGATTAAAAGTCGAATGTCCACAACGAGCCTTCCCGACTGCCACCTACGGAGCTTCGCTGGCAGCGCTCATTGGAACCGATGCTGTTGGTCTGGCAGTCTTTGAAAAAGAAATGGATATGGCAAATGGCATTTAAGAAAATTCGCTTTATTACCGACAGCACCGCCGATATTCCCGAAAGCCTCATCGAAAAGCATCAAATTACAGTGGTGCCTGTTTTCGTAAATTATGATGGCGGCAGCTTTGCCGATGACGAAAAGGAATTATCCCGCGAAGCATATTACAATAAGCTGCAACATATTCGCCCGTTCCCAACCACTTCAGCCATGCCGCCCGGTTTGTGCGAAAAAGCTATTATGCAGGTCGCCGATGAATGTGATCACATCTTTATCGTAACCTTATCAGCCAAGCTTAGCGGGGTGTACAATGCATTTCGTTTGGCGGTGCAAAAGCTGCCTGCGGATCGTTATACACTTATTGACAGTCTTTCAACCACCACCGGCTTAGGCTGGCCTGTCGTTATCGGCGCCGAAGTGGCTGAAAAGACCGGCGATATTCAGCAGGTCATCAACGCCATCAACCGCGTTCGTGATGCAACTCGGGTCTATGCAGCATTAGGCACCCTTGAATTTCTGCATCGCAGCGGGCGCGTAGGTTGGGCTGCCGCCGGTATTGGCACACTGTTACAGATCAAGCCGATCCTCAAAGTTGAGGATGGTGAAGTCAAATCAATGGCGCGTGTGCGCACCTTCAGCCGCGCCGTAGATGAATTAGTGACTGCGGCGCATGCTCACGCGCCGTTAGATCGGCTTGTAATTCTATATGGCATTGATCTTCAAGGCGCACACAATCTACAAAATAGGCTCAAGGATATTGCGCCGCCAGATCAGACTTATATCGTTCGCATTAATCCGGCTATCGGCACTCATATCGGACCTAACGGGCTGGGTGTCGTTCCGGTTAGCGCTTCATGGAAGAGTTAGCTTTTACTTATGCCATCTGCACTTGAAACTCTCGTCAAAATCCTAAAACTTGAACGTGAAAAAGGCTTTCAAAATACCGCCGTAGATGGCGGTCTGTCTGCCTTTAGCATTCGCTGGGCAGAGCAGGCTCATACGCAGGCGCGTAAGCCGGAACATCATGCGCTGGTGGATGAACTCTCATCAATACTACAGCGCTACGAAGCGGAACCAGCTCGTGATAGCCGTAATAGTTCCGTTGAATACATGATGGGGCGTATCACGGGCCGCGTCGCCGCCCCGCCGGAATCAATCGAAGCAGCGGCTGTCTGGTCGCAGCGTATGCAGGCGAATCCGCCTCCAGAATCACAACCGCAGCCCCTTCCAGCAAATAGCCCGCCACCACGCGAGCGTAACGACAGCCGTAATCGCAATGAAGATAACAAACACGGGACGCAGCAGCCACGCGAAGAGCAGCGCCAGAAGCAAAATCAGCCCAACACGCAGAAGCGCGATCAAAATCAGAATCGACAGGGGCCGAAAGGCGGAAGCCAACGCGGGCATTCAGAGGGTGAGGGCGGCGATTTTAGCAGTCTTGACACGTTAGAATTTCGCAGCGGCGCGGCAAAACCCGATCTTCCGGAAACGCCCCGTCTCGCCCGACCACCGCGCACGCCGCGCCGGGAAATGACGCCTGACGAAGCATCTGACTTGCTGCGCGGGTTAAATTCAAGTGTAGATGTTGTTCGCGGCGTTGGCCCTTCTAAAGAAGAAATGTTGCAGCGTCTGGGTATTAACACCATCAACGACCTGCTCACCTTCCTGCCCCGCCGTTACGACGACTATACGCAAATCAGCCTGATCAGCCGCCTTGAAACCGGCAAAACGGTGACTGTCATCGGCACCGTTAAACACACCGAAGTGCGTATCGGTCAGCGCGGACGCAAAGATTTTTTCATGGTAGTTGATGACGGTTCAGCCAGCATCGGCGTCACCTTCTTCAGCCAGCATTACCTGATGCAGGCCATTCGCCCCGGCGCACAGTTGGTTTTACACGGCGATACCACCGAATTCCGTGGGCGCATTCAACTGGCTAATCCCGACTGGGATTCGCTGGATGTTGACGATCTGAAATCCATCGGCATTGTGCCGGTTTACCCGCTGACCGAAGGCTTAAACGGGAAAAGCCTTCGCAAGCTGATGAAGCGAACGGTCGAATACTGGTCGGAGCAGGTGCCAGATTATGTACCCATCTCCACGCTGGATCGCGCCGAACTGGGCGATCTTGGATGGAGTTATCGCAATCTACATTTTCCCGAAAGCCCGGATCATCTGTACCATGCGCGGCGGCGCTTCGTCTTTGACGAGTTGCTGCTCATGCAGCTTGCCATTCTTGATAATCGCCGCGTATGGCAGTCCGATCCGGCGTATCCACTCCATGTCAGCGATGAAGATTTGCGCACGCTAGTTTCTGCAATGTTCCCTTATGAACTCACCAGCGCACAGCAAAAAGTTATCACCGATATTCGCGCCGACATTTCTCGTAACGTGCCGATGAATCGCCTGCTGCAGGGCGATGTTGGCAGCGGAAAAACTGCGGTTGCCATTACCGCCGCGGCTGTCGCCTTTTTGAACGGCAAACAATCCGCAATTATGGTGCCAACGGGCATTCTTGCTGAACAACATTTCCAGTCCATTGGTCGGGCGCTGGCGGCAGTACCCTTCGAGCACAAGCCCAATGTCGCCTTACTCACCGGCTCCACACCTCAATCTCAGCGTGATGCAATTTATGAGGGGTTAGCGAATGGCAGTATCCACGTAATCATTGGCACCCACGCGCTCATTCAGCAGGGTGTTAATTTCGCCAGCCTTGGTTTCGCAGTTATTGATGAGCAGCATCGTTTTGGCGTAGAACAGCGCGGCTTGCTGCGTGGCAAAGGGCAAAATCCCCATCTGCTGGTCATGACCGCTACGCCCATCCCGCGCACGCTGGCGCTCACCCTTTATGCCGATCTGGATCTTTCAGTCATCAACGAAATGCCCCCCGGCCGCGTTCCCGTGAAAACGCGCATGGTTGATCAGGCGGCGCTGGAACGGGTGCATGATTTTGTCAAGGCGCGGTTGGACGAAGGCCAGCAGGCCTTTATCGTCTATCCGCTGGTTGAAGCCTCAGAATCTATCGAGGCAGAATCCGCTATCGAAGCCTTTGAGCAACTAAAACAGGTCTATTTCCATTATCGTGTTGGTTTACTACACGGGCGCATGAAACCTCTTGAAAAAGATGCTGTCATGACTGCTTTCCGTAACCACGAATTTGATCTGCTGGTCACCACCTCGGTTGCAGAGGTTGGTGTTGATATTCCCAATGCCAGCGTAATCGTCATTAATGGCGCCAATCGCTTCGGGCTGGCCTCATTACATCAATTCAGGGGGCGTGTTGGGCGTGGCGGTCTGGAATCATTCTGCTTCCTCATCAATGATTCGAGCCAGCCGCTCGCTCAAAATCGCCTTCGCGCGCTGGAACAGACCAGTGATGGCTTTAAGCTCGCTGAAATTGACTGGCAGTTGCGCGGCCCCGGCGATTTAGTCGGCACCCGTCAAAGCGGCCAACCGGTGTTCCAGTTAATGGAAGTAATGACGCCAGAATTAGTTGAGCTGGCGCAGCGAGAAGCGCGTACAATTTATGAGGAAGACAACACTCTTTCGCTGCCGCAGCACCATTTGCTAGCGCAGCGCGTAAAAATGCTTCGGGATGAACGCAGTGACCTTAGCTAACCATACCATGGAGTAAGTAAATGCCGGTCAAAGCCCTTTATCCTGGTTCATTCGATCCGATTCACAACGGTCATATTGATATTGCCGAACGCGCCGCGCGGATATTTGATGAAGTGATCGTCGGTATCTATGACTTGCCGCGCAAAAATCTGCTCTTCGATGCCGATTCTCGCCTCGAACTAGCGGCAAACTCACTTCAGCATATTCCGAATGTATACGTTGCGAAATTCTCTGGATTTACAGTAGACTATGCTAAAGTTGTGGGCGCGCGCGTTATTGTGCGCGGGCTGCGGGTTTTTTCCGATTTCGAGTTTGAATTTCGGATGGGGCTTGCTAACAAACGGCTTGCGCCTGAAATCGAAACCGTCAGCATTATGACGGATGAGAATCAAATTGCGATAAGCTCAAGCACAATTAGAGAAATTGCGGAGCTAGGCGGAGATGTTTCTTCAATGGTTCCTCCCCACGTGGCAGAAGCATTGAAGTTGCGTTTCGCCGCTATCAAGGATGGCTAAAAATAGCCATTTCGTTTGGCTGAAACGAGGCATAGGAGCAGCGCTCAATGGACATTCAACATCTGGTTGACCGCCTAGAAGAACTAATTGATGAAGGCCGCCATCTGCCCTTCAGCAAATTGACGATGGTTGACGAAGAACGCGCATTGGAAATTATTGACCAGATGCGTATTTCGATCCCAGAAGAGATCGAAAAAGCAGCGCGCGTGCTTGGGCAGCGCGATCGCATTCTGGCACAGGCCAATGAAGAATCCGCCCGCCTGCTGCAAATTGCCCGCGAACATGGCGATCAATTAGTTGAGCGCGAAGCCACAGTACAGGCAGCAAAAAGTCAGGCAGTCAATATTGTTGAGGAAGCGCGTCAGGAAGCTGAAGAAGTGACGCATGATGCCGATCAGTATATTTTGGATCAGCTTTCCGACCTCGAAAACCAGCTCACTAAAGTGCTTGGCGTTGTTCGTAATGGCATTAATAAAGTTGCGACCAACAGCAAGCCCGCTTCAATCAGCCGCGCCAACGCTCCGGTGCAAGCATCGCAATATGCGCGTAGTGCATTTGATGTACCCAACAGCGCCGCAACCAAAGAAGCTGAATAATCCGACCCGAATGGTTCAACACGGCAGCCTATCCGCTGCCGTGTTTTGTATTGCCGCGGGTTAGCGCGAATGAGGCTCGTTTATTTAGCCTCTGGCTGGGCTTTCGGCCTTCTGCTCGCTGCGGCCTTTCCCCTGTTTTCCCTTGTACTCTGGCTTATCACTGCGATCATCGCCGCCACTACCGGCATCTTCCTGCTTCGCGGTGGCCGCCGCTGGCTGCTGCTGGCTGTCGCCGCCGCTGCATTAGCCGGAATTCGGTTCTCTCTAATCCCTGTGAATACTGCCCTTGCCGAATTGAACGATTCGGGCGGGTTAACGCTAGAAGGCATCGTCGCTGAAGCGCCACAGCTTACAGAAAATCGTTATCAATTCCGGCTGAATGTCGAATCTGTCTTGCAGGAAGGCGGCAGCACTCCAATCTCTGGCGCAGTGCTCGTTCGCGCCCCACTTTCAACGCAGGTATCACAGGGGGAGCAGATTCGCGCCACCGGCCGCCTGATCAGCCCGTTCGTCGCTGATCGGTTCTCGTATGCCGATTATCTTCAGCGGCAGGGAATGACTGGCATCCTCACCGACACCGCCATCGAATCTATCGCTCCGCCTGCGTCCGGCTTTTCGACGGCCCTCAGTCAATTCAGAATCACGGCACGTGATGCGATCAACGCAGCACTTCCTGAACCGTCAGCCGGACTGCTCATCGCTATTCTTTTTGGAGATGAAAACGGTATTGCCTCGTCCATCAGCGACGCATTTGGCGCTGCGGGCATTGCCCACGTTCTTGCGGTAAGCGGTTTCAATATGATTGTGGTTGCATCAGCCGTTCAAGCCGCCCTAAACCGCTTGCGGGTACCGCGTATCCCCGCAGCCGCGCTCGCTATTGCCGCTGTCTTAATCTACGCCCTTCTGGCCGGCGCAAGCGTCGCTGTTCTGCGTGCAGCATTCATGAGCATGCTGCTCATCGCAGGCACAGCGCTGCGACGAAAAACGTTCATCCCCGCTTCTTTAGCTTTTTCGCTGATTGTACTGACCATCATTGATCCACACGCCTTATGGGATGTCGGCTGGCAGCTAAGTTTCTTCACGGTACTAGCACTCTCGCAGTTCGCCGCGCCAATTGCCGCACGGCTACACCACTTAGTAAAATGCCTGCCTTCCGGGCTTACGATCCCCGGAACGCTGCTCATTGAGCCACTAGCGGCCACCCTCGCCGCACAGGTCGCCGCGCTGCCCATTATCGCCCTGTATTTCGGCACCATTTCGCTGATCGCCCCGATCACCAACCTGCTGGTCGTTCCTGTACAGCCCGCCATCATGTTATTCGGTATCTTAGGTTTGCTCACAATCGGCCTTTTTCCGGCCTTTGCCCAACTCTGGTTCTGGTGTGCCAGCATACTGCTAACCTGGACTGCAAATGTCGCTCGCACAGCCGCAAATCTACCGTTTGCGGAAATCTCCATCAGTGTCAGCCCCGCGCTTATTGCCTTATACTTCATCGTCTGGATAGGCTGGAGTATCATGTCCGCTGCTCAACCAGTATGGTTTCAAGGTTTCACTACGATGCTTAGGTCACGCGCCGTTTATTCAGCTGCTGCGTTCGCTGCAATTTGCATCCTCGTGCTTATGGGCGCAGACCTTCGGAGCCGCCCTGACGGCAGCCTTCATATCTGGTTTCTAGATATGGAAGGTAAAAATGCGGTGCTGCTGCAAACGCCGGATGGCGCGCATATGCTGCTCGATGGTGGAGAGCTACCCTCGCGTTTGCTCACGGCCATCGGAGACAGATTGCCATTTCACGATCAGCAGATTGAGGTGGTGTTCGCTACGCAGCCCGATACCCGGAATTTTGGTGCGCTGCCCGATGTATTAAACCGCTATAACTTCGATGTCCTGTTCACCAACGGGCAGCCTAACCTCGATGACGCATGGCAGTCACTTCTGATGCTAGCCAGCGAGCGTATTCAGCCGCTTCAAGCCGGAAATACTATCACATTGAGCGACGGCGTATCTATTCAAGCGTTCAATCCGCCAGAAACACCATCACTTGGGGACGGCCTTGACAATTCAGCTTTAGCCTTACGCATCACCTATAGAGACGTCTCTATACTGCTCCCCGGCGATCTCTCCAGCGATTCCCTGACACGTTATGCGGAAGAAGGTCTTTTGACTGCGGCAACTATCATACAGGTACCCCACCCTGCCTCCGAGAGAGCGCTCAATCAACAGGTCATGGCAGCACTGCGGCCTCAAGCCGCCATCATTCAACACAGCGCCACAAATCACCGTGATGATCCCTCTCCGCAGATGCTATCTTTCCTTGGCGAAATACCCGTCTACTCAACCTCGTCCGGCACGGTACATGTCTGGACAGATGGCGTCACATGGTCAGTAGAGCAAGAAAATTAGCGCCCGTCCGCTAAACAAATCGCCTTATGCCCACGTTGGGCATTGTACGTTTTGCACCAGTAGCCAGTACATGAAGAAGAATAGGAATCCAGCAATCGCACACAAAATAAGCGGGATTACCACCTTCGCCTTCTTCTTTGCGCGAATGATGCCTGCGGAAAGTAGAGGAAAAACGAACATCATCACATTGATCACCAGCATGCCAAATTCGCACTCTTTGAGAATCGGCTTCTGACCAAATCCAACTGAAAGGCTTAACTTCGCTACGATTGCAACCAACATCACCCCCGCAATTAACAGCGTAGGGAGCAAGTTTTTATCTGGCATCACCAACAGCGAAATCAGCGCCAAAATAAATATGGCATAAAGCATGATATTCCAAACTAAATCGCCGCTGCCGGGACCAAGTAAGCCTATAATTTCTTGTATGTCGATGTTCATTCTTGAGCCTCGTAGTCGGTAATCATCCATGTATGTTATGAGTGTAACCTATGTTACAGTAGGCGGCGATGAAGGACATTCATTTTTAAGGTTCTGAATGGCAAAATCCGAAAAAGCCCCATTACGCTACAGGCTCATTAAGCGCGTCCTAGCACAGCGCAATCGCTTCCTTCGGCGTTGGAGCAGCTTTAGCCCCGCCACTCAAATGCTGCCATCTGTCTTTTATCACGCGGTGCTGAATTTCATGGCACACGGCGGAACACGCGCATCCTCCCTAGCCTATTATGCGCTGTTCTCACTATTTCCGCTGATCTTGCTGATAGCTATCGGATTTAGCCGCCTGATCGGCCCGGCTTTGACCGAAAGGCAAATTGCGCTAGGGTTGGCCGCACTACTTCCTCCGTCAGCCACCGAAGCGCTTCTCGCAGTTCAAATTAACGTTCAGCAGGCGCTGGAACAGAGTAGCTCTTTCACCATAATTGCGATTATCGGTCTTGGCTGGTCAGGGCTGGGTTTATTTTCAGGCATTACCGGTTCAATTGATAGGATCTTCCAGACCCCGGTACGCAACATCTGGCGGGCAAGGGTAACCGCCATGATCATGGCGATTGGACTGCTCGGCCTCTTGCTGCTTTCGTTTCTTAGCTCAGCAGTGATCCGGCTGTTTTCATCCTTAGTATTTTCGCAAGATAGCTTCTGGCTAACTATCGGGGCATTGTTTCTACCCATCGGCTTAAACTTGCTCATCTTCATCTTACTTTTCCGTTATGTTCCAGTGAGGCAAGTACATTGGGACGCTATCTGGCCGGCCGCCCTCTTCGGCGCTCTACTCTGGGAAATCGCTAAATTTGGTTTCGGCTGGTATCTTGCTAATGTTGCCAATTATCAGTTCGTTTACGGCACACTGGCAACCGGCATCATTCTGCTGTTCTGGGCATACCTGATCGCGTCAATCTTTCTGATTAGTGCAGAATTATGCGCTGGCTTGAATCAGTGGTATGTTGACTTCTTCGTAGCGGAAATGGAAGCCGGCGCGGGGGATGAGCTTCCAGTCCTATCAACTGCCGAAAATCGTCAGTTAACAGGCGCGCCAGATTGAGACGGGTTGGCGCATTCTTTATCGCGGCGTAGTCAAAGAGAACGGCTTGCTGTACACTTGATCCAGCAAAATGAAGGGCAATATTTAGTATGGTGCAGCGTTCACCCGGCCTCGATTCTGAGGATTTTGATATCACCGATATCCCTTCAGGGGATGATCGCAGTATGGCGCGCCGCGTCGCTCTGCAAGTGCTTTATGAGGCAGACAGCGGCCATCACCTTGCGCCGTTTATCCTTGCACGTCATTTAGATGAACGCCAGCCTACAGAGGCTGTTCGTGAACACATTCAGTGGATCGCGGTTGGGGTCAGCGAGAATCAAACCTCAATTGATTCCATCATTCAGATGCTTGCCCCGGAATTCCCATTAGATCAGGTTGCAATCATAGACCGCAACATCCTACGCATCGCCATCTTTGAATTTGGCGTTGATGGCCGCACCCCCACTGGCGTCGCCATTGACGAAGCAGTAGAGCTGGCAAAATTATTTGGCAGTGACGGATCGCCCGGCTTTGTCAATGGCGTGCTCGGCTCTCTAGCTGATATGCCAGAGATATTATCTCGGCTTCGCGGCGCAGGTACAACCACTTCCGAGCAAGAATCCTAATCGCCATGACGCAGCACTTGAAGAATCGTCCGCCGCCGACCCTTCAGCCCGCCACCCCACCCGAGCCAGATGCTCAAGAATTACGCATGTCGCTGCTTGATCATCTCAATGAGCTTCGGTCACGGGCAGTAAAAACGGCGATTGCCGTCGCTGTCGGTTTTGCCTTTGGAATGCTGGTTGCGCCGCAAGTGCTCGATATCTTGCGCCAGCCTTACGGCTCCGAAAATCAGTTTATCGCGCTCGGCCCCACCGATGCGGTAGTCTCGTTTTTCCGTGTGGCGCTCATGGTGGGGGGCATCCTCGCGGTTCCCGTTATCACCTATCAGCTGTTGATGTTCATACTGCCGGGTCTAACCCATAAAGAACGCCGCTACCTGCTTACGGCGCTCCCCGCCATCTTCCTGCTCTTTATCGTCGGCGTCCTGTTCACGTGGTTCATTTTAATTCCCCCGGCTATCGGTTTTTTTGATAATTTCATGCCTGACCTGTTTAATCCTCAGTGGACGGCAGAGCGCTATCTTGGCTTTGTCACTGCGCTCTTGTTCTGGATGGGTGCGGCATTCGAAACCCCCCTTATATTCTTCGTACTCTCACTGCTGGGCTTGGTTCAGGCGAGTGTACTCTTGAAAAACTGGCGGGTCGCGATTGTCGGTGCAGCCGTTGCCGCGGCGCTTATTACCCCCACCATCGATCCGGTGAACATGATGCTAGTCATGGGGCCGTTATTAACCTTGTATCTCTTGAGTATCCTACTGGTCATCGGTGGCCGCCGAATTGCAAAACTTACAGATTAGTTCTGGAGCATTTTCATGATGCCAACAAAAACACTTTCCCCCATCCGTATTTATGGCGTTCCTATGGATCTCGGTCAGCGCCGCCGCGGTGTGGACATGGGGCCGTCGGCTGTACGCTATGCAGGGCTGCAAAACAAACTTGAATCCCTCGGTTACACAGTGACCGACGGCGGCAACATTTACGCGCCCGTAATTGAGGAAATTGACGACGAGCCGATAGACGGTCTGGCACACAATGTTCAATCCATTGTTGCTGTTTGCACCGATGTTTACCAACAAGTGCGCGAGTCACTTCGTGCGGGCGAAACAACCATCATCTTAGGTGGAGATCACAGCATTTCATTGGGCAGTGTATCCGCCGCCGCCGATGTTGCCCCAAATGTTGGCGTGTTGTGGGTGGACGCGCACGGCGATTTCAATACGCCGTTCACCACCCCTTCCGGCAATGTACATGGCATGGTGGTTTCGTCGCTAGTTGGGCTTTGCCCTTCTCCGTTGATGCTCAGATCGGAGCCTTTAAGCGCATCACAATTTGCTTATCTCGGCGTCCGCGATCTGGATGTCTCGGAAAAAGTCAATATGGCCGCCAGTGGCGCTTTGATCCGCACCATGCGCGATATTGACGAAAATGGCATGGCATCTGTTGTCCGCGGAATCTTAAATGCGCTGTCCGGCTGTGATGCCCTACACATCAGTTTTGATATGGACTCGCTTGACCCACAAGTAGCTGAAGGCGTTGGCACGCCTGTTTCAGGAGGGCTTACTCTGCGCGAAGCACATTTGCTAATGGAAATGCTAGCCGATGATGGTCGCGTGCGCTCACTCGATATTGTCGAAATCAACCCGATTCTCGATAATCACAATCGCACCGCGCAGGTCGCAGTAGACCTTATCGCCAGTTTATTCGGGCAGCGCATCCTCTGATGGAGTGCGCGTAGAACGGCGCTTCAGAACAGTCGCTTTTAGTTGGCCGCATCCGGCATCAATATCAATCCCCCGGCGTATTCGCACCGTCGCCGGGATACCATATTCACCTAAAATATCAACAAAGGTTTGGATACGCCCTTGCGCCGAAGGATGCCCACCATACCCTGTCGTAGGATTCAGCGGAATCACATTCACATGGCAGTTCAGGCCACCTAAGAGCTGTCCTAATTTTTCGGCCTGTTCCCGCGTATCGTTTTCACCCTCTATCAGCGTCCATTCAAAGGAAATACGCCGCCCTGATTTTTGGGTGTAATAGCGGCAGGCGGCGAGCAGTTCTTCCAGCGGATACCTACGGTTGATCGGCAGTAGCGCGCTCCGTTCTTTATCGGTAGCTGCATGCAGGCTGATCGCAAGTTTCACCTGTAATCCTTCATCAGCAAACTGCCGGATCATCGGGACTAAGCCCACTGTGCTCACGGTGATATGGCGCGCACCTAGCCCCAAATCGCTCATTAAACGTCGCACAGCGGCAATTGAACCCGCGTAGTTGTGAAATGGTTCGCCCATACCCATGAACACGACATTACTCAGGCGTTCGCCCCGCGCCGCAAGATCGCGTGCGTAAAGCATCGCCTGCTCAAAAATCTCGTCAGCGGTCAAATTACGGGCAAAGCCCATCTGGCCGGTCGCGCAAAACACACAGCCCATCGCGCAGCCCGCCTGCGTTGAAATACATGCCGTGCGGCGGTCATCGTCATATTCCATCAAAACCGCTTCCACGAACTGCCCGTCATGCAAGCGGTATAATCGCTTCACCGTGCCATCATGGCTAGCCTGTTCGTCCTCTAATTCCAGAGAGCCTAAACGTGTTTCTGCCTCTAATCGTTGGCGTAAGCCGGAGGGCAGATTGGTCATCTCGGCAAACGTACCTACCCGATGTTCATATAACCAGTTCCATATCTGGTCGGCGCGAAAACGCGAGTCGCCCCACTCAGCGATCAGCTTTTCCAATGCCTGCTTATTTAACGTATAAAGGTCAATCATGATCGCTCACTTCTTACGCCTCATTTCCGGCGCATACTCAGGGCAAACAAGGCGATCAGTACTGCGATCAGCAGTACCAGAGTGCCTCCAACAATTGCGCGTATGTCTGACTCGTCTATTGATGCGCCATCAGAAGCCTGCGGCTCTGGCGTCAAAAGCGCAGTTATGGGGCGTGGCGTTGCCGTGGGCGGGCTATCTGTTACCGAAGGCATCGGCGTAATCGTCGGCGGTTCCGTCTGTGTCCGCAAGTCCGGTGTTGGCGTCGGCGTCGGTGTTGCCGTTAGCGTCGGCGTCGGGCTTAATGTCCAGGTCAATGTAGGCGTCAGCGTAGCCGAAGGTATCGGCGTATCGGCCATATACGGCGTGATCCCGTATACAGCAGGCGCATTCCCCGAAAATATCCAGCGCGCCCATCCCGGTATGAGGGTATTGATATCCTGCCCGGTAGCCAACACATATGACTCTGCAAATGTTGATTCAGGTATTTCAGCAAGTGCAAAAAGACCATCACGCCCGATAGCATTCAGTACATACATCACCATGCCATAAGCCTGCGCATCCCACTGTCCACGGCTTATTGGCTCTTCCGGGCGCATCAGCATTTCTTCGAGTGTAAAGGTTTGCCCTGCACGCTCCGCAGTTTGTGAAGCGATCAACATTTGCGGCATTGCCATAGGCAGCAAGAAACGGCTTAGCCCTTCTAACCACCAATCTGGCACATTTGCATCAGCCCAGTTCGGCGCATAAAATCCCATAATCATCAATCGGGCGAGATCCGATTCTAGCGCCTCAGAAGCGAGAACCGGCACATATCCGCTGCGGCGGTATATACTCGAATAAACATCCTCCCGGCAAATCCCAACATCTTCCGGGCAAGCAGGCTGCAACCCATCCTCATAGATCATGAATTGAAATCGGGGGCTTTCGCCGGTTAAATCCTGCAAGAGGCGATAAAGCTGCTCTAAATTAGACGACAGTCGCGAGCGCTGCCGCCCGCTGTGCATGAGCAGCAACCCGCCATCAGCGATGCTTTGGGCAATCCATTCTGCACGTGAATCGGTAAATTTCACCTCGCCACTAGCCGCATCATCCGTCCCGATAACCCAGTGATAGGTTATGGTGTCAAATAATGCCGGCGCGTTTTCTAGCTCCAACTGCCAGCGATAGACCAACCGCGCCGCATCATCTTCAGCTTGAAAATCTGCTGCCGTCCCATCAATAACCACCGGCTCGCTAAGACTTTCCCCCACAATTTCCAACCGCACCGGCGTGCCAGCATCAGCCGATTCTGTCAAGCTTGAAAAGAACTCAATAGCATCAGGAAAGATAATGCTCGCGCCTGTATCTGCGATAAGCTCGCCTGTAATCTGTGGGGTTGTAGTTGGCACGCGGGTTGGCGGTTGAGTTGGCACAACGGTTGGGGGTGCCAGCGTGGGCGTATCAGTAAGCGTGGGTAGCACCGGCATCACCGCGAGCGTACGAATGCTTTCTGTTGCAGCCTGTGCGGTGCTAGTCACATGATTATCCTGCGCGAGCGCTGGAATGGCGGCCAGCAGCAAAGTTGTCATGCACCAGTTTATCAATCTTCTCCGTCTCATTGCCCCCCCAGAAAAGATGCTGCCAGAATGGCTACTGCCAACTGCACGAAATTGTAGGCAAAGTGAGCAATGATCGTCCCCGACGTGCTGGTGCGGCGGCGTAAAAAGCCTAACACCAGTGAAACAAAGAAAATACCGACTGATGCCGGGGTAAATGTATATTGAGTATGCAGCGCGGTGAAAAACAATGCCGTTAACCACAAGCCAAAAACGGGCTGTAAAGCGCCGCGAAAGAATATTTCCTCGCCAACCGCTACTGCAATGCTGATCAACAGCGCAATAGGCAGCGTATTGAAAGATTGTGTCAAAATTTGTGAGACGGCTGTTTGCTGCTCCAGTTGCTCAGGGGTAACTGCGGCAAACCAGATTGCGGTAAGCGCAATGATGCCGAAATACATCAAAAGACCCGTCATTACGCCAAGAATCACATCTGAAAACGTCGGCCAGCGCAGCCCTAGGCGCGCCGCAGCCACGGTTGGCGTTCTTCGGATAAATAAGCCAACGCCTAAACCCGCTGCCAGCACCCATAGCACCTGATTTAGCAGCGTTTCACCAATGCCCACCCCGCCGCTCTCAAGCATCTCTTCGGCAAGGCCACTTAGCCCGCCGCCAACGATCAGGTTGCCCACCGTATAGACCAGCAGCGCCAGCGTCAAGATAATCGCGGCAGTATGCACTGGAGATTCTGGATCGTAAGCGGCGCCAGCACCCAATAAACGCTTAAGCGCTCGGCGTGGTCGTATTGACCACAAGCACCACACACCAACTAGGCACATGAAACCAGTGATAACCAGATTGACTAATGCCGCCGTCAAATCAACCTCAGGCAGCCTATTTACGCCAAATTCTTCTGGCGTGTCAAGATTTGTAAAGAGAGCCGCCTGCAGCATCAGCATGGCAAATAATAACATTGCGATCAGTATGCCAAGAAGCAGGGGGCGTGAAAGTCGCGGCGCATCTGGATTGAGAGCTTCGTTGTTAGCGGCAAATATAGCAATGCCAACGTAGGCAACCATGCCAAACGTCAGCAGCATATTCGATAAATCCATAAATTATGAACCCTATTCGCAGGGATATTATACCGTTGGTTTGGTCAGCGTTGAATGTGTGGTTGCGGCGCGCTCAGGAGACGCTCAACTTCAGCGGTGTTTGTTCGCAGCATATCGCCAAACTGCCCCATCACCAGCGCCGCCATTGCCGTTCCATACTGCATTCCCCGGGGCAAATCTCCATTCAGCCAGCCGTGTAAAATTCCGGCGGCCAGCGCATCGCCCGCGCCAATTCTATCAACTATCGTCACCGGCATTGCGGGTTGATACAGCACCTGCCCTGACTGCAACGCATAGACACCAAGTTCTCCAACCGTCATCACAACTGTTAGCGCACCCGTCTTTCCGGCAAGTTCGCGGATAATTTCGTGACTGCTGCCCTCACAACCAAAAATAAGCCGGGCATCTGCTTCTTTGCAAAAGAGAATATCTACCCCATTTGCAAATTCCTGCAATATTGGGGCAGCTTCATCCACCGGCCATAAACGTGAGCGATAATTCACGTCAAAGCTCAAGGCAGCGCCCATTTCTCGCGCTCGTTGAAATATCAGTCGCGTCGCCTCACGCAAACTAGCCGACACACCGAGCGTGATACCGGTAATGTGTAGAAGTCGGGAGTTACACAGCGCATCCAGCGGAATATCATCTATCCGCAAATTGGCAGTACAAGAATCGGCGCGATCATAGATAACCTGAATAGAACGGGGTGGCTCGGCAAACTCAATAAAATACAGCCCTACTCTGCCACGCGGTTTCCACTGCACCATCTGTAAATCGATTCCAGTTTCACGCAGCGCATTAGCAGCGCGCCGTCCCAAAAGGTTATCCGGCAGGGCTGTACAATATCCACACGATCTTTCTAGGCGGGATAGCGCCGCCAGCACATTACTTTCCGCCCCCCCCACCACTACATCTAAACTCGCTGCTGCTTCAAGCCGCCCGCCTGACGGAACGCTCAAGCGCAGCATCGTTTCGCCAATAGCGGTGACATCAAAACGGCTCATGTCATCACCAGCGTATATTCTTGAATATCACCGCGCAGGCGCACATCCAAACGCCCTTCACGAATCAGGTTCTCCAAATGTCCATTTAGCGCATACACAAGTTCCAGATCGACGGCTGGCGTATGTTCCCAGTTTCCCAGTTGGGGCGCAAGCTCTAAACACAGATCGCGAAGCGTTAACCAATCACGAGTCAATGCTTCGCGCATCAGGGCATCTGTCCGATGCACAAAATCACGCGACTCAGCACAAAAGGCGGCAATTTCAACGCCTCGCTTCACCGGCCAATGGCAGCCAACATAAATCTCGATAGGCAAGTGATCGATAAAATCAATCGTATGAAGATAATCGTCAACATGGAGATATGTCGGTGGCATTTTCGGGGTTCCATCCAATCCAAGATACACTGCGCCATGGATTGCATCGCCTCCATAAAGCGCGTTGTTTTTGCGATCTAAAAGCCCGATATGCCCTTTCGCATGCCCTGGCAGCGCAACAATCTCAACATACCATTCATCACTCAGTCGAAGATGTTCGCCGTGTGTGAAAGTCACATCAACAGGTGTGCGCTGGCCGCTTTGCTGGACAATCCAATCTCGCCCTTCTCCCTCATAGAAAATACCATGATTCTGGCGATAAGCATCATAGCGCACTCTGAATAAGATCGCCGGATCAGAACAGGCAGCGCGATCTGCATCGCCGCAAGCCAACACCGCTTGAGGCGCAGCCTGCCTCATAGCATGATTGCCACCAATATGATCCAGATCAGTATGTGAATTAATAATCCACCGCAAAGCGGCAGGATCGCCCCAAGCCTCACGTATTTCTGCCAGAATAAACCGCTCAGGATCATCAGCACATCCAGTATCTAATAGAAGTGAAGCATCTGCCCCCTGAAGATAGATCAGTTGCAAAGGTCTGCCACCTACTTCACCTTCAAGTAAAAAAACGTTCTCAAATAACTGCTGCATCAGTATCCTCTAGGAAGAATATTTTTATAGGTAGCTGGAAATGATACTTCGCCTACACGCCTCCGTCATATTTCAACCAGCCAGCACAAATCACGCATGAGCACGAGGATTGACCCCCGAATCTGCATATGCTATACTGCCTCTCGTCCTTTGGAGGGATGGCCGAGCGGTTTAAGGCAGTGGTCTTGAAAACCACCGTGTCGCCTTGCGGCACCGTGGGTTCGAATCCCACTCCCTCCGCTGGCAAGTTTGGCAACTGGGGAGATGCCAGAGTGGTCGAATGGGGCCGCCTGCTAAGCGGTTATACGGGGGTAACCTTGTATCGCAGGTTCGAATCCTGTTCTCCCCGCAGCTTAAGACCCAATCCGAACATTGGGTTTCTCGTAAACCGGCAGCCAATGCGCTGCCGGTTTTCGTTTGTCTGCTGCGTGAAGTCCCTCTTACCTTGCCGCCGCGTACCTGATCAGATATGTCGTTCAGATATGCAAACGGCGCGCGCAGGTCTAGCTTCACCTTTCCTGCCGGGTTGACAACAACCCGCTCGACCATCTGGTGTAACAGTTCTTTCTGGTCATTGCGCGTAAGCGCATTATACACGATCCCGACTTGAGCAATAATTGCAAGGGCGGTGTCGAGATTTGTAATGTGCGTTTCGCTCTGATGTTGTAATGCCTCTAGGCTGGCACGGATGGTGTTGCGCCGATCCTGCCATTCACGCCACACACTATCCCAGATTGCTTCCGTGATTTTTCCAGCCGCATACAACCGTAAAGACCTTGCCTCCTCTTCGTCAATCGCCTTCAGTGCCGATTCGAGTCGCTGCCGCTCGTCGGGACGTAAATGCCCTAGGACTTCAGCCAAGTCCTGCGTGTAATGCGCCCGAATTGCCGCAATGTGATCGGGATCGACTTGGATACACAAGAGTTCATGTGCAATCTGATCGTCGATGTCGCAGCATTGAAAGTTGATGCTGCTGCGTGGCACACAATAGTACGGCGTTCCGCCACCGGATCGACTGGCATTCGATGTCGATCCGGTCAGCTTGACCAGTCCGCGTTCGTCCTGATAGTCATAGTAGATGAACCCCTTGAGCAGATAATCATGCTTCCGGCGCACAACCCGATGCTGATGGCGCTTTTCAAGGATGGCTAATCCACGCTCGAATTCCTCTGTCGTGACGATTGGTTGCCAGTTTCCACGAACCGACTTCGGTGGCAAATTACCTGCCTTACTGGTTAGCCAGCCCGCGTATGCCCAATTGTGAAAAATAGACGACAGGGTGTTGGTATTGACTTTGCGCTGTCCGGTTGTAGTCAGTTCAACAAAGGGACGACCACTTTTGTACCGATAGCCGCGCGCGTGCAGTTCTTCGGCAATCCCTTCCAGAGTGAGTTTGTCTTGCAGCAGCAGGTCGAACGCATAGCGAATTATCGGCGCACGTTCCGGGTCCTGCTCGATCCATGTTTCATGTCGTCCCGTCAGTTTCTTCGCTTCCCCAGTCACTTTCCCTTCAACATTGATATAACCGTCGGGCGCATAATTCGGAAAACCGCCGCTCGCACGCTTTGCCTGCAATCCCCCCTTGACGCGAATACCGAGCAACGTGGACTCGCGCCGTGCTAGTGTGAATGAAAGGGCGACAATTACCCGGTCGTCCGGGTCTTGCGGATCGAGATCAGGTTGATTGGCAAAGCGAACGGAAACACCGAACTCGTGAAGCTCATCAATCGCGCGCAGTGCCTCTGTATCGTTGCGCCCAAAACGGTCGGCACGTTCAACAATGACATGGGAGAATTTGCCGAGCCGTGCATCCGCCAGTAGTCGCTGATAGCCTGCGCGATTTGGCGTTTTTCCGGTAAGTACATCGATGTATTCATCGAAAACCGGCATCGATGACCGTTCAAGCACGTTTTTCTCAATCGTAAATTTCTGACGAGCGCGCGACATTTCCGGTTTCTGATTCTCATCGCTACTGGTGCGTAAGTACACCGCCCACCCTGGTTGTGGTGGGTTCGGTGTACTCTTTTTGCGTTTCTCGTAGGGCATTTCAAAGGACCTCGATCATGGATACCGTAGTTGACCTCTGCCCTCACGATACTCGATTTCTCGCTCCTCCAATTTTTCTGCCGCTTTCTTGAGAAAATTCTGCTTACGTTCACCATTCTGATGATTGCGCTCGATGATCTCAGCGACTTTGAAAACTCGTTTCATCATCGCGTCCGGTTCTGTGGTGGTTGTCGCTGTGGATGCTTCAGCACTCATGCCATCACTCCAGTCAGGAACGGTTCATCCGGTTCTGGAACTACTGAGCGCATCCATTCATCTGCACCGCCATCGCACGGATACCCGCTCAGACACTTGTACTCGTCCGCCGAGACCATCAGCAGCGCATGACGCTCAGGAGGGCAGGCAGGGCAGCGCCACAATGCGGCATGTGTACTGGCGGCGAGCGGCTTGCCGAGATACTCCTCTAGTAGGTCGCGCAGATCGGTAGTCGGTTCACAGGTCATCATCAGCTCATCTCCTTCTGCATTTCTACATCCCGAATTTCCCGCTCGTGTTCGGTTACTGCCTGTCTGACTAGCGTATAGATCAGGTTGGCGAGCGGGCGGTCGTCCTGCTCTGCCCACAATGCCAGCTTGTCATACAGCGACTGGGGCAGTCGGAAGGCGATCTTCGCCGTGAATGGGACATCTCGATTCATGTGTGTGCTCCTGGTGACTGGTTGTGCGACCAGCGTAGCTGAAAGTGCGTGGCGCAGAACGGGATTCTGGGACATTTGTTCTGGCAAAAGTGGACATTGGCATGGCAATTTTTCCCGCGCTGTCCATTTTTCCCATGCCAATGTCAAAAAGTGACAGTTTGCAAGAGAAGAAACGCCTGTTCTACGAAAGTAGGAAAGTTCTAACGCACATGGCTTGACTTTAGGTTGGCTTTTTGTAATACAATGACATTCCGGCATAGACCATCCGTTCTCATGGTCTTCGTTCAGTCACGAGAACAAAATACGTTAGTGCAGAAGGAGGAAGAGCATGGCCGCGACCCAGGTCGTCATCGTCTCCACGAGCGGGATCATTCGTGGAGGAATTCAACAGCTCATCGCGCAGTCCGACAGCAAAATCGCCATCGCGGGCAGTTTCAACAGCTTCGCAGAAGCAAGCATATTCATGAGGGAGAACACAGTCCGTGTCCTCGTCATCGATGACTCGCTGCCGCATGGTAGCAGCCTGACCAAAGAACTGAAGAAGTTGATGGATGTACATCCTGGCGTGGCAATCGTCATGATCGCCCAGAGACCAACCGTGAGTCTGCTGCAGCTCATGCTCCAGATTGGCGCGCGAGGCATTCTGCACAAGGACGATGATCTGGAAGGCACTCTGGCGGCTGCCATTCACATGGCGGCATCGGGCGGGACAACGATTTCACCGCGCGTGTCGCAGATGATGGATCAGCAACCGACGCTTCCACGCGCTGTTACCCAGCGCGACCTCGATGTACTCATCCTCTCGACCGAAGGACTCCAGCCGAAAGAAATCGCCGCACATATCGGCGTGGACAAGAAGGTCATCTACCGATCCATCGAAAAGATGTGCAAGGTCTTCGACGCTCAGAACGTGGCGCAGCTCGTCGATACGGCGCATCAGCGCAAGCTGCTTCCGCCTAAGAAGTAAAGGAAATTGTTGTATGCAACGATGGGAATTATTGCCATCCTGATGTCCAAATTTTGACGCGCGAATGTCACATTTTCCCATCCCGCCCGCTGCCGCTCGTGATACGCTGTGAAGGAAAGGTTTCGAGGACAAAAGGAATGGCGACCTATATCCTCATCGGAGACAGCAGCAGTCTGACGGTCGTCGGCGCGGAGAGCCTAATTGGGAAACGCGCCGACACTGTTTTCAGAACCACCGAAAATGGACATGACATGCTCAAGCTGGCACGGGAGCTTCAACCGGATGTGGTGCTGCTCGGTGATCACTTCGATCCGCTGTTCGATACGCTGGCACTGGCAGAAAGCCTGATTCGTGCTGCGCCCGCCGCTCGAATCATCGTGATGGGAACCTCGACGGACGGACTGATCATTCGTGATCTGTTCGCTCTGGGTGTATGCGGCTACCTGGCAGCGGGAGACGACCTGGCGACCTGCCTGCTAACAGCGATAGAGACGGTGCTGCGTGAGCGCCCTTATCTCTCTCCAACTGCCAACGCCGAATATCTGATCACGATGCAGGGCAATAACCGCGACTGGCAGCTCGATGCTGAGGCACGCTCGGTTCTGCGCCTGCTGGCAAGCGGCTGCACAGCGGGCGAGATCGCCGTGCGGATGCAGGTGGATCGTCGGCGTGTGTATTGGGTGACGGAGAAAATGCGTGTGCGGTTTGGCGCTTCGACGACCGCGCATCTGGTCAGCAGAGCTGCTGCTGAAGGCTTCACCGGCTTTTCGGACTGAACCGGAATCTTCCCACCGCCAACCGGAATCTTCCCAACCCTGAACCGGAATCGTACAGCCCTCGCAGAAAGTCGCTTTGTTACGCTGAAACCAGCGTAAGCCAAACCGGAGTGACGATATGCGACGAATGCTGCTGCCCGTTCTGGCGGCGCTCTGCCTGACGGCGTGGAGTGCCGCCTTTTTCCTGTTTCGCGCTCAGACGAGTGCGGACGACACCGTAATTCCCACCCTGATGGTACTGCCGTCGGTCACACCGACGTATACACCATTCCCAACTTTGTCGCCGACGTTCACGCTGACCTTCACCGCGACAGCGACCAGCGCGCCGACCGGTACGCCGCGACCGACAGCATTTCCGACGCTGAGCGCGCGCGTGCTGGAGTTCTCGGTCGTGATGCCGGGCGTGGTCATGCCACCGCAACCAACCGATCTGCCGTATGGCTTGACCGTGCTGTACGAACCGCCGCAGCCCGTCGAACCGCTGCCCGATGCGACCGACACTGCGCCGCCGTTCATCGGCTGGTATGCCTTCGAGTCCGATTATCCAACGGTGAGCTACGCGCCCACCTGGACACCCCGTCTCTCCCAGTTCGCCAGCCGGGGGCAGTACCACCGCACGGAAGGTGCTTACGACACTGCGTCGTTCATGTTCGAGGGTGCAGCGCTGCGTGTGCGCTACGTCGCCGCGCAGAACATGGGCATGTTCGAGGTCGTGGTCAATGGGGCTGTGCTGGAGACCATCGACGCTTACGCGGATGAACTGGCGTTTCCGACGACGAACGTGTACTTCGTCGGGGAAGGCACGCACCGCCTGGAGATTCGCGCCGTCGGGCAGAAGAACAACGCCAGCGAGGGCTACGTCGTTGGACTGGACGCGATTCATGTCTGGCGCGGCGATGCAAATACGCTCATCCTCCCGCCGCCGCTCGTCACCCATACACCCACACCATCGCCGCAGCCCGCCGCGCGGATCGAATTGGTCGGCGCGCCGCCGACGGTGCAGCCGACCGGCACACCCGTCCCGCCGCGCGTGATTACGGCTGAAGTCGTGATTGCCTACGACGAGAACGGCAACCGCACCGTAGATCCCGCAGAAGGCGTGGCAGGCATTTCCGTGCGCGTGGTCGAGGTAAACACCAACCGCGTAATCGCCAGTAGTTTCACCGACGCACGCGGCTATGTGGCGTTCGAGATCGTGACTGACGCGCCGGCGCAGATCGTCGTGCCGTACTTCGGCGAGACGTGGCAGCTTCAGCGCGGCGGGAACAGCACGACCGCACCCGCTTTCACGCTCCTGCTCACCCCCGGCAACCAACCAGGACTGATTCCATGAAACCCATCATTTTGTGCCTGCTCATGCTGGCGCTGGCGGCGCTTGCCTGTACCGGGACACTGACCGGGATCACCGGCGCGCCCATATATGTCTGCCCGACACCGATCTACAACACGCCCGTCCCGCTGCCGACGCTGGTGCCGATTCCCGGCTACCCGACGTTCGTGCCGTTCCCGACCGCGCTGCCGCCGCCGACCGTCACGCCGTATGCGATACGCCCGCCCGCCGCATTCTATCGCGGTGACGCGGTCTTCACCCGCAGTCCGCAGTCGGCGCGGTTCCGGCTGCTCAACATTTACACGGTCAATATACCTACTGGGCGCACGGTCGCGGTGTGGCAGATCGAGATTCGCAATCTGAGCGGCGGAACCTATGACGTGTTCTCCGCCTACCAGAGCTACATCAGTCAGCTTGTAGGCGGCACGACCGGGACATGGGGCGCATCGTCCGACGCGGCTGTGGATGCTGGGCTGACCGTGACCTATGAAGCGGTCAGTCTCGCGCCAGGCGCGACGGGGATATTCATGCTCGCGGCGTTCATTCCCTACGGCACAGCACCGGATCGGGTGACGTTCATGCTCGACCCAACGACCCGCCCCACGCCACCACCGCGCCTGCCGGGGAGCAACGCGCTCGTCTGGCGCACCGAGACCAACCCGTCCTGTGCTGGCACGATTGCCGACCCGCCGATTGGCGTGCTGCCGCTTCCATAAGAAAGGAATGATGAATGCCAATCGTTGACGATGTG
>DAOTUZ010000196.1:0-12330 GCA_034437295.1 Anaerolineae bacterium | reverse complement strand
GCCAAGATTGAGCGTGTTGATAGATGGATAGGCTTTTGCGAGTTTCAGCGTGTTTTCCAACGCTTGCTGCGTCGCAAGCGTATCGCCAAGCTGGCTGCCAATATGAATATGCAGCCCCTCAAAGCTGATGTGGGGATACTGGTCGCTGTTATCGAGAATTTGGCGTATGTCGGCTTCTGTTAGCCCAAATTTAGCCGCATGATGCCCCGTAGCAATGCGTTTGTTGGTGTTGGCAGTTACATCGGGGTTATAGCGCAAGGCCACCCGAACCGTACAGCCGTGTTCGGCGGCAACGGCATTTACGGCGGCAACTTCGGTTGAATTTTCAATATTTATCCAGCCGATATTGCGTGAAATCGCATAATAAAGCTCGCCAATAGTTTTACCAACGCCGGCAAATACAATATCGTTGGCCTTAGCGCCTGCTGCCCGCGCTAAGTGAATTTCGCCCGCGCTGACGGTATCAACCCCCGCTCCAGCGGCGATTAACGCCCGTAGAATATCAGGGTTGTTGTTGGATTTTACGCTAAAGTGAATCTCCGCGTCCGGTAAGGCTGTATGAAGTGCGCCATAGTTTTCAATCACGCGCTTCAGGCTGTAAACATAAGCGGGTGTGCCATGCTGTATCGCGATTTGGGAGAGGTTGATTTCATCGCAATAGAGTTGGTTATCCTGATAGCGCACAGTATGATCAAGGGGTGCGCGTTCAATTTCCGAAATAGGCTGTACTGGCAGGGATAGAGGGGTGTTTATTCGGGTAAACTGAGTCAGCGCGATATCTAGCTGTGCCACTACCGCCGTAATAAGCCGCTGATCTCCGGTGGTGAACCACGCATCCCTTCCAATAATCACATCGCCATCTTGCAACGTTCCCTCATTCAGTGGGGCAGCCAGCAGCAGCAGCTCGGTTTGGCCGGGCGGTATCGGCAAAATTTGCGCTGTCTTGATTGCGGCTGCATCGTCAGCAATTTTCATCAGCGCTTCTGGGGTTAGCTTACGATGATTTACAACGCTTCTGATACTGCTCTGGTTTGCGACAGGCGCGGTAATCAGCACCAGATCAGCATTAAAATCATCTGCGAGATACTGCGCCAGCGCATTCAGAAAACTTTCCTGGCTCTCGTATTGAATGCAAAGCTGCGAAACCATATACAGCGCATTTAGTTCGCGTTCACGCTGTGCCAGTTTCCAGAGCGTGCGCGCCTGTACGATGGCTGAATCGATCTGTTTTTCAGCAATTTCCAGCAGTTGTAATGAACGTTCGGTAAAATTCTGCTGGCGGCTTACCAGTATCATGCCGCCAAGCGACTGATTACGCATCGCAATTTTTGTGCCGATTGCATTTTCCCAATATGGATTGTCAATGACCGCTGGTTTTTCTTGCGTCATCGCAGCACGACACAAATCCAGCGCTTCGCCTTGCTCAAGATTGTCAATGATCACGGCTTCGGGTTCACTGCCATACTCTTCAAGCAAGATGAGCGCGCCGCCAGCGGCATCAAAGTGTTGTACCAGTAAGCGCAAAATGTCACTGAACATTTGCGCTGCGCTTTCGGGTACGCCAACGGAATCCCGAATCTGGTCAAGCGCCAGCGTCAGGTTAAGCGCATCATTGTGCTGATCTGATTGGGGGGAAGAACTTATTTGCATGGGGAATATGCCATCATAGACCAACGTCAATAGGCTGCGTGAGCAAAAATTCTACTGCTACCCTTTCACGAGTAAATAGCGATAGGGTAGGGGCGCTGAGTGGGCGTTAGCCCTACTATACGCTAAACCAGTATTGCGATGCACTGGCGCGCGTATTATCCTGAGAGTATAGCCATTTGAAAGAAGGATGCCTAATTGATCGCCGAGAAGCAGGCAACAAAGCTTGTGACCCAATACGAGTCGATTCGGCGGCAGGAACATGAACTGATTACGCGCATGCTTGAAGTGGCTCCGGCGGTGGATGGCCTTAGCGAAGACCGCCTTGTTCAACTTCGGGATGCGCTTTTCCACGCCGATACGCCGTATTTAATGGTATTTGTTGGCCCCTTTAGTTCAGGGAAATCTAGTCTGATCAATGCGCTGCTTGGTACCCATGATCTGCTGCCCATGGGTATTACGCCTACCACTGACCGAATTACCATGCTGCGCTGGGGCGAAAATTCGCAGCGTATGCGCTCTGGCGAATTTGACACGGTTTTTTACCCGTCCGAACTGCTGAATCGCGTCAGCTTTGTAGACACACCCGGACTAGAGAGCATCTTTACCGAGCATGAAGAACAAACACGCCGCTTTTTGCATCGCAGCGATGCTGTCTTGTTGATTATGCTAGCGACGCAAGCGATGACCGCCGCCAATTTGAAATATCTTCAGCTGCTCAAGGAATATGGTAAGACGGTGATCATCGTGCTTAATCAGGCCGATTTGCTGACGGATGAAGAAACAGAAAAAGTTGTTGAATATGTAGCTGACCAAAGCCGCACGCAGCTAGGGTACAAGCCTGAAATTTGGCTTACCTCTGCCCGAATGGGATTGGCGGCACGCCAGCCTGACGGATCGCTTGACGCGGTATTGTGGGAAAAGAGCGGGTTAAATCGGTTCGATCAATACCTGAATCAACAGGTTGGCGATGTGGCGCGTTTGCGGCAAAAACTGCAAACCCCGCTGCAAATTGCCGGGAATGTGCATCAATCGGCGCTGGAGCAGGTGCGATCAGGACAATCAGCGCTGGATAAGTATCAGTCCATTAGCGAGAATATTGAGCGCCAGCTAGGCGGATTCCTGCGTGAAGATGATCGCATTGTTGATGAAGTGATTGCCGAAGTAACCCGAAAATTTGAGCTGGCGGGAAGCAGAGGCAGCGATGCTGTACGCGCCAGTTTTGGTATCTCGCAAATTCCGCGCGCATTTTTCAGAGGTGTTGGCGAGATTACCAACCTGCGCCGCCTGATCGGGTCAACATCGGCAATCCGCACGGCGCTTGACGCCAGCAAGTTTGATGAACCATTGAGCGAATTGCGCGGAATTTCTTCCGGATTAGGGCCGCGCCTTGAGGGTAAAGACCTGCAAGATGTGGATAATCTGGTTAAGTATGCAGAGCAGGAACAGAATGATTTGCCGGCTTCTGTGAGCGAGAAAATTATCGGTAAAGTTCAATCACCGGCGAAATATGATCGAAGCGCATTACAGGAAGCCGTCCCATTATTAGATGCGCTAGAGGCCAAAGCCCGCAAAGAACTTCCCGAAAACAGCGAGAAATCTGTTCAATCAGCGAATGTGTTTTTCGCAGCTTACGAGACGATACTCGTATTGATCGGCGTTTTACTGGCGCTGGCGCAGCCTACTACGGCGGAAGCGCCGTCATTGTGGTTGTATTTACTGCTGGGCGTTGTGGTACTGGCGCTGCTGGGCGCTGCTGGTTGGATTTTAAGAGGGCTGATCATCGCGAATCAGTTTTCTAGCCGCATGAAACAAACCGGAAATGCATTTAGTGATGTGCTCAAAAAAGCGGCTAATAAACAGGTGAGCTATGGCATGCAACTGCGGCGAGATGCCGTAGCGCCGCTGACGCGGCTAGTTGAGGCACAAACGTCTGTGTTGAGTAAGCAGTTACAAGATTTGACTGACATTGGCACCAAGATTGTCGAGATTGAGGGCGCATTAACGCGCATGAAATGATCTACCATGACCATTCCTGATGAGCTGAAAACTGCGAATGCTGATGAAGAATCGCCGCTGCCGATGAAGGAAATTGCTGCTGCTCGAACGTCTGCCGAAGGTACTCTGGCGGCTTTGCGGGAGGCGGAAATACGCCTGTTTGCCGATATTGCTGATACTTTAGGCGATTTTGGCGACGGGGCAGCAAACGATAAACAGCGACTGCTGGAAATCTCAAATGATTTGCGCGATATGTTCTTTCTGGTGGTGGTCATTGGTGAGTTTAATGCCGGCAAAAGCAGCATGGTGAATGCGCTTCTGGGGGATGCGCTGCTGCCAACAGGCATTACGCCTACCACTGAAGCGATTGAACTGATCAAGTACGGGGAGTCTCGTTCGCTCACACCATCACTGAAAGACGGTGAAATCCGCGAGTGGACGCACCCGAATACGGGGGCGCCAGGGGTTGCCTTAGTCGATACGCCGGGGACAGGATCGGTATTTCAGCGCCATGAGCGCACAGCCAAGTCATTCTTGCATCGCAGCGATCTGGTCATTTTTGTGATTTCGGCCAAGCGCGCGCTTGCGGAAACGGAACGATTGTACCTTGAACTGGCAAAAAGCTACGGTAAAAAGGTTGTTCTAGTCGTGAATCAGGCGGATCTTTTGACGCCGCAAGAACGAGTAGAAGTGCGGCGTTTTGTGGAGCGGCAAGTTGAAGAACTTCTTGACTTGAAACCGCTGTTGTTCCTGATTTCGGCCAAGGAATCGCTGAACAGCACTTCGGGTGTGGATACTGGCGGCGTGGATGCCATACGCGCCCATTTGCGCGGCATTTTTAGCAGCGCGCCACCTGCGCGGCAAAAATTGATCGCTCAGATTGATACGGTGGAACGGATGGTGCGCGCTTATCGCGAACAGGCGCGAGAGAAAGTGGATCTGATCAAGGCGGATCGTTTGCGCGTGCGCGATGTCGAATCTGAATTAGGGCAGCAGTCAGATGGCCTTAACAGCCAGTTGAAGCTGGCACGATCTGCCGTAGATCAGATTTTTGAAGGGATTCGCCTGCGGGGTCTCAATTTCCTCTCGCAGAACATGTCGCTTAAAAAGATTGGGCGCGGCACGAACCGCGAGAAGCTTCAGCAGGAATTTCAGAACACGGTGATTGGCAATGGGATCACCGAGATTCAAGATGCGACTCAGCAGTATGTGAATACGTTGATTGATCAGAGCCGATTATATTGGCGCAGCGTGATCGGGCGGCTGAATCAGCTTCAAGAGACGTTGGAATCTGAAATTTCCGGGCTGGATGCAAGCGTTTATGCTGAACAGCGCGAGGCGCTGCAAGATGCGATTCGGACGGCTGAAGCGGAAATGCGCTCGTATTCCAGCGGGCGCGTGCTCAGTGAAATGGAAACGACTTTTCGCGGGAATTTGAATGGTTTTACGATGAGCGCGGCGGCTTCGATTGCCGGCGTGTTGGCGACTATTGCTGCGCTTGCTGCTCCCGGCCCGTTACTGGGCGGCGCGGCGGCGGCGGCTCCGTTGGCGATTCCAGCGTTTGTGGTGGGGGCGCCAGTGGCGCTTGTGGGTGGGGTTATCGCGTATCGCTATTATCGCCGCATCAGCGCGGGGGCGAAACAGAGTTTTAACGCGCAAGTTGATAAAATTGAGCAAACCTATGATCAGGCGCTGGATGACCTGACACGGCGAGAACGCTCGCGGCTAACACTGTATGGTAAACAGGTGCTGCTGCCAATCTTCAGCCGGTTGGATACGTTGGCTCAGCGAAACGAGATACAAGCGCATAAGCTAGACGAATATTTGAAGGAATTGGAAACGCTGCGACGCGGAATCGAACAGGCAGGCTAAGCTGTGGGCATGACGCTTGAAGATCAATTTATAACTGCGTTACAACTTATTCTGGCTGCAGTTTTAGCCATGTTAATCGGCGTGGATCGTGAACGCAAGCATCTTGATGCAGGTTTACGGACGCACATGCTAATTGGATTGGGATCGTGCCTGTTTACGTCACTCTCTATTCACGCCTTTGGGCATGGCGATCCGGGGCGCGTGGCATCGCAGATTTTGCCGGGGTTAGGCTTTTTGGGCGCGGGCGCAATCCTCAAATACGGCACGCGGGTACAGGGGCTAACCACTGCCGCCAGCATCTGGACGACGGCGGCGCTGGGGATGGCCGTTGGCGTTGGCGCGTGGTTTCTGGCGATTTGCGCGACTCTGTTAATTTGGACTATTCTGGCCGTGGTTAAGCGCATGAAGTCGCATCTGGATTAGTAGGGTTAGCGCAGACTATAGGTTGTGAATGCGCTGCACCTGCTCAATGAGCGCGGTTAATGATGGTTCGGGTATGCTATCATCCGGCTCACCAAGCGGATCAACGGGCGTTTCCCCTAATAGGATATGCCCGACATTGACCATGCCATAGGCCAGCGCCTCCACGTAATAGCCCCCTTCCATGACAAATACGATTTTTCCGCCGCAAAGCTCGCCCGCAAGGGCTTTCAAGCGCTGCCCTAATTCAGCGAATCCGTTGAGGGTTAATCGCATTTGCGCCAGTGGGTCAGCCCAATGGGCATCGTAGCCCGCTGAAACTAGAATGAGCTGCGGGCGGTAGCGGCGCGCGGCGGGGATGATCACCTGATCGAACACCTCAATGTAGCGCTGATCCCCGCAGTTTTTGGGCATGGGCAGGTTGAGCGTACAGCCTTCGCCCCTGCCGATACCGGTATCTTTCACGGCGCCGGTCATCGGGTAGAGGGGATATTGATGGGTAGAGATGAACAGTACATCGGGGCGATCATAAAAGATCGCTTCGGTGCCGTTACCGTGATGCACGTCGTAATCTACGATGAGGATGCGCTCTAACCCGTGCGCGTCGATCATGGCCTGCGCCCCGATGGCGACGTTGTTCAGCAGGCAAAAACCCATTCCGCGCTGGCGAACGGCATGATGGCCGGGTGGCCGGGTGACGACGAATGCGTTATCGGCTTTGCCTGTGACGACATGATCGGCGGCAAGCACGACGCCCCCCGCTGAAAGCCGGCTGATCTCATAGGATTGAGGGTTTATGTAGGTATCCGAATCGAGATGCAGCGTTTGCCCCTGCTGCGCGGATGCTTGCAGCGCCTTCAGGTAATCGGCATCATGCACGGCCAAAATTTGCGCTTCGCTGGCCGGCTCCGCTTCAACGGCTTGAACTCGCTCCAGTAAGCCGGATTCCCCGATACGCTTCCAGACGGCGCGAATACGCCCGGCATGTTCGGGGTGAAAGGGGAGATCATGCTCTGCACAACGGGGGTGGGTTACATACAGCGTGGTCATAGCGGCACTCTTTTAGATGGCTAACAGCGAAATTATAGGGTGAACCGTGACGATGCCAAAATGAGGGCGATTGTCTAGGTTGGATTCGGCGCGAGCAGCAGATAATCAAAGCCGTTCATGTGGATGGTTTCAATCTGCTGATAGTTATTGCCAATGGCGATGAGGACATCGGTGGGATAGAACTGGGCGCGAAGCACGATCAGGCCAAAATCTTGATTTTCAATCATTTGTACTAGTGCGGCGCTGTCCCACTGGTCATTCAGCCAGAGATTGAGCAGTTGGGTAGGGTTGGTGATCACGGGCTTACCCGCCAATAGATTGAACGCGGCTTCTTCGCTGAGGACATCGCCTTCGGCTTCGCGCACGCGCTGAACGATATGCCAACCATTTTCAATGTCTTGCGCGGTGGTGAAATGCCCGATGTCTGCATAGCCGCCAGCGATACGCCCGGCAGAGTCGTAAAAGGCGTTGTCGGCATTTGGCGTTAGGTTCAGGATTCTGGCGAGCGGCTCAAAGACAGCGCCCTGCGTTGGCATTTTTAAGGTTGCGGCGGCATAGCCGATATAGAGCAGGGGAATGAGGATGAGGCCGGCGCTGTAGATGATGGGCGATAAATGACGCAGCGGATTGATGAGGAAACGCGCATAGAAATTTTGCGGAAACTGCCATGCGCGTTTCACTGTGCGGGCGGCAAAGATGCCGCTTAAGATGCAGGTTGCGGCGATGGCCGTCGCAAAGTAGCTATCGCCAGCGCCCCATTTCCCTGAAAGCGCGGCATTGGCAACCGCGGCGATGAACCAGAGTGTATAGATGGAAAGCCGGCTAAAGTAGAGTTCGTACAGCACCCATAACACTGCGGGGACGATCAGGAAACCATGCAGGCTAAACCAGAGGCGATAGAGGCCAATGGTCTGATCGGGATAGAACTCATTCACGTTGGCGGAGATGGTTTGCAGCCACCACTGGCCGCCGGTTGCAGCGTTCAAAAATACGAAGATGGCGCCGAAGATTGCGGCAAAACCGATGCCACACAGGAGGCCAGTACGGGGGCTGCGGATAAAGAGGAAGATGAGCGCGGCAGCAGCCGTAGCATAGGCGAGCTGTTTGGTGTAGCCGGCGCATAGAATGAGCGCGAGACCGGTGATGAGGACGAGACGGCGGCGGCGGGGATCACGAATCTCGGTGGCATGCGCCAGCACGACTACGGCTAACGTTTCAAACATCACCATGGTCATGTGCTGGCGGAACAGCGGCCCGATGTGAAACACGGTATTTGAGGCTAAAAAGGCTAACCCTGAAAGCGCGGCGATGCCTTTATGACCGCCTTCACGGTATACGGCATAGCCGATGGCCGAAGCTGTGACCAGCGTCCCCAAAAAGCCGAGCAGCCGCCCGTACCAGTAGGCCGGCCCGAACAGCCAAACGAAGGGCGCGGCGATCAGGTGAAATAGGGGCGGGTAATTGCTGCTGTAGAACGGGTAAGCGTCGGTATCCTGATAAGGCCATTCGCCCTGACTGAACATGATGGTATCTACGAGTTCAAAGCCTTCGCCCTGATCGTAATCGAAGGGGAACTGTATCAGGTTAACGGCAAAGGCGATATAGATCAGCAGATAGCCGAACAGGATGACCAGCGCCGCGCCAATTAAGATGCGGCTGATGGCGACAAGTCCAGAGTTGGATTGAGTATTCTCGGCAGTTTTCAGGGCAATATTATTGCTCATGCGGGCGCTTTCCCTAAAGGCAGAAGGGTTAGCCCTAGAAGGGTTAGCGCAATACAGCCGCCAAGCGCCAACTTTTGGGCAGGGCCAATGCCGCCTTCACGCCCGACATCCAGAATGTCAATCATTAGGATGCCGACGAAGCCGAAAATGCCGCCTAAGATGAACAGGATGCCCAGCATCCGCTTGCTGAACGTAAATTCTGCGGAGAAAAAATGCTGAACCTGATGCATCACTTGAAATACTCGCAACTTTTCGCCAATGGCCGCGTATACATATCCAGTATCACAGCGCATAGTTTACTGAGTTTCCAAGACTTAGCGAGGGGCAGTCATGACAGACGGATCAAGTGGCAGTGATTTCAACCAGAATGATGCCGGGTTTGAATTTGACCCGTTCAATGAAGGTGATGTTTCTAATTCTGCCGATCATGCCGATATAAATGCGGCGGTAACTTCCGGTGAAGAAGCGCGGGTGTCGCGGTTGTCTGCTGCTAACCCTGCCGACTTCGATCATTCTGACGATGTGGTGAGCGAATATGAGCAGCGGTACCGCCCATCCAGAGTGGAGGGCGAAAAACCGAAGCGCCATTCGGGCAGCACGCCTCTGCGTTTTCCCAGCGATGCGGTGAAGGGTAAGCGGCCGTTTGTGCCGATGAGCTACAGCACGATGAACGTGAGTCATGATGAGCGGTTGTGGGCGTCGGTAGCCCATGCCAGCATCTGGCTTACGCTGATTGGCGGATTTATCTCTATTGGCATGGTTTCGGTGGTGTCGCTGTTCATCCCGCTGGTGATTTATTTCGCCTTCCGGCAGAAATCGGATTTTGTTGCTTTTCACGCGCTGCAAGCTTTTGTGCTGCAACTCTTCGCGACGGTGGGCGTGACTGCGCTTCTGGTGGTAGGCGGCATTCTATGGGGATTAGGGCTGGCGATAGCGGCGCTTTCGCTGCTGGTGCTGGTCGGCGTGGTTTTGCTTCCATTGTGGCTAATTATAGGCGTTGCGTTCTTCGTAGTGGGCGCCGCGCTGCCATTCGCTGCTGGTGTGTTCGGGGCAATTGCGGCGGTTGAGGTTTACAACGGGCGTGATTACCAGTACCCGTATATCGCTCGCATGATTGACCGCCAGCTTTCTCACAGCTATGTGCGGGCGGCGTAAATAGCTGCTGTAGAAAAATAATCATGCTGCTCTAGAAACGCCGGAGGTTGATCCATTCAGCCTCTGGCGTTTTATATATTGGTGAAGAATTATTTCAACTGCATTTACCACGCTTTATTTTGCCTGATGCTCATGCTATCCTAGCCAAGACTCCTAAGATTTATAAACGACTGCACACTGAGGGCAGAACATGTTGAAGACTCACAACTGTGGCGAACTGCGCCCAGAACACAGCGGCCAAACCGTTACACTCGCTGGTTGGGTGAATATTCGCCGCGATCAGGGCGGGGTTATTTTTATTGACTTACGCGACCGATGGGGAATCACGCAGATTGTGGTAGATGAGCAGGAAAATGAGCAGGCGCACAGCGCTGCGGAAAAACTGCGCAGCGAGTATGTGGCTCAAGTTGTTGGGGAAGTGCGCCTTCGCCCAGAAGGTACGACTAACCCGCAGCTATCTACGGGTGGGGTGGAGGTGGTGGCGCGGGAAATTGTGCTGCTGAACCCCTCAAAAACGCCGCCGTTCTACATCAATCAAGACGCTAAGGTGGATGAAACCACCCGTATGCGCTACCGCTATTTAGACCTTCGCCGCCAGCGGATGCAGAATAACCTTGTACTGCGGCATAAGGTGGTCAAATACATTCGTGATTTTCTGGATAAGCAGGGTTTTGTTGAGATTGAGACTCCGATCTTGTTCAAAACGACGCCTGAAGGCGCGCGCGATTTTCTGGTTCCAAGCCGTTTGATGCCGGGGAATTTCTATGCGCTGCCGCAAAGCCCGCAGCAGTTAAAACAACTGTTGATGGTGGCCGGATATGAGCGTTATTTCCAGATTGCCCGCTGCTTCCGTGATGAGGATTTGCGCGGCGACCGCCAGCCTGAATTCACGCAGCTTGACCTTGAAATGAGCTTTGTGCAGCGTGACGATATTATCGGGCTGATTGAAGCCTTGATGATTGAGATTGCCGAGAATGTGGTTGGCAAAACGCCCATGTTTAAGCCGTTCCCGCGTATTCGCTATTACGATGCGATGGAAAAATATGGCTCGGATAAGCCCGATCTGCGCTATGACCTTGCGGCGGTAGATATTACGGATATTGCCGGAAAGAGCGCGTTTCCGGTTTTTGTGAGCAACGCCGCCGAAGGCAAACCGGTAAAAGTGCTGCGCGCGCCGGGGATGGCGAAACGCAGCGGCACAGCTTTACGGAAACTGACTGAAGAATTAGAGACGATTGCCCGTTCTGCTGGCGCAAAAGGGCTGGCATGGGTGGCGCTTCCGGAATCAGAAAATGATGAAGTGAAGGGGCCGATTGGGAAATATTTTACGGTTGATCAGGTGTTAGAAATCGTTGAGCGCACCGACAGCGAGGGCGGCGACCTGCTGCTGTTCCTTTCGGATCAGCGCGAAACTGTATGGGCGATTACGGATTTGCTGCGACGGCATATTGCGCAGGAACTCAATCTGGCCGATCCTGAAGTGCTGGCTTTTGGCTGGATTATTGATTTTCCGATGTTCTACTGGAATGAGGAAGAGAACCGTTGGGATCCTTCGCAGCATATGTTCACGATGCCGCTGCCAGAAGATTTACCGCTGCTGGATACTGATCCCGGCGCAGCACGTGGATCGCAGTACGATCTGGCCTGTAATGGCCTTGAAGTAGCGGGCGGTTCGGTGCGTATTGCCAACAGGGAGATACAGGAAAAAATCTTCCCGTTGATCGGCTTGACGATGGAAGCGGCGCGGGAGCAGTTCGGGCATATGCTGGAAGCCTTTGAATATGGGGTTCCGCCGCATGGCGGCATCGCATCGGGCATTGACCGTTTGGTGATGGTGCTGGCTGGTGAACCGAATATCCGCGAAGTGCTGGCTTTCCCGAAAACGCAAACCGGCGCAGATATTATGGCGGGAGCGCCTTCGCCAGCAGAGCCGAAGCAGTTGAAGGAACTGCATATTCGCAGCACGGTTGAAACATAGGCTTGTGCGGTTGTGTTTTGGTAAAAGGGGGATGGGCGTAAAACTCATCCCCCTTTTTTGATACCTCTTTCCTTTGGGTTTCTAGCTGGATGCTTTATCGGAAGGTTTCAGAACATAGGCGTTCAATAAACCGGCGACGATGCCACCTGCAAAAATACCGATCAGGTACATAGGCACGTAGCTGAAATCGCCTGCTGCCAGCGCCGGCCCAAGCGTGCGCGCGGGGTTTAGCGAAGCGCCAGTAAACACGCCCCCAGCGAAGATACAAGCGGCCAAGCTTAAGCCGATGGCTACCCCGGCCAAATTTCCAGCTTTCCCATAAACTGCCGCTTGATAAACGGTGGTGACGAGAATAAAGGTGAGAATGGCTTCAAGGATTGCGGCGGTTCCGAGATGGTCGGCGGTGAGAATCCCTTTGGTTTCACCGAAACCGGCTAAGCCTGCGGGGGAGGCGAGCGCTAATGCGATGAATCCAGCCACAATACC